>JBBRBA010000008.1:0-56188 GCA_038206285.1 Geobacterales bacterium
GCTGTTTCCGCGTAAAATCTGCTTGTCGTTCAATCCCGCCTGTGGCATAGTTTTAAGTACTTGATTAAGTATTTAAAGGAGTATCGCAATGAATACCATTCCTGCCCAGGAGATCAAGCGGCGCGGTATTGCCGCGATTGACGGTTTGATTGCCCAAGGTGATGTTCATGTAATCCGCAACAACCGTCCCGAGTACGTGGTTCTGTCCGAAGAGCGTTATCAGGAGTTGGTGGCCGAGGCAGAGGAGGCGTACCAGATCCGTGTGAAGGCGTCACTTCAGGACTTGACAGCGGGCAGGGTGACACGGGGAAGTGCGGACGAGTTGATCAAGGAATTCGGACTGGGAGACTGAGCATGTATCTTCTGGTTTGGACCGCCGGTTTCACCCGCACGGCAAAGAAGTTCTTCGCCAAACATTCCGACCTGCGCCCCAAGGTCGCCACCATCCTGCGTGATCTGGAAAGAGATCCATTTCAACCTCATCTGAAGTTCCATCATCTCACCGGTACGCTGAAGGGAGTTCAGGCGGTGAGCATCACCCACAGCTACCGCATCACACTTACGGTTATGGTTACTGACAAGGAGATCATTCTGCTCGATATCGGCAGCCATGACGAAGTGTACCGGTAGTGATGAACTCTCAGAGGAGGGAGTTCCGGTGACAGGATATTTAATTCTGAAAACTGTATGTAGTCTTAAATCCGTTCTCCCACCTCCTCTCCTCACCGACTAGGAAGCCCCGCCAAAAGCTAGCTCATTCACCACTTAGCCCCGCCATCCGAGTTCACTTCGCCCTAAATACCGCCATCATCATTTCTTCCTGGCCAATCCCCATTTCAAACAGTACCGGGCTGCTTTCCGTTCACCCGTAAGGATCAGGATTCCCTTGCCGACCAGATCGGCAAGATCCCGTGTCAGGGTCGCACGGCTCACTTTGGCCATCCCTTGATATTTCCCGGCGGTCAAGCCCCCTTCAAAGCCACCTTCTCCCGCCTCCAGGAGTCTTTTGACCAGCTTGATCTGGCGCTCATTGAGAGAGATGTCGGAAATCTCATGCCAGAAACCAGTCAGCCCCAAAACCTTCTCAAGCGTTGCTTTGGATTGCTTCAGGGACTGTTCAATGCAGTCCAGAAACCAGGACAGCCATTCTGTGAGATCGCCCTGTCCGGTGGAAGTCTTTTCCAGCACCGCGTAATAACCCTCCCGGTTTTCCATAATTGTCGCCGAGAGGCTGTAGCTGCGCTTTGCGGCCCCGTCTGCTTGAGCAAGTGCCATATCCGAGAGGGCCCGGGCTATGCGGCCATTGCCATCGGCAAAGGGATGGATGGCGACGAACCAATAGTGGGCGATGCCGGCCCGGATCACAGGATCGGTGTTGTTTAGGGCCGGATGGCTTTGTTGCCACCAAGCGAGGAATAACTCCATTTCCCGGTTAACCCGCTCGGCCGGTGGCGCCTGGTAGTGGACTTTTTCTCTGTCGACGCGTCCCGAGATAATCTGCATCGGCTCCGTCCGCCATTGCCCGACTTCGATTTCGCACAAGCCGGAGCGACCGGTCGGAAACAGTGCGGCATGCCAGGCCTTGAGCCGGGCTGCACTTAAGTCCGGGTTATCTGCGCCGGTTGCATCAAGCAAAACATCGACCAGTCCGTCAACCTCTCGCGAGGGAGAAGGCAGGCCTGCTGTCGGCAAGCCCAGTCGCCGCGCAATGGAAGAGCGTACCGCATCCGGATTGTAACGTTCCCCTTCAAGCTCTGCCGTCTTGACCGTTTCCTGGGTTAAGGATTCTAGCTGAGCTGCCAGTTCAAGGTCGATCCCAAGCGAGGAGAGCTGCTGTATGAGCTGACCTTGAAGGGCATGACAACGGCTTAATTTGGGGAGCAGGCGTTCATAGCCGATGGTGAATTCGGGCCAGGTTGGGGCTTGCCAGATGTATTTTGTCATGGGTGAGCCTCAGGGTATGGTGTGAGGCAGAAACGGAAGTTTATGCCTCATTAACTGAGGCAATATTACCACCATGCCGAGGCATAAACAAGCTATTTTGAATCAATATTTGAGTCATAAATTCAGGTGAGTTCTGCGATTCGTAATCTAGTTAAAGGGTTACACCGTCTTCCTGTCCAGGCTCCGGTACTGGATCGCCTCCGAGAGGTGCTGTTCGCGGATGTTTTCGCTCTTGTCAAGATCAGCAATAGTTCTGGAGACCTTAAGTATCCGGTTATAGGAGCGGGCGGAGAGGCCGAGACGGTCGGTGACCAGCTCCAGCAGCCGGTTGCCGGCAGCATCGAGTTCGCAATGCTTTCTGATCAGGCGGGGGGTCATCTGGGCGTTGGCGTGGATTTTAGCAGACTGGTAGCGCTCCCGCTGGATGGCGCGCGACTCCTCCACCCTTGCGGCTATGACGGCCGAGCTTTCGCCGTCGCTCCGGTCGGCCAGATCGCGGTACTTGACTGCCGGCACTTCGATATGCAGGTCGATCCGGTCCATGAGCGGGCCGGAAATGCGGGAGCGGTAGCGGTGAATGTCGCGCGGCGAGCAGCTGCAGGTGTGGGTGGGGTCCCCCAGGTAACCGCAGGGACAGGGGTTAAGTGCGGAAATCAGCATCAACCGGGCCGGATAGGTGATCGACGCCAGCGAGCGGGAGATGGTGACCCGGCCGTCTTCCAGCGGCTGCCTCAGTACCTCCAGGACATGCTTCTTGAATTCCGGCAGTTCATCGAGAAACAGTACGCCGTTGTGCGCCAAAGATACTTCCCCCGGCTTGGGCGTATTGCCGCCGCCGATCAGGCCGACATCGGAGATGGTGTGATGCGGCGCCCGGAAAGGGCGCTGGGCGACAAGCGCCTTTTCGCGGTCAAGCAGTCCCATGATACTGTAGATTTTTGTGGTTTCAATCGCTTCGGTAAATGACATCCGCGGCAGAATTGTCGGCAGGCGTCTGGCCAGCATCGTCTTGCCCGAGCCGGGAGGTCCCAGCATCAGCAGGTTATGCGCTCCGGCCGCTGCCACCTCCAGCGCCCGTTTGGCATGTTCCTGGCCGCGGACTTCGGCAAAGTCCTCATAGTACTCCGCTTCCTGGCGGAAAAGGTCGTGAACGTCAATCCGGTGGGGTTTTATCAGGGTCTCACCGTTGAGAAAACCGACCACTTCGGCAAGGTCTGCTACGCCGATGACGTCGATCCCTTCGACTACCCCCCCCTCGTTGACATTGTCCTTTGGCACGATGATGCCGCCAAGCTCCCCGGCACGGGCGGTCACCGCAACCGGCAGAGTGCCGCGCACCCCCTTGATGGAGCCGTCCAGGGAAAGTTCGCCGACTATCAGGTACCGGGCGAGCTTCTCCTTTTTCACTACCCCGGTGGCGGCAAGGATGCCGATGGCAATCGGCAGGTCAAAGGATGTCCCCTCTTTCTTCAGGTCGGCCGGAGCGAGGTTGACCGTGATCCTTCTGGCAGGAAAATCGTAGCCGGAGTTTTTCAGCGCCGCCTTGACGCGATCCTTGCTCTCCTTGACCGCTCCGTCAGGCAGGCCGACCGTGGCGAACTGCGGCAATCCCTGGGCAATATCGACTTCAACATGAACGGTTACGGCATCAATACCAAGCAGGGCTGAGCTGAGGACTTTGGCGAGCATCGGAACCTCCGGCTGAGGGTTCGGGGCTCGGGGCTGAGGGTAAATAAAACAGTGAATTTCCCCTCAGCCCAGAGCCCTCAACTAGTTTTTCAACATATCCAGATATTTCTCCGCATCAAGCGCCGCCATGCAGCCGGTGCCCGCCGAAGTAATTGCCTGCTGGTAGTATTGGTCCTGCACGTCGCCGGCCGCAAAAACTCCGGGGATGCTGGTTGCGGTGAAGTTCCCCTCATTGCCGCAAAGCGTACGGATGTAACCATCATCCATCTCCAGCTGCCCGGTGAACAGCTGGGTGTTGGGAGCATGGCCGATGGCAATGAAGCAGCCATGTACCGGAATATCCTTGGTTGAGCCGCTTTTGTGGCGAATGCGGATGCCGGTGACGCCGGATGCATCACCGAGCACCTCATCAAGGACATGATGCCACTCAATAGTGACGTTGCCCCCTTTGGTTTTCTCGATCAGACGGTCGACCAGAATCTTTTCCGAGCGGAACTTGTCGCGGCGATGGACAACAGTTACATGACTGGCGATGTTGGCAAGGTAGAGCGCTTCCTCAACGGCAGCACTGCCGCCGCCGATGACTGCAACCGGTTTGCCGCGATAGAAGAAGCCGTCGCAGGTGGCGCACGCTGAGACCCCTTTCCCCTTGAACGCTTCTTCAGAGGGGAGTCCAAGATACTTAGCGGTTGCTCCTGTGGCGATTATCAGGGCGTCGCAGGTGTAGCTGCCGTTGTCGCCGCTAAGGACAAAGGGACGGTTTTTCAGATCGGCCGTATTGATATGGTCAAAGATGAAATTCGTACCGAAGCGTTCGGCATGACGAGACATCCGTTCCATCAGCACCGGACCGAGCACGCCGTCAACATCTCCCGGCCAGTTGTCCACTTCGGTGGTAGACATCAACTGCCCCCCCTGCTGGAGTCCGGTGATCAGGGTCGGCGTCAGATTCGCCCTGGCCGCGTAGATGGCAGCGGTGTAACCGGCAGGGCCGGAACCAAGGATAATAAGGCGATGGTGTGAAACATTCATTGAAACGATCCTCCGAAAAGATAGTTGCGTTACGATACCAGTTGCGCCGATAAAATGCAAGAAAACCAGGGTGATAGGAGTGCGTCACAGCCGGCGGACAGCGAGGTATTGCTGTAAGCATACTGCTGTTACCGTTTATGCAAACGCCTTCTTCTGCCAGGTCGCCTATTTCTGCGCGTCTCTCCGGCAGGCGCGGAGTCTGCTGTCTCAACAGCCGGCAGCACATTGTCAACAGCATAGCGTTCCCACCATCTGGCGCTCTTTGCCAATTCCCTGTCATGCTCGGCACGCAGATGCAGGTACTCCACCGCGTCCAGAAATCCGGGCCTGGCGATAATATTCTGCGGTTTGCGCCCCGGAACCTGAACAAGGCGGCTGCTCAGCAGCAGAACCTCGCGCAGCTTCATCATCGTACGCTGCGGAATCTGTATCCTGCCGGAGGTCTCCTGCATGAAAACGGCAAGAGCGCTGTCAAGCCTCACCTGATAAGGGGATGCAGCCGAGGGTACGGGCAGTCGCCCCGAGTCGAGATAGCTGCCGAAGAACATCGCCATAAACAGCTGGGGAGAGGTGACTTTGCCGCTTGCCGCTCGCTCGTCAAGCCATTTAAGCGCACTGACAACCGCGTCATCCCCGGCCTCCTGCAACCAGTCATAAAATTCGGGGAGCAGCGCTGCCAACAGACCGCTTTTGCGCAACAGCCTGTAGCAGGAGCCGGCAACTCCGGAGAGAAACGTTTTAAGCAGTTCATCAAAGAGCCTGGCCGGTGCAGCCAGTGTTACCCTGTCCGCCATTTCAATCATTGCCTGCCAGCTCATCTTCTCGATGGTAAAATCGAGCTGGGCGGACTGCCTGACGGCGCGCAGCATCCTTACCGGGTCTTCGGTGAATCTGCCCGACGGCTCGCCGATTGTCCGGATGACTCTCTGCTCAAGGTCGGCAAGGCCGCCGACGTAATCGATGACGGCAAAATCGGCAATATCATAGGAGAGCGCATTGATGGTGAAATCACGCCGCCAGGCATCCTCCTGCGGCGTACCAAAGAGATTGTCGCGCAGCAGCATGCCGTCGTCATCGATAAGGAGGTGATGATGCCTGCGGTCGCTGATAACCGGTAAATCCTCATCTTCGACAGGAAGGTCGGCTTCGTCCGGATCTGTCCCGGCGCCGCTGGCGCGAAAGGTTGCCACCTCGATGATCTCATCCTTGAAGTGAAGATGCGCCAGCCGGAAGCGTCTGCCTACCAGCCGGCAGTTGCGGAAAAGGCGTTTCATCTGCTCAGGGGTGGCATCAGTGACAATATCGAAGTCTTTCGGCGTTCTGCCGATGAGGATGTCCCTGACTGCTCCGCCAACGAGACGGGCAGTGAAGCCGTTATCACGCAGACGGTACATGATCTTCAGTGCGTTGGGGCTGAGCAGCTTCCGGGAGATGTTGTGGCTGGAGCGTCCGATTATGTGGTGCGTTTGTGCTTGCATTCTGCTGTTTTCATAGCACACTCTGACTCTTAAGGCAAAATTACTTGATTAAAGACGGCGACCAACAATGTTTTTTTGACTTGCGTCATCCAGATTGCAGCACTCACCTGATAGGGTTACATCATGAACAGCTACACTTCAGCACAACTCGAAGACCTGAAAATTCTTGCCAGGTTTATTGAGCTTTTCTGCCAGGCAAAACATGCCAGAGAAGAAAGCAGCGAAGAGGGCATCCCTGAAATCCTGCAGCGCGGAGGAAAACGGCGGCTGTCGCTCTGTAAAGGGTGCGCCGGGCTTTTGGAGCACGGCATGCAAAAAAGGGCGTGCTGCCCTTTAACCCCCAAGCCTGCATGCAAAAACTGCCATATTCACTGCTACACCCCGGAGTATCGCCAGAAAATACGGGAGATTATGGCTTATTCGGGTAAGAAGATGGTGCTGCGCGGCAGGCTGGATTATCTCTGGCATTACTATTTTAAATCATAGGGAGAGAGACAATGCTTAGGAAGATTGTGCAGATAGATCAGGACAAGTGTAACGGCTGCGGACTCTGTGTACCGTCATGTGCCGAAGGGGCCATCAGGATGATAAACGGCAAGGCGGTTCTTTCCGCAGACAATCTTTGTGACGGCCTCGGCGCCTGCCTTGGCGAATGCCCGCAGGATGCCATCAAAATCATCGAACGCGAAGCTGACGAATTTGATGAGGCGGCAGTTGTACAGCATCTCAAACCGCCTCGCAACACCCTGCCAGTGCATCAACCCCATGGGCACCACGGGCAGGGACATGGCGGCGGCTGTCCCGGGTCCCGCGCCATGAGCTTTTCTCCGGCTGAAAAAACCACAGCAACAGAAGCCGGCTCACGGCAGAGCATGCTGGCACAGTGGCCGGTACAGCTGCACCTGGTGCCGACAAATGCGCCCTATTTCCAGGGTGCCGATCTGCTGATTGCCGCTGACTGCGTCCCTTTTGCCTATGCTGATTTCCACAAGGATTACCTTGCCGGCAAAGCCGTGGTGATCGGCTGTCCAAAACTTGATGACAACCAGTTCTATCTGCAGAAACTGACCGAACTTTTTCGTAACTCTTCATTAAAAAGTATAACCGTCATGAGGATGGAAGTCCCCTGCTGCGGCGGCATCGTTATGGCAGCCAGACAGGCGCTGGCGGCATCCGGCAAAGAGATCCCGTTTAAAGAGGTGACCGTTGGCATAAAAGGTGAAATAAGCCAACAGGATTAAAGGGACTTTTTTTGTCCTTTTAGCTTGACAAGGGCCACTACGGTTGGTATTTATTTACACATGCTTGTAAATACCAGCCAAGGAGATATTTGACCATGAGCGCTTGTACTCTTGTCACCCAGCAGGCACCCGATTTTATTGCTGATGCAGTCATGCCGGACAACAGCTTCGGCCAGCTCACGCTTTCATCATTCCAGGGGAAGTATGTCGTACTGTTTTTCTACCCGCTTGACTTTACCTTTGTCTGTCCGTCCGAGATACTCGCCTTCAACAAAAAACTGGAAGAGTTCAAGCGACGGAACTGCGAAGTTATCGGCGTGTCGGTCGACTCGAAGTTTACCCATCTTGCCTGGAAAAACACCGCGGCGGAGGATGGCGGTATCGGCGATATCCAGTATCCACTGGTTGCCGACCTCGACAAGAAGATTGCCAAAAGCTACGGCATTCTCTTTGGAGAGTCAGTCGCCTTGAGAGGCCTCTTCCTGATTGACACCAAAGGGATTATCCGTCATTCAGTAATCAATGACCTTCCTCTTGGCAGAAGTGTTGATGAAGCGATCAGAATGGTCACGGCACTGCAGTTCGTCGAAACGCACGGCGATCAGGTCTGCCCGGCCAACTGGCAGGAAGGTGAGGAGGCGATGAAGCCCACTGCCGACGGGGTTTCCTCTTATCTGGCGAAGCACGCCTGACAACACGCTGTTATTTCGAATCAGGGCGCGGCCAGAAATGACCGCGCCTTTTTTGTCCATTCGTGAGCATCATGGTCCTGCCAATGCAGCCAGACTCCTAGTTGCTTGCCACTCCAGATATATTGTGTTAAAAGGGAAAATAGCCCGCATAAAATTTCCTTCACTTATAAAAAGGAGAATCCCGCTCATGAAGAAGCTTTTTTTAGCCTTTGCAATCTCCGCATTGATGCTACTGAACGTTCCGGCTATTGCTGCCGACATGCCCAAACCGGAATCAATCGCCGAAAAGATGTCTTTCAAGCTGGTGAGAGGTATTACCAATATGGGAACGGCAATAGTGGAACTCCCGAAGCAGACTATCCTTACCGGTCGCAACCATGGCGCTGTCGGTTATATTGTCGGCCCCTTGAAAGGGGTAGGAATGACCCTCTATCGAGGATTTATCGGCCTGACGGAAACCATTTTCTTTTTGGTTCCTCAGCCGGGCTATTACGACCCGATGATAGATCCTGAATTCGTCTGGCAAGGGTGGGAAAATCCGCGTGCAGATCCTTCGTCCTTAAACGGAGAGCAGACGACTGAAATTAAATCAGGGGAAAAATAATGTTTGCCAAACTATGCTTCTTCTCGCTGCTATCAGTTTTGTGGCTTGCCAGCCCTCTTGCTACCGAGGCTGCAAGCTACAGCAATGTCGACACTGCCTCGCCTCAGGATGTTGTTGACGCCATGGCGACCAAAGGGGTCAGGGGCGCGGCCAACATCCTTACAGGCTGGGTAGAGTTTCCCAAGCAGATTTATGTTACCGGCGAAAATGATGGCTGGCTGCGTGGCGCGGTAATCGGACCATTTAAAGGAATCGGCATGACTGTGGTAAGAACGGTGAGCGGGGCTGGAGAATTATTGACTTTTTTTCTTGCCTATCCGGGTTTTTATGACCCCTGGATCGAACCAAGATTCGTCTGGATGAAAGAGTAGCCTTGTCTTGAACTTATCCCCAGGAACAAAAAAAGCCGCATCCGAAGATGCGGCTTTTTTATTCTCTGCGAGAAGTTGCTTACTTTTTAGCAGGAGCAGCAGGAGTGGTAGTTGTAGTAGTAGTTTCTTCAGTTTTCTTAACTTCTTTCTTCACTTTCTTTGCTTTCTTTGCTTTTTTAACAGGCTTTGCTTCTTTCTTTGCTTCAGCAGCAGGAGCAGTAGTAGTAGTCGTGGTTGTAGTAGCCTCTTTCTTTACTTCAACAGCAAAGCAAACACCAGCAAAAGCAACTGCAACGATAGCGGCAACGATGGAAGACATAACTTTTTTCATTTTCTTTCTCCTGTTAGTTTGTGATGCACTTTTGATTTAATGACTTTTTACCAAGCACATGTCGTGCCAAATAAAATAACTGCCAGTAACATGCTGATATATCTGTTTTTTTATTATCTGGCCCGGTCGCCGCGCTAATCCTGCAATGAATTACAACTCATTTCGGCTAGCGGCCACCTCATTTGCGGCAGAGACAATTCTCAAGGCTTGCTTCAAATGATTGCAGCTGTTAGTATGGCGCGCCGTGGCACTATTGCCACTTTTTTCATTAAGGAGTCCATCATTGCCGGATCAATCACTGCTGAATGTTGAAAAACCCGCCAGGTACATGGGTGGCGAGATGGGGAGCATAAGGAAGAACTCCCCTGAAATCCGCTTTGTACTTGCCTTCCCGGATGTTTATGAAGTCGGCATGAGTCATCTCGGCTTTCAGATACTGTACGCTATCTTGAATAAACCGCATTGGCTCGCTGCCGAGCGCGTCTATGCCCCCTGGCCGGATCGGGAGGAACAGCTCCGGACAAGTGGTAGCGGACTTGCCACTCTTGAAAGCGGCACGCCCCTTGCCGCTGTTGATATTCTCGGCTTTACCCTGCAGCATGAGCTCTCCTACACCAATATCCTCAATATGATGGAAATTTCCGGTATCCCGCTGCTGGCAGTCGAGCGAGATGAATCCTGGCCGCTGATTCTGGGGGGTGGGCCCTGCGCCTTCAACCCGGAGCCGCTTGCCGACTTTTTCGACGCTTTTCTGATTGGCGATGGCGAAGAGGCGGCGCTGGAAATTGCCGCCGCAGTGAAAGCCAGGAAAAAGCAGGGACAGAGTAAAATGGAGCTCATGCAGGAGCTTTCCAAAATAACCGGAGTATACATACCATCGCAGTATGTAGTCGATTATCATGATGACGGCCGGATCCGCACCATTACCCCGCTGCAGCAAGAGCGACCCCGGGTTCGGCGGCGCTTCCTGAGCGATCTGAATACAGCAGAATATCCGACTGCGCCGGTGATCCCCTTTCTCAAGACCGTTCACGACCGGGTCAGCATGGAAATCGGCCGGGGATGTACGCGCGGGTGCCGTTTTTGTCAGGCCGGGTATATCTATCGACCGGTCAGGGAGAGGAGCCCGGAGGAGATTCTTGCCAATATCGAAGCGACACTTGTTGCCACCGGCTATGACGAAGTGTCACTTCTCTCTTTGGCGACCGGTGACTACGGCTGCCTTACTCCGTTGTTGCAAGAACTGATGCGGCGTTATGCCGAAAGCCGCGTTGCGGTTTCCTTCCCGTCGCTGCGTGTCGGCACGCTTTCCCCGGAACTGGTCGAAGAGATCAAAAAGGTCCGTAAAACCGGCCTGACCCTGGCGCCTGAGGCAGGGAGCGAGCGGCTCAGGCAGGTAATCAACAAGGGCATAACCGAAGAGGATCTTCTCGCGGATGCACATGCCGCCTACAGTGCAGGCTGGCGGCTCATCAAACTCTACTTCATGATTGGGCTCCCTACAGAGACCATGGAGGATGTGGCGGGAATTGTGGAACTGGCCCGCCAGGTAAAGAGAGCGGGCAAACTTTCCGGTAATGGCGGCGAAGTCAATGTCTCGGTTTCAAGTTTTGTCCCGAAGGCGCATACCCCGTTTCAGTGGGAACAGCAGATAAGTTATGAAGATATCCTGACAAAACAGCAATACCTGCGGACAGAGCTGAAGCGGAAAAAGCTGAATTTTAAATGGCACGATGCGCCGCTTTCTGTTATTGAAGGCGTATTTGCCCGCGGCGACCGCAGACTCGGCAAGGTGCTGCTGGAGGCGATCAGGCTTGGCTGCCGCTTTGACAGTTGGGGGGATCACTTCAGCTTTTCCAGATGGCAGGAAGCTTTTGCCGCTACCGGCATCGACCCAAGGTTTTATCTGCGCCAGCGGGAGCTTGAGGAACTACTCCCCTGGGATCATATTGACAGCGGCATCAGCCGCGAGTTTCTGCTGCAGGAGCGAAAGAGAGCCGTTTCCGGCGAACCTACCGGAGACTGCCGCAACGGCAACTGCAGCGCCTGCGGTATTTGTGATTTCGAGGATGTCAGGATGCGGCTGGCGCAAAAAGCGGCAGCACTGCCGACGGTTCACACTGTGCAGCTACCCGGTTCACACGACGTTGAGCGGATCAGGGTCAGATACTCAAAAACCGGCGCCATGATATTCCTGAGCCACCTGGAGCTGATCACTCTTTTTACCAGAGCGGTGAAAAGAGCCGGCATTCCAATGAGATTTTCGCTGGGATTTCACCCTCACCCCAAATTCTCATTTGCAACTGCGCTCTCTGTCGGTGTAGAATCTTTCGCCGAATACCTTGATATAGAGATCGAGCCCGGCTTCGGTGCTGACAGGGTTCGCGAGAGTCTCAACCTGGTTCTCCCGCAAGGGATTGCCGTAACGGCAGCAGCTTCGGTTCCGGCAAAGAGTCCATCGCTCTCGACCATCATGGAACGGGTTCGCTACCGGGTCACCCTCCCGGAAGGGACTGCAAACCTGCCGCAGCAGGTGGAGGCCTTTCTTGGACTGGCGAGTCACCCTTTCAGCAGAGTGAAGAAAAGCGGCGTTCAGGAGTACGACCTTCGCCATGAACTCCACTGCCTCAGCGCTGATGAAAACTTTCTGACCATGGAAATCGGTCGCGGCAAACCGCTGGAATTTGCCGCAGCCGTAACCGGCCTTGAGGCTGACACGCTCAAAGCGTGCCGCATAGAAAAGCTTGCCGTAATATTTAAAGATTCTTCTTTTTCGATATAATATTTTAAATTCAAGTGCAGAAACGTGGATTTTTCGTTCTGGCAAGGCTGTCAAGGGTAAGCGCGGAGGCATAGCCAGGCTATGCCGCACAAGCGAACCCGCCGACTTACGCAGCCAGGGCGGGAAAGCCGCGTTTCCCTGAGGTAAACATGGCGAATGAACTGGTCATTAACACCACCTCCCACGAAACCCGCGTTGCCCTGATAGAGAACGGCACTATTGCCGAGCTCTACATAGAACGGGCCAAGGTCAAGGGGATAGTCGGCAACATCTACAAAGGGAGAGTTGTTCGTGTCCTCCCCGGAATGCAGGCGGCTTTTGTCGATATCGGCCTGGAAAAAGCGGCTTTTCTCTATGTGGCCGATGTTTTCGACCCGCTCGATGAGTTTGAATCATTCATGGACGGAAACGGCAAGCAGGATGAACCGGCTGACGGCGAGACCCCGGATATACATCCGATGCACCCGATAGAAGACCTCCTGCAGGAGGGGCAGGAGCTTCTTGTCCAGATTTCCAAGGAACCGATCGGCACCAAGGGGGCAAGGATCACCGCCCACATCTCGCTTCCCGGTCGCCATCTGGTATATATGCCGACAGTCGACCATGTCGGCATCTCCAGGCGGATAGAGGACGAAGTGGAGCGGGAGCGCCTCAAGGAGATAGTAGAGCGCATCAAGCCTGCCGGTAGCGGCTTCATCGTCAGGACGGTCTCGGAAGGCAAAAGCGAGGAAGACCTGCAGAGCGATATCAAGTATCTGATAAAACTCTGGGATGAGATCGCCAAGAAGAAAGACAAAGGCAACCCGCCGCTGCTTATTCACTCCGATCTCGATATGACCCAGAAGGTTGTCAGGGACATTCTCACCGAATCGGTTGACCGGATTGTCGTTGATTCCAAGCCCGAGCATGACCGGATTGTCCAGTTCATCAGCACCTTCATGCCGAAGATGAAATACTCCATCGAACTCTACGACGAAGAAGAGCCGATGTTTGATCATTACGGTCTGGAGGTGGAGATCAGCCGTGCTCTCGGCCGCAAGGTCTGGCTCAAAAGCGGCGGGTACATCATAATCGAGCAGACCGAAGCGCTCACGGCAATTGATGTCAACACCGGACGCTATGTCGGCAAGCACAATCTCGAAGATACTATCCTGAAAACGAACCTGGAGGCAGTCAAGGAGATCGCCTATCAGCTCCGGCTCCGGAATATCGGCGGCATCATCATAATCGACTTCATCGATATGGAAAAAGAGGTCAACCGCGAAAAAGTTTATGGCGCGCTCGAAGAGGCGCTGAAAGCTGACAAGTCCAAGACAAACATCCTGAAAATCTCCGAACTCGGCCTGGTGGAGATGACCAGGAAAAGGGTGCGGGAAAGCATGGGGCGGATGATGTGCGAACCATGCCCCTACTGTGAAGGGCGCGGTTATGTTAAATCCAAGACAACTGTCTGCTACGAAATATTCCGCGAATTACGCCGCGAGATGCTGGATATCAGGGGAACCAAGGCGACGCTTACAGTTCACCCCCAGGTTGCGGATCTGCTCTATGATGAGGAGCGGCGGGGGCTGGAGGAGCTGGAAAGGAAATTCAAAAAGCGGATCACGGTGCGGGCGAAGCCGGGGTTTCATCAGGAGCAGTTCGAGATCGCCATCATATGAAATCCAATTCAGGGAGGAACAGATGATCTTTGCCGCCAAACTGTCGGAAGTCCCTAACTTCGGTAAAAAGGTGGTCACTGTTAACGGCCAGGAGTTGCTGCTGCTTAACATCAAGGGTGAAATCTTTGCCTGCGAAAATGAATGCCCGCATCAGGGGAGCCCGATGCATAGCGGTATTGTCAAGGATGGGCATCTCTCCTGTCCGCGGCATGGCTACAGATTCAACCTGAAAAGCGGCAGTTGTCTCGACAATCCCGGCTTCACCCTGAAGATTTTTCCGGTAAAGATCCAGGGTGATGAGATTCTGGTGGATATTGCCTGAATTCAGCATCCCGGATAATATTTCTTGACATAGTTTCGCAACATGAGCTATTTTTTCAAGCTCAGTGTAATTTTATAGTAAAGGTGGTGAGTAAGACTATGTACGCAGTAGTAAGAACCGGAGGGAAGCAGTATAAAGTTTCCGTGGGCGATTTTCTTAAAATCGAAAAGATCGAAGGCGCAGTTGGTGATGCCATTACGCTCGAAGACATCCTGATGGTTGGCGGCGATACGGTTAAAATCGGAACACCGGTAGTGCCCAGCGCCTCTGTAGTCGGCAAAATTGTCGAGCAGGGGAAAGACAAGAAGATTCTGGTCTTCAAGTCCAAGCGCCGGAAGGGAACCCGAAAGCTTAACGGGCACCGCCAACTAAGGACTGTCCTCAAGATAGAAACGATCAACGCATGATTCAGTCGCCTGACAGGTGACTGGCAACAGTTTGGAGGTTAACACTAATGGCACACAAAAAAGGGGTCGGGAGCTCCAGAAACGGCCGTGATTCCGGCGGTCAGCGACTCGGCTGCAAGAAATTCGGCGGCGAACCGGTTCGCGCCGGCAACATCATTTATCGCCAGCACGGCACCAGTATTCACCCGGGCAACAATGTCGGCTGCGGTAAAGATTACACCCTGTTCTCCCTGATCGACGGCGTCGTGAAATTCGAGCGCATGGGTCGTGACCGCAAGAAGGTATCGGTTTACCCCGCAAACTGAGAAGAACCGGTATTGAACCCAACTGAAAGCCCGGGGCCTGCACTGCTCCGGGCTTTTATTGTTGATACGGCATTGCTCGTGAAAATCAGCATGTCTATGGCATTAGGCCATAAAGATAAAGGTTATGAGTTTTATTGATGAAGTTAAAATTTTTGCCAGGGCCGGTGATGGTGGCTCAGGTTGCGTCTCCTTTCGCCGGGAGAAGTTCATTCCGCTCGGCGGGCCTGACGGTGGCGATGGCGGTAAAGGCGGCGATATAATCATCGTCGTGTCGCCCCAACTGTCAACCCTTCACGACCTTCGTCTGCACCCGCATCAAAAGGGCGAGCGTGGTCGAAACGGCATGGGGAAGGACCGCCACGGCGCCCGCGGCAGCAACCTGGTAATGCTTGTGCCGCAGGGCACCATCGTCAAGGATGCCGAGACCGGTGAAATCATTGTCGATATGGCCGAAGCAGGAAAAGAGGTGCTGCTGCTTAAAGGTGGTCGCGGTGGGCAGGGAAATGCCCGCTTTAAAACAGCCACCAACAAGGCACCGAAATTCGCTCAACCCGGAGAGCCGGGTGAAGAGCTGGTTATCAGGCTTGAACTCAAACTGATGGCGGATGTCGGACTCCTCGGTTTCCCCAGCGTCGGCAAATCCTCTTTAATCACCAAAGTCTCTGCCGCTCGCCCGGAGATCGCCGATTACCCCTTCACAACGCTGAAGCCGCACCTCGGCGTGGTGGAGTACAAGAACTACCGTTCCTTTGTCATGGCCGACATCCCGGGGATCATCGAAGGCGCCCATGATGGCGCCGGCCTCGGTCACCGGTTTCTGCGTCATGTCGAGCGAACCCGCATCCTGCTGCACCTGCTCGATCCCTGCAGAACCCATGACTCCAATCCGCTTGCTGACTACGAAATCCTCAACAGGGAGCTTGCCCTCTTCAGTTCGGAACTGGCGGAAAAGCCGCAGATAGTGGTTGTCAACAAGATTGACCTTCCTGATGCGCAGGCGCTGCTGGCAGAGATAACCCCCTACTTTGAGAAGCTCGGGATCAAGGTCTTTCCGGTTTCGGCGATAACCGGCGCCGGTATTGCGCCTTTACTCGACGAGATTGCGGCAACGCTCTGGTCAAATCAAGCATAAGGGTTTTTCCGGCCTTTGTGCCACCTGCAAACAATTACAGCCGTAGCAAACCATCCACCTGCACGACACCGTTTACCCAACTTGTTAATCATCCCCGTCTGAAACAGTCGCTGAACTGCCCTCTGCCGCTCTATATATCCCTGCAGACTTTATTCATAACCGTCGCTCCTCACATGCAATATTATACATATATTGTAACTATATTGGACAGTTGCCGAGACACCCGTCTTCGTTATAAATCTTGCCAACCGGCGTTATATAACGTACCGAAAACCATAACCGCAGTTAAAAAGCGGAAACTATTTTTAATGAGCGGTGCGCCAGGATAGCTAATGTGCCGCTGCCAATAATTAATCAAGGTGCGGCTGCATATTTTGGCGGAAAAACGAGAGAGGGTTATTATAATTTGCTAAGTGGTAAGGTTTTTGCACTAACAGAAAATCTGAATCTAATGTTAGCGCCTTTAATCAGGCCAATTAACCACTCATTCCTAATCTGGATATTAATAATAGGATGTTAATAAAAATGCAGCAAACAAACAATACCGGAGGAAATTATGGGAAAAATGTTTAGGAAGTTAAGCTTGTGTACGACCCTTATCATGGGTCTGCTCATGCCTGCCCTGGCTTCAGCATCAGTTGATGCCGTCAACCAGTGGCCGGCAACACCGCACATCGTCAGCAACACTAATGCTGGCACCGTCACCGGGACGTATAAAGTCGGCATCGGCCCCAGCAGAGTCCTGCTGGTAGCTGTAGCTACCGAGTACGGAGCTGCTCAAACACCATTAATCTCGGCCAGCTTCGGTGGCCAGGCCCTGACGCAGATCGTCACCAACACCACCCAGAACAACAAGATCTGGCTCGGCTACCTGAACGAGGCAGGCATTCTTCTCGCAGGCGCCAACAAGACTCTGTCAGTGACCACCTCCATAACCGCCAACCTCACTGCCATGTATGCCACGGCGGCGACCTTCGGAGGTGTTGATCAGGCCGCGCCGATTGTTGCTTCCCAGACCAATGCAACAGCAGGCGCGACAACAATTGCTCTGACAGCATTCAACGTCTCCGGTTTCACCGGTAATGCCGGTCTGGTCGCTTATGCAAGCAACTGGAACGGCCAGACATCCAATGTGGCTACTGCCGGGTACTCTGAACTAAGGGACTATGCAGGAACCAATTTTAACGTAGCCAACGGTTACAGCATAATAACTGCCGCCGGCACCACTGCACCGACATCAACCGCAGCAGCTTCGGCCATTGGCGCCTTCGCCGCTGTTAGCCTCAATCCGTACCTAAGACTGGCCACCATCACCACCTGCGGCGACTGCCACGGCAATCCACCCCAGGACGGCTCGGCACGTAACGTCCCGCCGGGACAGTTCCCCGGTACCCACGACAAGCACGCCGGTTCCGATCCGTCTGAATATGGTTTTGCCTGCACCACGTGCCACTACGACAACACCGGCAATCTTAAGCATGACAGCGCATTCAAAAACCTGACCGGCAGCAAACTGCCGAAGAATGCCTACTCCCTCGGCAACAAGATTGCCGTCACCAACGCCACTGGCAATGGTACCTGCAGCAACGTCTACTGCCACAGTACCGGTCGTACAACCGGCCAGGGCTTGACCAGGCAGTCACTGGGCTGGACTACAGCACCCGGCGCCATTCCCTGTCTTGCCTGTCACGCCGGTCGCGACGCTGCCCAGGGCAACCTGGCCAAAAGTTCTGCCGGCTTCAGCCTGTCCACCACCCACTCGCAGCACTTCAAGGCACCTTACACGGCAGCGCAGATGAACTGCAATATCTGCCACAGCAAGACAGTCACCGACGCCGCCACCCTCAAGCAGTACTCGGGTGTGGTTAAACACGTCGACGGCGTTGCCACAGTTACATTCAACGATATCAACTACGGCTCATACACATCATTCAAAGCCAACAAGACCTGCGCCAACGTCGCCTGCCACGGCGGCAAAACCCGCAGTGCCTGGTCGAACGCCGGGGCGCTCAACACCACAAACACCTGTACCCATTGCCACGGCCAGCCGCAGGCAGCTAACATCCTCAGCAGCAACACCGAGCGCAAGAACTTTGCTCCGGGCTGGGTAAACGGTGCCAATACCGGTACCAGCACCGACCAGATTACGGTCGCTACTGACATGCGCGTCGGCGCCCACTTCGTCCACCTCTCCTCGATCTACATGACGAAGATCAAGTGTAACGAGTGCCACCGTGTTCCTTCACAGTCGTTTGACGGCACGCACATGACCGGGCCGCGTTACAGTTCCCAGTCGATCACCTTTGCACAAGCATCGACCGCTGTCAAAAATACCACTGCAACAGCATTTGTCTCCGGCACATCAGCAGGACCGGCTACCTGTACCACCACCTACTGTCACGGCAGCAAGCTGATCCAGAATGACACTGCCGGTACCGCCAGAAGCCCGCAATGGAACCAGGACCTGACCAATAACACTCCGTCAGTTGCCACCTGCGGTCGCTGCCACGGTCTGCCGCCTAACTCCGTATCAGGCTCGCACACCGGCCTCACAGCAGTTACCCAGTGCGCCGGTTGTCACGCTGCCGTAGTTAATGCCTCTGGCGCTATCATCAACAAGCTGCTGCACATCAACGGCGTCAATAACTTCCTGGTTACCTGCAACGGTTGCCACGATTACGACACCAGATCCGGCGGCACGGTCTGGGGCGCAGGCGGCCCGTATGCTGTTGAAGGCTACGGTGCACATGCCAAGCATATCGAGTATCTGAAAAGCAGAGGCGGTGTTATCACTACACTCAACCCCAACGGTGATACTTTTGGCGGAGCTGCCTATAATGCTACCTGCGGTGTCTGTCACATCCAGACAGAAGCCCTTAACCACAACACCGGTGGCGGCGGTACACGTACCATCAACTTCAACAGCAGCCTGGCCAGACTGTTCGGTACAGGCTCGCCGACATACAACGGTAATGTCGGGACATCATCTTCAGTTAATCCGAAGTCATGCTCCAACACCGACTGCCACTACAGAACTTCACCTGTCTGGTCTACTTTCTAGTAGCTGACAGAACTGTAGTCTGTTTTTGCACTGCAACTGCTCCAGCCTTAACCGGCTGGAGCAGTTTTTTTTGAATCAAATCAACAATTCACCTGCATATTTTCTCTGCGGTAATAACACCTTTCCGGCCGCAACCAATTGCTATTACTCTCCCGAAATGTTATAGAATTGTCACTACTCCTGCAGAAAGAGCAATCCCGATATGCGTTCAGACATCCTCACCAATGTAAAAAGAATAGTCATCAAAATCGGCAGTCAAATTCTGACCACCAGCGACGACCAGAGCCTTGACAGGGCGTTCATGAAGACTCTGGCCGCCCAGATCGCCGCCGGCCGGCAACAAGGGCTGGAGATCCTGCTGGTCTCTTCCGGAGCGATAGCTGCGGGACGGGGAGCGCTTGGCCTCTCTGACCGGCCGAAAACCATCCCCCAGAAGCAGGCGGCTGCTGCCGTCGGCCAGTCGCGGCTGATGAGGGCTTACGAGGATGCCTTTGCCGCCCACGGCATCAACGTCGCCCAACTGCTCCTTACCCGCGGCGATCTTGCCGACCGGACCCGCCACCTGAACGCCAGAGCAACCCTGGAGACCCTCCTCGAATGCGGTGTGGTGCCGATCATTAATGAAAATGACTCGGTGGTGGTCGAGGAGATCAAGTTCGGCGATAACGATAATCTCTCGGCTCTGGTCACCAGCCTGGTCGATGCCGGCCTGCTCATCATCCTTACCGATATTGACGGGCTTTATGATGCCGATCCGCGTAGACACCCGGAAGCGCGGCTTGTACCTCTGGTGAAAACGGTTACCAAAGAGCTGGAACTGGCAGCAGGCGGGAGCGGCTCGACTGTTGGTACCGGTGGCATGGCAACCAAGCTGGCAGCTGCCAAAAAAGCGGGTAAATCCGGGGCTGCCACCCTGATAGTAAACGGCAGAACGCCGGAGGTAATCCTGCGGGCAGTTGCCGGCGAAGATATCGGCACCCTGCTCCTCCCTTCAAAGGAGAGCCTTACCCGGCGCAAGCACTGGATAGCCTTCACTCTAAGGCCGCAAGGGCGGATTACGGTGGATAGCGGGGCTGCCAGGGTGCTGCGCAAGGATGGGTGCAGTCTTCTGCCGTCCGGGATTGTTGCTGTAGAGGGGGAGTTCGAGCGGGGCGCCTGCTTGCGGATATGCGATCATAACGGTGTAGAGTTTGCCAGAGGGATTGTTGATTACTCAAGCAGCGAAACCGCAAAACTCATCGGCTGCAACAGCGCCCGGATAGAAGAGCTTCTCGGTTACCGCTATGGGGATGAGATAGTCCATCGGGACAATCTGGTACTGCTGTGAACCCGGGAAGTAAGCGTATCAGCGCTTGACCGGCAAGCCGTTTTTATACCAGCCGTTTATGCCGTCGCGCATATTGTAGACTTCATTATAACCGCTGCCGGCCAGCGCCTGTGCAACAACCCTTGACCTGGAACCGACCGCACAGTAGACGATAATCGGCCGGTTTCTTGGCACTTCAGCTAACCTCTTTTCAATCACTTCGATCGGGATAAGTACGGACCCCTGCAGATAGCCCTGCTCTCTTTCCTGTACCGTTCTGACATCAAGCAGAAAAACATTTTTTGATCTTTCCATAAGCTTCTTAGCTTCAAGGGAAGTAATGTCCCTTGCTCTGTTGTTGCCAAAAACGGCTGTCACGCTGCAGAGCATAACCAGAAGTACTGCAACAAGTATCCTGTAAATCATGACCTTCCCCTCTCAAGCATTTGTGCAATCTTCCCCGCAACCTCGCCGGTCAGCAGCGGACAGATACCCTTATCGTTCTCCTGACGAATAATCTTGCAGCAGGTGTAGCCGTACTTCTCCTTGAACCAGCTGTGCAGCTCGCGGGTGAGGTGCGTGGTCTGCTTTTTGTCCTGCAGTATCATGCCGATTGCTACCGTACCACCCGCTACCGCCCCACAGATGCAGCCCGCACCGGAACCGCCGCCAAAACCGCTGACCGTACCGACAACCGCTTCCGGAGTTTCCGGTGAGAACTTTCTTCTGATCGCTTCCAACACCGCTTCGGCGCAGTGATACCTGCCGGAACGGTAAAGAGCCTCGGCCTCAGCTTTGCACTGAATTGCCGGCTCCATAGCTTCGCTTGAGGGTTTTGCCTTCTTTGACCAGAACATTAAATCTCCGATAATAAGGGTCAACTTGCCGTCAATTAAGTCCTGACTCACTTTGAGGAGATCCGAAAGCTAACTTCCAGGAACGATTTTTTTACAGTGACCCTTGAGTTTGTAGGTTTTCTGCATGTTGTCAAGTACAGTTTCGCCGGTTAATTTCAAGTTCAGCCTGTTGATGACAACATGTAGCGAGTTGCTGTCTGCATCGCTTTTTGTAAATTCGTATAGCTTGTCAGATACTTTAAGCTTCCAGCCTGTAATAGTATTATCAAGATTCTTAACTTCGCCAGTGTTTTCATCTATGACAACATTAATATCATCTAGTTTAAAAATATTCATAGATTGTTTGTTTAGATTTACTTTGCAATTCATGGCTACTGCCGGCTTATTAATCTTTGTATTACTCTTATCCGTAAAAACCAGTGAAATATATTTTGTTTTACCACTGCTTGCACTTACATTGTCAGTTGCTGGTGAATTGCTATTTATTGTGAATGAAGCTGACAACTGGACAACAGTATCATTCAACTGCCAGCTTATTTCTCTGTTTGTCGTAGTAAATTGCCCTACAGGTTTTACGTTTTCGTAGAAATTATATTTTTTACCGTACCGGCTTAAACACCATTGGTATAATACATCGAATTCGCCCAGTGTCGCATTTGGTAAATATGTGAAATACATCATAATATGGTTACTATTTTCTGTTTTAATCTTAAATTTTGTAGTCAGTGAATCAATTTTTACATCCGCTTCATAAAAGTCGTATTTATTCTCATAATTACTTGCTGTCAGATTAAATGCCTTTGTTTTAAACAATTCACTCTCTTCCAGCGTGCCGAATTTATAAGTTGACCAGAAGCCTTTACTCTCAATTAACTTCAGCAACTCATCAGTGCCCCCGTAAGATATACCGGTTGCCAATAAGACCGTCATAAGAGTACACAGGATTATTCTATAAAGCTGTATCACTTTGCGTCCCCCCTCAAAGATTAACCTGATTAGTGCCAATTTTCAGCTAGCCCCAAAACTGTCATTCCCGAAGCGATTCTGATCGGGAATCCAGCTTATAACCGATTGAAATCATGGATCCCCGATAAAGACATTCGGGGATGACAATCTATAATAGCTTAAGATCAGGGCTAATCAGGAAGATTAATATCTGCGCTTTTCTCTTTCCAGTTCTGCACCACATAATACAATATCGGTATCGTCACCCGCGACAAAGTCGTCGAAGCGATCTTGCCGAACATCATTGCCAGCGCCAGCCCCTGAAAGATCGGATCGAAGACAATGACGAAACTGCCGACAACAACCGCCGCTCCGGTCAGCAGCCTCGGCCGGAAACGGACCCGCCGCCAAAACCGCTGACCGTACCGACAACCGCTTCAGGTGTTTCAGGAGAAAACTCCTTCCTGATCGCCTCCAGCACCGCTTCAGCACAGTGATACTTCCCGGAACGGTAGAGCGCCTCTGCCTCAGTCGCCACCTTTTTCGCCAGTCCAAGCCCTTCACCTTCGGTCACAACCGGTTTCCGTTTCTGCCAGAGCATCATATCTCCTTGGTTCAGTCAATCATTGCTGTCACGCCACGCTCTTTGCTGCATTATGTCGTTCCTGATGCCGCTGGAACAGGAAATAGAGGATCGGTATGGTAATCATGGAGAGGGCGGTGGATGCTACCTCGCCGCACATGAGAGCAATGGCCAGCCCCTGAAAGATCGGGTCGAAGATGATGACCACGCTCCCCACTACGACCGCTGCGGCGGTAAGAAGGATCGGCCGGAACCTGACTGCACCGGCATCGATAATCGCC
The DNA here is from genome assembly GCA_038206285.1 of Geobacterales bacterium. GTDB lineage: Bacteria > Desulfobacterota > Desulfuromonadia > Geobacterales > DSM-12255 > VEOV01. The sequence goes on from JBBRBA010000008.1 coordinate 23,025, forward strand.
TCGTCCAGCGGCATACCTTCTGCACGCCGTAGTTCGGTGAAGTCGATCAGAATGATGGAGTTCCGGACAATGATTCCGGCCAGGGCGATAAAGCCGATCATGCTGGTGGCGGTGAAAAAGGCGCCGAACAGGGCATGGCCGGGGAGAATGCCGATCAGTGTCAGGGGGATGGGGGCCATGATGACAATCGGCGTGGTGAAATTCCTGAACCAGGCGACCACCAGAACATAAATCAGCACCATTACCGCGGCAAAGGCTATCCCAAGATCACGGAATACCTCATAGGTTATGTGCCACTCGCCGTCCCATTTGAGGCCCACCTTCTCCTCGCTCCAGGGTTGCCGCGACGCCAACTGCTCGATGTGATATCCCCCGGGCATCTTGATGGCATCGATCTCTTGCTGCATCTTGAGGATGGCATAGACCGGCGCCTCGATGACACCGGCCACATCACCGGTAACGTAGATAACACTCTTGAGATTTTTCCGGTAAAGAGTCTTGTCCTCATTCTGCCGTGTGACCCGCACCAACTGTGACAAAGGAATGCCCCCCTTCGGCCCGGGAATATAGATGGAGGATAGCGCATCGATGGAGCTGCGCTGTGCCAGCGGCAACCTGAGGTTGATCATTACCGGCTCTTTTTCTTTGGGCAGATGGACAATGCCGGCATCCATACCGTTCAGGGCAATGGCGAGGGTTTTCGAAACATCGTCAGTGGAAATCCCGGCCAGTGTCGCCTTCTCCTTATCCACGGCAAAGGTGTACTTAAGCTGATCGTCTTCCACATACCAGTCGGTATCTACCACGCCGGGGGTTTTGAGAAATATGTCTTTTACTTTCCGGGCAATGTCCATTCTGGCTGCCTGGTCAGGACCATAAACCTCCGCCACCAGAGTTGAGAGAACCGGCGGGCCGGGGGGAATTTCCGCAACCTTGACCCGGGCGCCGTACTTGTCGGCAATCGCCTTGACCAGTGGCCGTATCCGCTTGGCAATGTCATGGGACTGGTCTTTGCGGTCTCCCTTGGGAGTGAGGTTAACCTGCAGATCAGCCACATTTGCCCCTTTGCGGAGGTAATAATGGCGAACCAGACCGTTGAAATTGAAGGGTGCCGAAATGCCGACATAGGTCTGGTAATCCGTCACCTCCGGCACGCTGCGAAGCGCATACCCCATCTCGCCGGCTATTCGTGCAGTCTCCTCCAGAGTGCTGCCGTTAGGGGCATCGACGATCAGCTGCAATTCGTTCTTGTTATCGAACGGCAGCATCTTGACCGTCACCAGCTGGAAGTAAACCAGGGAGCAGGAGGCAAGCAGCAGCACCACGACCGTCACCAGAAAACCGTAGCGAAGTACCGGCTGGTGAATAAGAGGCCCCATGATCCGGCGGTAGAAAGACGTCAGCCACATTTCACTGGGGGTTTCGTGGGCACCCTCGTGCGACTCGTTGCGCATGAAGCGGTATGAAAAGTAGGGGGTAACGATAAAGGCAACCAGCAGGGAGAAGATCATCGCCATACTTGCCCCTACCGGAATCGGCCGCATGTAGGGTCCCATCAGGCCGGAGACGAAGGCCATGGGAAGAATCGAACCAATGACCGCGAACGTCGCCAGAATGGTGGGGTTGCCGATTTCGTCAACGGCGCGGACAGCGGCCTCAATCGGTTTCATCTTCATGGTGGTGAAGTAGCGGTGAATGTTCTCTACGACGACAATGGCGTCATCGACGAGAATGCCGATGGAAAAGATAAGGGCAAACAGCGTGATCCGGTTAAGGGTATAGCCGATGAGGTAGAAGAGAAACAGGGTAATGGCCAGGGTGACCGGAATGGCGATGGCTGCCACGGCACCGGCCCGCCACCCCATGAAAATGGCAATGAGGATGGTGACTGAAATGGCCGCCAGAAACATGTGAAAAAGGAGTTCGTTGTTCTTTTCCTTGGCAGTTTCGCCATAATTACGGGTGACAGTCACTTTGATATCATCAGGGATGACCTTCCCCTTGAGGAATTCAACTTTCTTCATGAGATCTTCGGCAACCAGAGTAGCGTTAGCCCCTTTCCGCTTGGCAACGGATATGGTCACCGCCGGATAGTCTCCCTGCGACTTGTCGCTTAGCCCCTTGGCCGCGGCAGCCGGGCCGGGAGTGAAAAAAACGTAATCCTTCGGTTCTTCCGGGCCGTCACTGATAGTGGCCACATCGGCAAGCCTGACCGGACGTCCTCCGGCGACATTCACCACCAGATTGCGGATGGAATCGGCACTGTCGAGAAAGGTGCCGGTATCCACCAGGTAGTCATAGTTGTCGCTCCTGAACGTCCCGGAAGCAAGGGCAAAATTCCCTTTCTGCAGTGCCCCCATAACCTGAAGAGGGGACAGTTGGCGGGCCGCCAGCCGACCGGCATCAAGAAGCACCCGAATCTGACGGGGAAGTCCCCCTTTCAGTTCTGTTTCGGCCACATTATCGCTCTTCTTCAACTCATCGCAAACTTCCCGCGCCACCCGGCGCAGAGTATAATAGTCGTAGTGGTCGGACCAGAGGGTGAGAGTCAGGATAGGGACATCATCAATGGACTTGGGAACGACCAGAGGTTCCATGGCCCCCGGAGGCAGTACCTGCCGGTTGCTCATCAGCTTGTTGTAGAGCTGGACGAGTGATTTTTCCATGTCTTCGCCGACCTTGAAGCGGACGGTTATAATGCCGAGACCGGGGCGACTGGCGGTATAGATGTACTCCACCCCCTTGATCTCCCACATCTTCCCCTCAATAGGTTTGACCACCCGCTCTTCCACCTCTTTCGGAGTGGAGCCCGGAAGCGGCAGATAGATATCCACCATCGGCACCACTATCTGTGGCTCCTCTTCGCGCGGGGTCACCTGAATCGCAAAAAGGCCGAGAAGCAAAGCGGCTCCCACGATCAGCGGGGTCAGCTTCGAATCTATGAAGGCGTGGGCAATCCTGCCGGCTACACCGAGTTTATCCATGTACTGTCTCCCAGAATAAGACTGAATCAACGGCAACTGAAGCGAGATGCAAAACAACCAGCGCAATGCCTGCCGGTCTATCCCCGGATATCAACATCTCCAGGTCAGGTTTACCGGCATTACTCCACCGTCGCTCCGTCCACTAACTTCTCCACTCCTGCGGTGACGATCTGCTCACCGGCGGACAGGCCGGAAAGAGCTTCCCACTGATCGCCGACCGGCTTACCTAAATTGACCAGCCTCATCCGGGCAACTTTCTGCTTGTCCACCACCCAGACCGATGTGAGCGCACCACGTACCACCACCGCCCCCTTCGGCACCAGCAGACTCTGCCGGCTGCCGACCGGAAACAGTACCCGGCCATAACTACCTGATCGCAGCCCCTTGGCGTCGACATCAACCTTCACGGTAAAGGTACGGCTGGCAGGATCAACCGTCGGCACAATCTCGGCAATCCGGCCGGTCATTGCTGCGGCGGCCCCGTCCACGGCAACCGCCACTTTCTGCCCGACCTGTGCCTTGCCGAGCAGTGTTTCCGGAGCAGACACCTCCAGGCGGTAATTCCCCTCTTCTTCAACTGTCAGCAGCGGAGCACCGGGGAATACCGTCATCCCTACCTCCACCTGCTTGCTGATGACAATGCCGCTGATCGGCGCAGTTATCCGATTGTAGCCGGCCATGGCCCCTGCCGCCTTTGCTCCCTCACTCGCCTGGACAAGCCCGGCTTCGGCCCTGGCAAACCCCTGGGTTGCCATCTTTTGCTCGGCCAGACGGGTATCGAACTCCTGGCGAGTCACCGCCTGTTCCTGTAAAAGCTTGCTGTAGCGCTCAAGGGTCACATCCGCAAGCTGCTTGCGGGCACGCGCCTCTTCCACGCTACGAGACGCCTGGTCCACGCCTGCTTTGGCACCGGCGGCTCCAGCCACGGTTTCAGCCGACTGAAGTGTCACCAACAGTTTGCCCCTGCCGACCCGATCCCCTTCCCTGACCAGCACCCTACTGACCGTTCCGGGAATGCGCGCGGCAATCTGCGCCGAATTGCGGGCACGGACCGTGCCGACAGCCTCAATCTGATCGGGAATGCTTGCACTGGCCAGCACCTGCAGCGCAACACCTTTCACTGCTACCGGCACGGTTGCCACGGCGGTTTCTTTCCCTTTACCACCGCAGCCGGCGGTTATCAGCATGCTCACGGCGGCGACCAGAAAAGTCAGCCTCGCAGTCACGTTCCTCATTTTGAAACCTCCTTCAGGAATATCCCCGCCGCCTGGTACAGTCGGGCTGTTGCCAGGGCATAATTACTTTCGTTTTCGACCACCTGGGCACGCGCCTTATTGAGAGCGGTCTGGGCATCCAGCAACTCAACCATGGTCGACAGGGAATTCTCGAAACGCTTACCCAGGAGCCGGACCACCTCTTCCGCATCCTGCAGCCCGTAACGGGCAACGTCAAGTCGCTTGCCCGCCTCTTCTATCCGCATCGACGCCTCTTTCACCTGCAGCACTACTTCGCTGCGGTAGTTAGCAAGAAACTCGGCCGCCGCCTGCTGCTGCAGCCTGGCCTTTCCTGTCTCACTGTTTCGTCGCAGACCGTCGAACAGTTCCCAGCGGAGGTTGGCCGAGACCATCCAGGCATCGTTGTCGCGGCCAAATGGAATATCACGGTCGTTTCGCTGGTACGTGGCACTGCCGTAAACCGTCGGGAGATAGGAATTCCCAGCAAGCTGCACTCCTCCTGCTGCTTTTTCCACTCCCGCCTCGATCTCTTTCACGTCCTGGCGGTTTTTCAGCGCCAGGCCAATCATCGTGCCGGTATCAATTGGAGTGAGCCAAGGCTGTGCATCTTCAGCAATGTCGTAACTCTGCCCGGTATCACTTCCCATGGCCTGGCCAAGCCGAAGCTTTGTCAACAGCAGGTTATTGCCGGCGGTAATCTCTTGCTGCTCCACATCTGACAATAACGTACGGGCGCGGAGCTCGTCGGAGCGCAAGCCGATGCCTGTCTCGTTCCGGACACGGGCGAGACGCTGGTGTTCCCTGGCATCAAGAACCGCCTGACCCGCCGTCTTAAGATAAGCCCGGGCCTTCTGCACTTCCAAGTACGCCTGGTACACCTGGAAAGTTACCTCCTGGCGTCTTTTCTCCAGAGCAAAACTGCGGGCATCCTCTTCCTTCTTGGCAATGTCAAGGCCGCTGCCGATACTGAAATCCAGGAGAGGCTGCTCCAGAGTGAAGGCGGTCCGGAAATCACCGTGACTCGCAGGGTGGTTCAGATTGTTGATCTGGAAGTCATTCTGGCTGAAGCGCCCCTCGTCAAGCTTCATCATGAAGGTACGAGTCGGCGCGTTGGATGCGGACACGGTCTCGTCCAGGTAAATGCGGGGAAAATAGCGGCTGCGGATGATTGCAACGTCTTTCCCCGCAGCCTGACGCTCATATTCTGCTGCCTTGAGCAGGTGGTTATTCGCCAGTGCCGTCGTAACCGCTTCACGAACAGTGACCTGTCTGTTCTCAGCCCACCCGGCAACAGGGAGCACCATAGCCAGCCAGGTCAACACAACCACTCTTTTCACCGGGGACCTCCCTTGTCATTTACGGTTGTTCACATACAAGCATAATATATGATTTTACATATATATATTTATTGAAATATTGTCAACGTAATACAGCGAAGAAATTATACCGCATCCTGCTCACCTGTCAGCAGTTTCCACATATATTTGAGCGTCTTCGGCCAAAGGGGAAAGAGATTGACAAACTGAGGGGCGAACCTTAGAGTGGAGCCTCTCTTCGAGGTGACGATTGCTGGATAAGACCTATTGGAAACAGCGCTTCAAGGACATACTTTCCCTCGACAGTCATCCGCGCCATATTGCCGCCGGCTTTGCCGTAGGGGTATTTATCAGTTTCACCCCCTTTTTCGGCATCCATACGCCGCTGGCAATTGCCGCGGCATTCATTTTCAGATTGAACAAACTGACCTGCATCACCGGTTCATGGATCAATACGCCGCTCACCATCATCCCGGCTCTGGTCGCCAGTCATTCTCTCGGCAGTTTCATTATGGGAAGCCCGCCGGAAGTTTTTTCGGTAAAAACCCTCGACTGGTCACTCCTTAAAGCAAATGCCGCCGAATTGATGCTCGGCAGTTCGCTGATCGGCTTTTGTCTTGCACTGCTCAGCTATTTTCTCTGCTACTGGCTGATAGTAAAATTAAGAAAAAGAGACGAAGCTCTGGCAGAGCTGACCAGGGAGATGGAAGAGACCGGGGAAGCGCTGGATGAATAGCAAAGGAATTTCCACTTATGAATAATCTGCATGCTGTTGTCCTCGGCGCAGTCCAGGGTCTTACCGAGGTACTGCCGATCAGCAGCTCTGCCCACCTGATCCTGATCCCGAAATTTCTCGGCTGGCCGGAATCAGGGCTGACCTTCGATGTCGCCCTTCACCTGGGGACGCTCCTCGCCCTGACGCTCTACTTCTGGCGCGACATCTGCGACATGATCTACAATTTTGTCGGCAGCATAACCGGCAAAGGTCTGCACACCTCCGGCAGCCGCCTCCCCTGGCAGATCATCATCGCCACCATTCCGGCCGCAATTGCCGGCAAAACCCTTGAAGAACCGGTTGAAGAGCTGTTCCGCCATAGTCCGCAACTCATCTGCGCTTTCCTGATCGGCTTTGGACTGCTGCTGGCGTTTGCCGATACAACCGGCGCCAAGAGATGGAAGCTTGACCGGATAACCCTCAAAGCCGCCATCCTGATTGGCCTGGCACAGTGCCTGGCGCTTATCCCCGGAGTCTCCAGATCGGGAATCACCATCACCGCGGCACTGCTTATCGGCTATAATCGTGAGACTTCTGCCCGCTTCTCCTTTCTCCTGTCACTGCCGATTGTCTTCGGCGCCGCTTTTCTCAAGGTAGGATCACTGCTCAAAAACGGCATACCTGCCGGCGAAACGATCCCGCTCCTTATCGGTGTGGCGAGTTCCGCCATCTTCGGCTATCTTAGCGTGGCCTGCCTGTTGAAGCTGGTGCAGCGCAATTCACTTTATCCGTTTGTCTGGTATCGTCTGGCAGCAGGTGTCGTTTTTTTGCTGATAATTCAGTGAGAGGTTTCCATGTCTGGCGGCATAAAAGAGTGGCCGGAGGATGAACGCCCCCGGGAGAAGATGCAGAAGAAAGGTGCTGATGCGCTCAGTGATGCCGAACTGCTGGCGCTGATCCTCCGCACCGGCGATCACGCATCAAAACAGAGCGCCATTGATCTCGGTCGCAACATTATTCAGAGCTTCGGCGATCTGCGCAAGGTCGCTGCCGTTACCCTGGCCGAGCTTTGCAGCGTCAAGGGGATGGGGCCGGCAAAGGCAACGTCAATTCTGGCGGCACTGGCGCTTGCCGGCCGGGTCAAAAGCGACCGGCTGGAAAGTCTGGAGCGGTTCACTGCGCCGCTGCAGATCTTCAACCATTTTCACTACCGCTTTCGTGACCGGCGGCGTGAGTATTTTCTGATACTGCTCTTGGACGGCAAAAACCGGATCATTCGTGAGGAACAGATTTCAGAAGGTTCTCTCAACCAGAGCATCGTTCATCCGCGTGAAGTCTTCAGTCCGGCGGTAAAGGAGTCGGCGGCAGCGGTCATCCTCGTGCACAATCACCCCTCGGGCGACCCTGCGCCCAGCCGCGAAGACCGGGAGATCACCCGCCGGCTCAAAGAGGCCGGCGATATCATGGGGATCAGGGTGCTCGACCACATCATCATCGGTGACGGCAGCTATTTCAGTTTTGTCGAGATGGGGCTGCTGTGATGGGTACCCACCGGCAAATTCGCGGATTTTCGAGTGCGCTGTTTCTGCGTAGCAGGCATTGCTTTGAATAAAGCTCTTCCCGCCATAGGTGTCATAGCCGCCCTGGTTGCGTTTGTCCTCTCCATAACCGGCCACGTCCTCATCATGATTTTCGGCATGCCGGTTGCGGTTTCCGTCATCTTCTGGATTGGCTACAGGCTCTACCGCTGTAGATGAACCCAGCCTCTTCCCTGCCCCTGTAATCCTTTGGAATAATATTAATCGCCGTCAAGAATCGTTTGAAGCCTCTGAAGATTAGTGCTATACAGATGGCTGTTATTATCTGCAATAATCTCATCCCGAGATGCCCCTTTTCAGAGGTTTTATGCAATGCAGATTCGTTCTTGTTTTCATGCTCTCTCTGGTCATTTCCATCACCTTGCAAAGTCCAGTCTCAGCCCGCTCTGATAGCCGCGTCAAGGGGTATCAGAAAAAGAACGGCAAGGCTGTCTCTCCGCACCGGCGCAAGCCTCCCAATAAAAGCAGGCTCGACAATTACGGCACGAAGGGGGTGGTCAATCCACATAGCGGCAAGGTGGGTGAGAAAGATCCGTTTGCCGGAAATGCGGAGAGGCGGAAAAATGGGAATCCTTAGTCTCGGGGTGCTTTTCTATCAGATACTGATTGCTGCCATCATCATTTTTGCAGCTTCCAAGGGGAAGAAGTCCCTCGCTCTTGCCGCCGGGCTTGCATCCCTCTGGACCCTGTCCCACGTTTTCTATCCGCCGCTCATGGTGGTGCAGTTCTGTACTATTATCGGCTCCGGCATATATGGCTACAAAAAATCGCCGTCTTAAACGGACTTGCAGGGTGAGATAAGGAATGGATAAAAAGGCTTTTCTAAAAAACATAGCGGGCGGAATTGGCAAGGCTACGCTCTGGACGGCAAAACATACAGCCGGGGCAACGGCAAAAGCCGCCGGATATGTCTTTGACCACCGGGCAGAAATTGCCAAGGGCAGCTGCCTGGCTGCCAGCGCGGCTGCTTCGTCGGTAAAGGGCGCAGCTTGCTTCCTTTATGACACAGCCTCATTGCAGGTATTCCCCAAGGAAAAGATAGAGGCAATAAAAGCTCGAATCGAGGAGCAAGGTCGTCAGTATCGCGCCCTTGTTAATAAGAGCAGTCAGGGTCAGCGGGTGGTGGATTCCCTGGCGGTTGGTGGCGACCTCCTCTCCGATATTCTGGCTGGCGGCAGTGCATCTGCCGAGGTACATGCCGCCTATGCCGCTGCCTATCCCGACCTGGCTGTAAGGATGTCTTTTGAAGAGATGGTCAGGTCGCTCCATGACAGCCAGATTCCGGGAATAGTCGCCGCAGTAAAGGGAAAGCTTTTCGAGATGCAGTACATGGAGTACTTGAACGATGGTAATCTGCCGGAGGGGTATCATGCGGAATTGGCCCATGCAGCCAATCAGCCGGGGTGGGACATCGCGGTACATGGCCCTGATGGACATGTTGCCTCGCTCCTGCAGATGAAGGCGACTGATTCGGTGGAGTATGTCCGCCATGCGTTGGAGCGCTATCCCGATATCGACGTGGTGACGACCGATGAGGTCTATTCACAGCTTGTCATGAACGGCGCGGCAGACCATGTAGCTGGTTCAGGCATCACCAATGCCGACGTTGCCCACCAGGTAATGGATTCAGTTAATGGCTCCGAGATCCAGATGCACTGGACACCGCCGGTCATCTCCCTGGCGCTGATAGCCTTTACCGCCTACACGCTGGAGGACGCCACAGAATACGAGAAGGCGCACAACTTCGGGGCGCGGGCCGGGAAGTCGTATCTAACCTATCTTGTCGGCGGCAGTGTGGCTGCGCTTACGCAGATATGGTGGCTGGGCTTGCTGGCGGGGGTCGGGTCGCGTTATCTTGCCGGGAGAGGGAGAAGGCAGCGGGAGGCGTACCAAGAGCTGGTTACGGTTGCCGAAACTAATGACAGGGTGCTGCAGCATTATCAAAGGTGTCGTTAGGAGTTAATTATATTCATAGGCGGGAGTGATTTGTGAACGAAATAATGCTTGAAAATTACTTAGATGATCTCATTGAAAGATATCTTTCGAATTGAGTAGCCATAACACCTCAACTTTGCAAAGGTTCCTATCTTGAAGAGATAAATGGCCGTTACATTTTGGGACGTTTTATTGAGGTAAATGGATCTTTTAGTATTTCTATTGCTAAGGATGCTCAAGAGGACCTTTGTAAAATTTTGGCGCATGAGTTTTGCCATGTTCTTCAAGTCCTTAGCGGTGTCTTTCCCGATGGTTATCATCCAGCTCATGACGATCCACTTGAGCTAGAGGCAATTGATTTTGCAGAAACGGAAGCAGCCACTATTCACAATAATGGTTCAATTTCAAGTTCATCCTCATCCATTATGATACTTGATGAAGATGATTGAGATAAGTTTCAAAATCCGCTTACAACTAGAAGATACAAGACAATAACTATGTCCCTTGATTTATTCGGCAAACAGGCAAAGCTGGAGCTGGAGGCGGTTCGGGAGAAGCTGAACGCTCTGGAGTTTCGGCACAGCGATGTTGTGGCAAAATACAGCGCCATTAACGAAGAACTGCGAGAAAGCAAGGCGCAGACTGCCGCTATCAATATATCCAAGAGGAGCCTGGCTCAATATGAGGAGAGCAGCAAGGAGCATGACCGGCAAACGGCGCAGCTGAAGAAAGGCACCTTAGAGACCGCGGCTAAAGAAGCTGCTCTCATGAGCAAGCACCATCAGCAGTTGGCAACTATGCAGCAGGAGCATGAACGTAAAACCGGGACGCTACAAAGTGAGCACGATTTGCTGGCAACAAAAGTGAGCCAGTTGCAGAAGGAGAATGCCGCTGCAGGGAAAAAAATCGAGGTTTTGGGCAAAGAGATTGATGCCGGTAAAAAACAGCGTGAAAAGCATGTGATAGAACTGGACCGCCTTGTTGCAAGTCGATCAAAAATCGAAGCAGAATTTAAAGCAGCATGTGAGTTGCGCGATAATTTGTCACGTCAGGTCGCTGGCCTCGCGACGCAGCAAGAGCTGATAATAGACGGAAACTCTTTTGTGCAGCAGGCTGTGGCGCAGTTTGAGCGAAGCGGCAGCAAAGATGAACGCTTTGCCCTGATGCTACAAGACCTGCAGCAATATGAAACAGACGACAAAACCGGCGGTGCTTTGCAGCTTAATCTTGATGCTCGACCGCTGCTGCTGGTTATTGATATGGGTTTAGAGCAGACAGCATTGGCCCTTGTGCGGGGCGGCAAGTCATTCAGTTTTGAGGCAAAGGGTATTCTCAAAATCGGAGGCGCAACTTTTGAAAAAGCTCTGGCAAAGTGGTTGCAGGTGCGTTTTGCAGCACAGCATCCATCGTTTAAACAGGTGAACGCCAGTCATTTCCTGCCATCGGCTCGGCGGTTGTTTGCGCTGCTCTGCCAAGGTATACCGCAAGGGGATATAGAAGAGACCATCAATTTTGGCAACCACCCATACACAGTCATTCTGCCACTGAAACAAGAACAATTGGCACCTCTTTTCCGAACGCTACTCGGGCCGGAAGGGAGCGTTTTACCGGCACTCCGACAGTTTTTGAATAACAGTACTAGCTCAGCGACTGAAATTGACCGTATCGTCTGCCTGGGAGTATTTAGCCGTTTACCGCTGTTGCGAGAGGCCTTAGCGGATGCTTTGCGGAGGCCAGTTTTGTTGCCGAGGGTGGTGCCAACGACTATTAGGACGGTTGGCATTTCAGGACATGTGAAAGGTGAGCGACATCAACAAGAGGCAGTTAAGATCAAGTTGGTCGTAGTAAAGTCCGATCCTGAGCGAGAAAAGAGAGAGCGTGAGGAGAAAGAACGTAAAGAGAAAGAAGAATGGGTTCGGCTTGAGCGAGAGCAACGGGCCAATCGAGAGGCTGAAGTTAAACGCATTGCGCAACTTAACGCAAATAAAGCCTTCATTTATAAAGACCCATCAACCGGACTAATCTGGACGCGCAATGGTAATCTTTCAGGGAAAAAAATGCATTTGAAAAATGCAGAAAAATGGGTGAATCGCTTAGAATATGCTGGATATAGTGATTGGATACTACCAACCAAAGAAGAGTTGGAAGCATTTGCCAAAAGTCGAGGTGGCAGACCTTCCGTTCAATTAAATGCGAATGGGTTCAATGGTGTGCAACCTTCTAGTTACTGGTCATCAACATACGAATCGGACTACGGTAACGACTACGAATTGACGGTGAATTTTAACGATGGTTCAGTTGATGGCAGTGAATTGGACGTAAATTTTGAAAGTGATGATAGCTGTTATGTCTGGCCCGTACGTGGCAGAAACGAAGATTATTAGGCTTGTTTGGTCATTTTTCCCAAAAATAGGTTCATCCAAGATATGAGCAATACATCGATGTTGAAAATCAATTTAATTGTGGTCGGTAACTATTCTGTCTACAAAAGGATGTAACAACACCTATGGATTTATTCGGCAAACAGGCAAAGCAAGAACTGGAGGCTCTTCGGGAGAAGCTGAACGTCCAGGAATTGCAGCATATAGATGTTGTGGCTAAGTATAGAGCTATTAGCAGAGATCTAGAAGAAAGTAAGGAACTTGCTGCTGCTATTAAAACCGCCAACAAGAGTTGGGCGCAGTGTGAGGAGTGTATCAAGGAGTACGAGCGGCAAGCAATTCACTTGAAGAAAAGCACCGGAGAGACTGCCGCTAAAGAAGCGGTCCTCCTGAGCACGCATCAGCAGCTACTGGCAACGATTCAACAAGAGTATGAGCGGAAAATCGGGACGCTGCAGAATGAACACGACTTGTTGGTAACAAAAAGGACCCAGTTTCATCAGGAAAATGCAGCTGCCGTGAAAGTAGCAGAAACGTTGCGCAATGAGATTGCCGAAAGTGAAAAAAAGCAGCAAAAAATAGCTGACGAACTGAAACAGCTTAATACACACAGCAATGAAACCAATGCAGGATTAAAGACTTTGCGCCAGCAGCAAGCCGAGCTGACCGCTACCATAGACAATCTTTCTCGGCAACAGCAGTTGCTAATAAACGAAAACTCCTTTGTGCATCTGGCAGTGGCGCAGATTGAGTGCACCGGTAGCAATGATGAACGCTTCGCAATACTGCTCCAAGACATTCAGCAGTATGCAATGGATGACAAAATCGGCGGTGCTTTGCAGCTAAATCTTGAAGCTCGACCGCTGCTGCTGGTTATTGATATGGGTTTAGCGCAGACAGTATTGGCCCTTGTGAGGGGCGGTAAGTCTTTCAGTTTTGAGGCAAAGGTTATTCTCAAGATTGGTGCTGCAACTTTTGAAGAAGCGCTGGCGAATTGGGTGCAGGGGTGTTTTGCGGTGCGGCATCCTTTACTGAAAAAGGAGCAAGTTAGTCACTTCCTGCCGTCTGCCCGGCGGCTCTTTGCGCTGCTTTGCCAAGACGCACCGCAAGGGGAGATAGAAGAGACTATTGTCATTGATAGTCAACCGTTCACCTGTGCGCTGCCGCTCATGCAGAAAGAGTTGGTAGCGATCTTCGGGCCGCTGCTTGGTCTGAAAGGGCATTTCTTGTTGGCTGTACGGCAGTTTTTGAGTAATAACAGCGTATCTATTGCTGGCATCGAACGCATTGTTTGCTTGGGGATGTTCAGCCGTAATCCGCTTTTGCGAGAGGTACTGGCGGATGCGTTGGAAAGCCGGGCGTTGTTGCCAGAAGTGGTGTCAACGGCTGTCAGGTCTGTTGGCATTTCTGAGCCGGTGAAATGTGAGCGGCTGCAGGATGCGGCTAAAGTTACTCTAACCATTACAACTTCTAACTTAGTGCGGGAGTCACATGAGCGAAATGAGTTGGAAGAACAAAAAAAAACTTCCTTTGGTTTCATCTGTTCAATCACAGGAATGAAGTTTGTTTTTGTGAAAGGTGGTACCTTTCAAATGGGCGATATTTTTGGGGCTGGTCAAGACGAGGCTAAGCCAGTCCATAAGGTAACCCTAAGTGATTTCCTTATCAGCACCTACCCGGTGACACAGGGGGATTGGGTGAAAATCATGGTCAACAACCCATCAGAGTTTCAAAACGGTGATCTATACCCTGTAGAGCAAGTGTCTTGGACTGATGCACAGAAGTTCATCTGCATGTTGAGCCAACAGAGCGGTAAAATGTACAGACTTCTCACGGAAGCTGAATGGGAATTTGCTGCTCGAAGCGGGGGACGAAGAGAAAGATACGGCGGTGCTGAGAGTGTTGATGCTGCGGCTTGGTATTCTTATAACTCAAATAATTCTACCCACCCAGTAGGAGAGAAAGCGCCCAATGGGCTTGGAATTTACGACATGCTTGGCAATGTTTGGGAGTGGACTCTGGACTGGTATGACTTTTATTCACTCACCCCCAAATTGAACCCTCAAGGGCCGTTGTCAGGTAATTGCCGCGTTTTACGTGGCGGCAGTTATTATGACCCGACTCTACGGTTCGCAGCGCGGTTGCCACAAAGTCCAGACCGTGTGCAGAGCTCCGTCACTGGCTTTCGGCTAGCTTGTTCCATAATATAAAACTTGCTACAGTAAAAAAGCCGTTTCAACTCAGCGCTTTGTGAATAAAGAAGCGGTTTGGATTATAGTTCGCGAGACAGAGGAAAGTGTATAAATATGAAGGGACAACGCCTTAGGAATTCTAGGCGGGTCGAAAATGTTTTTTAGGGAGTGCCGTATCGTCTGCTCTTACGGAGCAGCCCCACATTTTTCAACAACCTGTTAAGAGGACAAACCAATGTACTATCAAAAGATTGAAATCCATGAAGCTGCCCATGCTGTAATAGCAGTGAACTTAGAAATGCCATTTGCCAGAATCATAATGACTTGGTCACAGGTTGGGAAAGTCGATGATATTATCGACCCGCCCGGAATCACCAACCTTGAAGGCAATTCGGAGGGAATGCGATTTACAGCGCTTGCAGGGTGTGTTGCAGCAGATTATTTTGAAAGGGTTTCGCCACAACAAATTTGGTTACGAGACAAATTCAATAAAACCTTGGATGGAACAATAAACTGCCGAGTTCTTAATTGTTTGGAAACATGTGGTAAGGATAAAAAACTGTATGAGTTGCATAGAGACCCAATGAATGAATGCCAGTTCGATAAAGATATTGAAGCAGTTGAAAAAATGATCGAAAAAAACTGGGCGAAAATAGAGCGAGTTGCTTCACAGCTTTACCAATTGCAAAGCCCGAAATCAATGAGTCGAGACGAGGTTGTCAAACATATGAATTTGGACGATTGCTAAAGTGGTCAATAGTAGGATATGCAAAAATGAGCATTTTTCATAATTCATTACACCAATTCTCCGCCCGCCGCGAAGCACTACTGCAAACCGGCGAGGAGCTGCGCCGCTTTCTGGAGACTGCCGGGATGCCGGACAAGGCGCGGGAAGTGGCGGGTCATCTGCTGCGGCTGGAGCTTGATTCTGTCAAGGTGGCGGTGATCGGTGAGTTCAGCAGCGGCAAGTCCACCCTCATCAACGCCATGCTGGGGCACGAGGTGCTCCCCAACTGGACAACGGAGTGTACTGCCGCCATCACCCAAGTGGGTTTTGGCGAGCAACCGGCTATGGTCGTGCATCAGGCGGACGGCATGCAGGTGGAACAGCCGCTGGCGGCGCTGAAGGAGATGGCGACCACCCGCAACAAGAGCTTTGACGATATTGCCTACATCGAGGTGCGCTATCCGGCAGAACTGCTGAAGAACGGCCTGATCGTGGTGGATACGCCGGGGCTGAACAGCGCGGATTTCAGGGGACACCTTATTTAATTATTGTCAACCATAATCCCGTAGAACAGGTGGATGTCTCTATGGAGGCAGACATTGTATTTGCTGACAACACTCTTTACAATACTGTTAATTGTATGATTAAATGGACTACAAGGAATGTTTAAGGAGGGCACCATGCCGTACATATCAGCAAATGAGCTTAAGCTAAAAGGTGTTGTTGCCATTGAGGCGATGCTGACCAATCAGCCGGAAGCGATTATTTCTGTCCGTGGCAAGGAGCGCTTTGTGGTGATGGATATGGAGCATTACCACTACCTGCGGGAATGTGAGCTGGAGGCCGCCCTGGCGCAGTCCCGCGCTGATCTGGCTGATGGTCGTTTTGTTAAGGAAAGCCCGGAAGAGCATATTGCTCGCCTGAAAGCAGCTTAAATGAAATGGTCTCTGGTTTTTACTCAGCAGTATGAAAAGCGGGCGCGCCGTTTTTTGAAGAGTCATCCCGAGTTGGAAAAACAATATCTTAAAAGCCTGCAGCTACTGGAGGCCAACCCCTTTCACCCCTCACTGCGTCTACATCCACTGTCCGGTCGTCTCTTGGGATTGCATTCAGTTTCGATCAATCTGTCCTACCGCATTACTCTTGAATTTTTGATCCAGGATCATGAGATTATTCCGGTAAACGTTGGCGATCACGATTCTGTGTATTGAGCCAGGTAGGGTGGGCATGGGTTCATCATGCCCACGCGGTTAAAACGGTGGCACGCGGGGGAAAATTTTCACGACAAATATTTCAACTCAAATCGAAACTTTTTGACAATAGTTTCGATTTGACCTGATGCGGCTCTTCCCGGTCAAGAAGCCTGCTGTGCTGAAGGATCTGGTGCGGCTTGTGGCCGCGTCAGTCGGCGGGCGGACCAGTTTCAACCGGTTGGCGGCTCTGCTCGGGATTTCTCTCGATACCGCCAAAGAGTATGTCGGTTATCTTGAAGCGGTGTATCTGAGCACATCGCTGGCCAAGTGGACTACATCGCACTCCGAACGGGTCTATGCCCAGAAGAAGCTCTATCTCTGGGACCTGGGGATCAAGACAGTCTGTACCGGTACGGGAGATGAGGGGGCGCGCGCCGAGAATGCGGTCTATCTTGAGCTGATGCGCCAGGAGGTTGCCGCCGGATATTATGCGGAAAGTGAGCGGGAAGTTGATTTTGTCGTCGGCACTCCTGATGCGCCGCTTCCGGTTGAGGTGAAGATGCTCGACCGGATAGACCCGAAGGATAAGCGCCTTGCCGGATTGGCGCTGTTTGCGCGCCGCTTTCCGGCTGCCCGGCGCGCTCTTGTCTTCTCCCGTACTGCTCAGGAGACTATGCCCTACCACGGCATTGAGCTTCAGGCTGTGCCGCTCTGGCGTTTTCTGCTGGATGCAAGAAAATATCTTTCTGCCACCGTACAAGGAGATCAGGCATGACCATATTCAATACTGCATTGCAGGAGTTTTCCGCCCGCCGCGAGGCGCTGCTGCAAACCGGCGAAGAGTTGCGCCGCTTTCTGGAATCTGCCGGGATGCCGGACAAGGCGCGGGAAGTGGCGGGCCATCTGCTGCGGCTGGAACTGGATTCGGTGAAGGTAGCGGTTATCGGTGAGTTCAGCAGCGGCAAGTCCACCCTCATCAACGCCATGCTGGGGCGCGAGGTCCTCCCCAACTGGACGACGGAGTGTACCGCCGCCATTACCCAGGTGGGGTATGGTGAACAGCCGGCTATGGTTGTGCATCAGGCGGATGGCAAGCAGGTGGAACAGCCACTGGAGGCTTTGAGGGAGATGGCGACCACCCGCAACAAAAGCTTTGATGACATTGCCTACATCGAGGCGCGCTTTCCGGCGGAACTGCTGAAGAACGGCCTGATTGTGGTGGACACACCGGGGCTGAACAGCGCGGTCAAGGCGCGGGCGATCATTACCAAGAAGTTCATGAAGATTGCCGATGCTGCCATTCTGGTGCTGAACGTGGAGTATCTGCTCAAGCAGAGCGAGGTGCAGTTCATCCGCGATGAGGTGACCCAGAGCAATTACGGCGCGGTGTTCGTGGTGGTGAATCGCTGCGACCTTTACAGCAGTCAGCCGGAACAGCTGCAAGCGGCGCTGGACAAGGCGGCGGTGCGGCTGAAAGAGCTGATCCCCAATCTGGAGCGAATCTACCCGCTCTCGGCGCTGCAAGGGCTGGAAGGACGGGAAGACAGTGACGCCGGGTTGGTGGCATCCTCAGGCATCGAGGAGCTGGAAAACGATCTGGGCCGCTATGTGACCGAACGGGGGGCGCTCGACCGGCTGGAGCGGACCAGTGCCGCCTTTGGCGAGATTCTGGCGGAGTGCGGCAACGATTGCCGCCTGCGCCTGGCCGGTCTGACGCTGGACAAGGAGAAGGCCGACGTCTATGCCCGCAAGGCGACGGAAAACCTGCGCAAGGAAGGGGAGCGGCTTGACACGCTTAAAGCCCACATCCATGAAGGCTTTGTCAGGTTGAAAAGTCGCCTGGCGGACGACATTCACGAGCGGGCGGATGAATCGCGGCGCAACCTGGAGTCACTCTACGGCGGCATTCATCTTGATCCGCCCGAGCCGCAGGTCATCGAGGAGCGGATCGCCACCGATTCCGGCGCCTGGCTCTCCCACGCCGAGCAGCAGTGGGGGAGTTTCTATAACGACATGCTGGTCTACACATCCAACTATCTGTCGGCCATCGACCGGGAACTGGCAGCGGGGCTGGTGGCTGACGCCGGTGGTTCGCTGCTGGAAGTCAGCATTTCCCCGGTGCGGGTGGCGGTGCAGACCAACGTGCGGGAGCAGACCGAGTATATTGACTCATATGAAGCCCGGCCCAAACGGAAAAGCAGCGGGAACATGAGCGGCCTAAGTGTCGGCCTGATGTTGGGCGGGCTGATCCTCGGCGGCTGGCTGGGTGCCGGCCTGGCCATCTTCGGCGGAGCATCGCTGTTTGGTGGCGGCTCTTCCTGGGACAATGATGAAGAGATGGAAAAGATCCGCAAGCCGGTGACGAAACAGATCAAGGAATTTACCCTGGCGTCGCTGGAAGCACCCTATAACCGGCTCACCAGCGAGATGCTGACCCATCTGGACAAGGTGCTGCAAACCGCGCTGAAAGGACTGCTGGCTCAGGTGGAAAAGATTGCCAAAGGCCACCACGAAACCCTGCGCAAGCAGATTGCCGATGTGGAAAGGCAGCGCACCACCGCCGAAGGGCCGCGAGAAGTGACACGGTTGCAGGGGGTTATGGCGCAGATAGATGAGTTGTCTGGGCGAGTGAAAGGGTAGAAATGAGCGTTTTGTCTTACATATTCGACAGCAAGGAAAGGAAAGAGCTTCGAGCTGTTCGTCATATTGTCAAGCAGCAGGAGCAACTGACGAACGGCAATTTATGGCTGGAGCAGGTCGCTGCGCGTATCAACCGGCATGGCAGCGAGGAGGAACATTTCGCTTTGCTGCTGCATGATTTGCAGCGTTTTGCTGATGAGGATAGAACTAGCGGCGCGTTGCAGCTGAACATGCCTGCGAGGCCGCTGCTGCTGGTGCTGGATATAGGTCTTGAGCGGACGGCGCTGGCTCTGGTAAGAGGCGGCAAGCAGTTTGCATTTGAGCGCAAGGTACTGCTAAAAACCGGCGGCGTGGCTTTTGAGGAAGCGCTGGCAGTTTGGGTGAAGCAGCATTTTGTTGCACACTGTCCGGCGTTGCAAAAAGAGCCGTTAGGTCGCTTCATCCCTTCTGCCCAGCGGCTCTGCGCCCTGCTCTGCCTCGGTGCGCCGCATGGGGAGATCGAAGAGACTGTCGTTATTGACAGTCAAGCGTATGTCGTTAATCTGCCTTTTGTGAGAGATGAATTGGTGCCGGCTTTCTGCTCGCTGCTGGGGTCGGAGGGGAGCTTTCTGCAATCGTTGCGGCAGTTTTTGACTGATAACAGTTGCCCTGTTGCCAGGATTGATCGCGTTGTTTGTCTGGGAGTTTTTGGCCGGTTGCCGCTGCTGCGGGAGGCGCTGGCTGAGGCTTTGCAACGGTCGGTTTTGCTGGCAGAGCGGATGGCGATGATTACGATGGCGGAATCGCTACTCGAAATATATGAACGGGAAAAGCGCGAAAAAGAGGAATTGGAGGAACGGAAACGTCAGGAAGAGGAAGATAGACAGCGCCAGATGAAGGCTGTTAAATCAGTTGTGCCCCGCGAACAAAACGTCAGCAATGTGAGCAATTTAAAATCTGGGTTCATTCTTACGAAGCTTACGGCAATGGACACTGCAACGAATCTTATATGGGCGCGTAACGGCAATATTGCAGGTAAAAAGATGAATTGGCGGGAATCCATGATTTGGGTGAACAAACTGAATTACTCCGGTCACACCGACTGGCGGTTGCCGACTAAGGATGAGCTGGAGGCTTTTTCGAGGCTTGGTGGTAAACGTCCGTCCGATTGGTTCAACGCCAATGGTATTTCTGGCGTCCAGGCGAACTTCTACTGGGCAGACTCCGCTTGGGTCGTCAGTATGTTCTTCGGCGGCGTGAGCTACAGCAGTATGACCCACAGCCACTACGTTTGGCTTGTTCGTTTGGGACAGTAGGTTATTGGGTCAGTTGGGTTATTATTTGAAATTTTGCAGGGTGAGTATGGGGTCATCATGCCCACGCACTTGAATATCATAAATTTCCTGTCTCACACGAAGGCACAGTGGCACGGGGATAGGCAACTTTCTTAAACTCCTGGGAAAATCAGCCAGAAGGTTGCTTATAAGCCCCAAGTATTCCAGTTTTGTCTTTCCCGTGTTCTCCGTGCCTTCGTGTGAGAAACGGCTTTGATCTTTACGTTTTTTGAGAGAACAAACCAATGACGACAAGCATTCTTGACGAAAACCCAGCTGAACTCTGCCGCGACCGGCTCCTGGAACTGGCCGAGCAGCACCGGACAGCGAACATCACCCTGCCGGATAACAGCTACCGCACCATCCGCCTGCTGGAAGCCTTCGCCGGAGCCTATTACGGCATCGACCACTTCAGCGCCATGCGCGAAGTGGTGCGCAGCGAAGCCCACAACCTGGCGGCATCACTCGGCAACCAGCCGCTTAACTGCGCCATCATCGGCGAGTTTTCCGCCGGCAAGTCCTCCGTTATCAACGCCTTGGTCGGCAGGGATGATTTCCTGCCGGTCAACCTGACCGAAACCACCGCCCTGATTTCAAAGCTGAACTATGCCCCTTTTCCTCGGGTGGAGCTGGAACTGCGTGACGGCAGCCGCCACGAATCGAGTCTTGAGGATTATCGTAAGCTGGTTGACCAGAATGCCGACTCCCATTTGCGCGAACAGGTGGCGCTGGTGAAGGTGCTGGTGGATTATCCGCCGCTAAAGAAAATATCCATCTTCGACACGCCGGGGCTGAACTCCAAGCTTGTCGAACACGAACGAACCACCATCCACTACATCAGCAAGGTAGATGTGGTGTTCTGGGTGTTCAAGGCCAACCAGCCGGCATCGGGCAGTGAACTGAAATATCTGGAGACCATCAAGAGCTATGGCCGCCCGGTCTATGCCATCATCAACAAGATCGATACGGTGCGCGGCTTCGACAAGAACCGGCAGCGCTGGGATGAGGAGATGGAGCAGGTGATGGCGGTGTTTCATGAACATTGCGGCAATATCATTGAACGCTTTATCCCAATGAGTGCGCTTGAGGCACTGCACGGCATGGCAAGCAATAATCAGGAGCAGATTGCCGCCAGCAACATTGGTGAACTGCGGCGGGTGATCGAAGAAGAGATCGCCGGCAAATCCGAGAAGATCAAGCAGGGTCGTCTTGCCACCGCTGTGGCCCATTATGCCGGTTTGGGGAAAGCGACGGAGACCTACCTGGATGAGCTTTTTTCGGGGCATCGTGAGGGGCTGAAGACATTGCGGGAACGGCTGGATTTCATGGAACAGGAATCACTGGACTTTACCGTGGATGACCGAACCAAGCGGCTGGACGGGATGGTGAAACCATGGTGATGGCCGACATTCTTTATCCGCTAGCCACCTGCGGGCCGCTGGCTGTTCTGGCCAAGCGGGATTTTCACCTGGTGGCCTACAATGAGTCCGGCCAGGAGCTTGTGCAGCTGGCGGCGTTGGATGAGATCGGCTATGCCAATGACGATGGCATCAACCGGCTAACAATCGTCAAGGCTTTTCCTACAAAGAAGTATGTGCCGGAGAAACGGACAGCTGCAAGGCGGGAATTGAGAGAGGTACAGGACGCCCAGCTGGCGCTTGAGCTGGAGCGTTATCTGCACGGCGTCGAGCGGTCATTTCTCATTGATGAGCTGCGTCCGGCATGGTATCCGGTGAAGATGCTGGCCGACGTGCTGCGCCATCGCGCCGAATTAGAGCTGCCGGATATCCAGCTGGTGCAGCTTGCCGCCGACCTGGTTAGCCATGCGGACCACCTTCTGCGGCGTAACTTGGAAGACAGCGAACTTTGCCTGCCGGCTCTGAATCTGACTGCCAATGCTGACGCTGCCAATCCTTCTGTACCGGCGACGCGGCTGGTGCTGGATTTCTTTGAGCAGACGCTGCATTTATTTGCAAAAACCTTTACGACAGCGGTGGATCTTCGAGTCGCGGCGTTGGGGTAAAATGATGACGAGATCAGCAAACCGGCAACAGCGAAAAGCCCTCTGCCGCTGCCGCCTCATTCAATTTCCTGTCACACGATGAAAAAGCAATGTCGAGCTTCTCATCCCCTCCGCCAAGCTGCATGACTGATGAAAGGTGAATGGCATCCGCACCGCGCAGACCATGCTGGCGCACAAGTTTACCGGCCTGCCTCTCATCGAAATCGAGAACGCTGATTCGTTCCCAGTCTATATCAAAGGCTTTGCAGAGCTTGTCGTAATCCTTCTTGAAAATTTCATGACTGTTACGGCGGCGGGTCAGGGCTGAATAAAACTCGGGGCAGGCAATCCGGCTCGTTACGACCATTTCTGCTTCGGCAACTATCTCTCGGACTTTCCCGGAACCCTCCTCATCCAGATAGAGCTTTACCAGACTGCTGGTGTCGAGGTAGAGAATCACCGCCGTTCCTCAAGCACGGTGGTTGAGAGCGGCTTGCCTTTAATGGTGACACCAGAAACTCCGAGAGGCTTGCCGCTGCCGGAGCGGGCTTTACCCTCTTTGGCGAGTCTGGAGAGAGCGCGCCGTTCCGGCGTTATCGGAATGACAACGGCGATCTCCCGTCCGCGCTCGGTAATCATCACCTCTTCACCATGTTCGACCTTATCGATGTAGCTGCTCAATTTCGATTTAAGTTCCTTGATGCCGACTGATAGCATTGTCTCCCCCACAAAAACGCCTCTTAGTGACTACTATGATAGATAATAAGTGGTCACCTGACAAGAAAATAATCCCTACCGCAGATACCCTTTTATCCCCTCTTCGAAACCGACCGGCGCAAAGCCGAACGTCTCCTGCCAGCTGCCGTCGCAGATGCTCTCTTCCAGCAGCATCGTTATCTGGTCAGAGGTGACAGGATAAAAAGAGAACCCTTCCAGCAGCGGCGTTACCAGCTTCATCAGTAGCAGCGGATTTTTCGCCTTGAACACAAACCTTCGCCCCAGCACCCTGGCAATGGCATCGATTATCTCCAGATAATTCAAGCGGTCAGCGCCGCAGATATTGTAACTGTTGCCGATTGTCTCCGTCTTCTCCAGCGCCAGGGCAAAGCATCTGGCAACATCATCGGCAGCTATCGGCTGCAACCGGTAGAGTCCGTCGCCGATCACCGGCACCAGCGGTGAATTCCGGATAAAACCGGCCAGCATGTTGACGAAGGCGTCTTCAGGCCCGAAGATGAGCGACGGCCGGAAGATGGTATGTTCGAGCCCGGCGGCATTTACCAGCTCTTCTGCGGCATATTTGCTTTTGTGATAAGCCGAGACCGCGCCCGGCCTGCTGCCGAGCGCCGACATCTGCAGGTAACGGCGGATGCCGTTCTCTTGCGCTGCTGCCAGCATATTACGGGTAGCCTCCAGATGCAGCCGGGTGAAGGTTATGCCGCTCCCCGGAAACTCCCTGATTATGCCGACCAGGTTGATGACAACATCACACCCCTTTGCCCCGGCAATGCACCCTGCGGCAGAAGTGACATCACCGGCAAAGTATTCAATGCCGCTGCTCTCCTCACCCTTGCGGCCATGAGCAAGCAGCCGCAGCTGATGCCCCCTTGCAAGCAGCTCTCTGCATAGATGCCCGCCGACAAATCCTGTAGCGCCACTGACAAAAATTTTCATACTCTCCCCTTTGCAAAAACCGTTTCTAGCAACAGTTTACCAGAGCCTCAACAAATTCCCATCACCCGCTTGCATTCCTGAATGAATTGCCATAATCTCTGTGCCATTAATATGTAAAGGATGGAATCCATGCACAAACTCAAAAGTCTTCTGTCTGCTACTCTCCTGCTCCTCACCCTGCATCTGCTCACAGCCTGCCAGACTTTGCCGCTCTACGGAAAACTCCCTGATAATCTGCAAGCAGAGAAGATTGCTGCGGTCGATGAAAATGCCCCGTTTTCAGTCGCGCCAGACGGCAATGTCGTCGCATTGGTAAGTTCCGGACTGAAACTGTTTCACATCCCCACAAAAGAGTATCTGCCGCTCTCAACAAAAACTCCCCGCAAGCTTGCCTGGTCCCCAATCGGTACTACCCTGGCGGCACTCTTCACTGAAGCGCAAAAAAGCCGGATCACGGTTTACGACCAGTTTGGCACCCCTTTTGCCGAAACTGTCATTGATGCACTGCTCACTGACCTCGGCTGGCTTTCTGAAACTGAGCTGGCGCTTGGGGGAGCAGTAATCACGGAGTTCAAATTTGGCAGCAATTACCGCAACATATTATACCGCTGGAAGCCCGGGCGGGACGATCCGGTTATCAGTGAACTCAGGGATTCCACGTTACAGGCGACTACTATCCGTAATTTGCGTCCCTTTCTGGAGCGCGGGCCTTTGATGGATTTCTCCAGTCAGACGCCGCTGATCAGCTATCTGCAACCTGTTGACCCGCCGCTCTTCACCCCTTACTACAAGCTGATCATCAAAGATCTGGCGAGCAACAAGGAGATGGAGGTCGCCGCGCTCAGTCTATACGCTGAAGGGGCCAGACTCTCTGCTGACGGCGAGAAGATTCTTTTCGGTGACGGCAAGGGTTCAACAGTACTGCAAAACCCATGGAGTGAAGAAGTGATTTTCAGCGTAAGCAGCCCCGGCTTCAGACCGGCTCTCTCTCCTGTCACCGGCAGCTGGTTTGCAGACGGAGCCCTGTTCGGCGATGGCGCCATGCTCACCAGACTGGCGCCCGGAGCCACGGCGCAGTTCACAGCTGACGGCGGCCATCTCGTACTGAAAACCGGCGCAGAGCTTTATCTTCTTAACGGCCTTAAGCCTGCTGAAGGAACCCGTTTTTTGCCGGCGCTTAATGACAAGATTCAGCAACTCCGCTCAATGAAAATTGAGGGGCTGATTTCGCCAAATGAGTACAAGCAGGCGCTTGAAAAGATTGTGCAACCATGAGTAGTGCCAGGCTGCTGCTGCTTGCCGGCGCCGGGCTGCTGTTACAGGCAACGGCGCTGTCTGCGGAAGAGTGTCTCCCCTGCCACCGCGAAAAGACTCCGGCGGCAGTACGTCAGTGGGAGGCAAGCGCTCATTTCAAAGCCAGGGTAGGCTGTGAAAAGTGTCACGGCACTGATCATGAAAAAATGGTCAGGGGCGAGGCACGGGTAGATATGAAAGTCTGTGCCCCCTGCCACAAAAAGGCCTTTGACACCCACAGGCAGGGAAGGCACGGCCTGGGGCTCCATTCAGGGTGGGGTTGCACAAGAAATCTTGCCGGACGCAACCAGCGCGATTGCGCTTTCTGCCACGACAAGGAGAGTGCCGAACCGCTGTCGACAGTACAGTGCGCCCGGTTCCTCAAACAGAGTGCCGAGATGGCAGAGATCGGCTGCAACTACTGCCACAATGTCGAAAATTCCTGTGCCTCATGCCACACAAATCACGCTACGGATCTGAAGATTGTCCGCGACCCGGCATCCTGCGCCAAATGTCACATGGGTCCGGATCACCCCCAGTGGGAGATGTGGCAGACATCGCTCCATGGTACACTTTACGGCACGCTGGGAGAGAAAACCGGCCCCACTTGTCAGACCTGCCATATGCCGGAAGGGACACACGATGTTTCAATCGGCATAACCATGAGTTCAGGCGGCAGCAGGTATCGAGCGGAAAAAGCGCAACCCAACCGGGACAAGATGCTGAAAATATGTGCCCGGTGCCACGCTCCCGGTTTTGCAGCCAGAGAGCTTGACAGGGGTGATGCAGTGCAGCAGCAGAGCCTCGCCATCGTCAAGGAGGCAGAGAAGATCATTCTCGACCTTGCCGACCGTGAGCTTCTTGATCCGATGCCTGACAAACGGCCACCGCATCCGTTAAGCGGTGGAAAGCTTGTCATCGACAACCAGCTCCTTTATGAAGACATCTCGCATATAGAACGGCTGCTCTTCAAGATGAAAAAATACGACTACGCCCGTACAATTAAAGGGGCTTACCACCAGAACCCTTCATATACCCACTGGTACGGTAATGCCGAACTGAAGCTGGATCTGGTTGATATCAAGGCTGAAGCGAGCCGGCTGAAAAAAGCCGGCAGTGCCTCTTCATCAGCAACCGGCTCAGCCACAGCCGCAAAAGCGACAGAAGCTGACCTTAAAACTTTGCAAAGAAAGCTGGAGCGGGGGGCAATCAGTGAAGAGGAGTATCAGCGGGAAAAGAAAAGAATAATGAATGAATTTGTGAAAAAGCCTTAAATATTATCTTATTATTAACTCTGGCAACCGACTTCTCGTAACGCAAGCAGCATGTTTTCCAGTGCAAAAATCGGTTTCACGCAACGTCGCGTCGTCGCTTAAAGCGCCTGCTTCTGGTAGGTCGTCGCGTAAGCAAATTGCCTTTCAGGCTTATTTCTGATAGCGCTCGGCATGGTAAGAACTGCGCACATACGGACCGCTCTCAACATGGGCAAAGCCGAGCTGCAGCGCCTCTTTCCGGTAGCGTTCGAACTCCGACGGCTCGATGAACGCTGCAACCGGCTGATGGCGGCGGCTCGGCGCAAGATACTGACCGATACTCAGATAGCTGCACCCTGTTGCCCTTATTGCGGCTATTGTTGCCAGCACCTCGCCACCAGTCTCACCAAGTCCGAGCATGATCCCCGATTTCACCGGTATGTCCGCAGCAATCTCGTGTGCACGCTTCAGCAGCTGCAGCGAACGCTGGTAATCAGCGCCGGCGCGGATGGCGTAGAGGCGCGGTACGGTCTCGATATTGTGGCCGAGAATGTCAGGATGACTCGCAAGAATCGTCTGCAGGCTCTCTTTGCTCCCCTGCAGATCGGGTATCAGCAGCTCGATTGCCGTCTGCGGAGAGGCCGCGCGAACTGCGGCAACGGTCGACGCAAAATGAGCGGCACCGCCGTCAGCCAGATCATCACGGGTGGGGCTTGTTATCACGACATGCGCCAGGGCAAGTTGGCGTACAGCCTCAGCCACCCTTGCCGGCTCGCCGGAATCAAGCGGTAAAGGGGTGTCAGGAGAAACGTTACAGAAGCTGCAGCTGCGGGTGCAGGCTCTGCCCATGACAAGAAAGGTTGCCTGTTTCTGGCGGAAACATTCGGAGATGTTCGGGCAGGAGGCTTCACGACAGACGGTATTAAGCTGCAGAGAGCCCAAAAGCCGGTCCATCTCCGTGTGATCTGTCGGTGATACTTTTTTCTGCAGCCACTCGGGCTTACGGCGAACCTGCATCTTTTTCCCTGCTGCGTTTATCAAGTTGGATTATCTTGTCTTATTGACGGCTTGCGGATAACCGATGCAGGTTCCTGTCAGCTCCTTGCGCATCTTCTCCAGCATTTCGTTCTGGTCTGCTATCCCTGCGGCGGCTTTGGCATTGAGCGCCAGCGGCAGCAGTCCCATCAGCATTGTACGGATATTGCCGCAGCCTTCACTCCCGCCGAAAAGCTCCAGCAGTCTTCTTGTCATCCCTTTGCCGATTACCGTGCCGACAAGCGCCGCCATCGCCCGCTCTATTTCGGGACAGTACTCTGTGGGGTGCTGCAGAAAGTTGACCATTGCCGAGCTGATTCTCATACTGTCGGGCGCAACATGTACTTCAATGAAGATGTCATGAAAAACATCCTTCATGGTTGCCGTCAGCGCGAGCCCGCCTTCGCAAGGGAAAATTCTGTACACGATGTCTCTTTGAAAATCCGCAAAAACATTGTTCGATGGCATCGGTTGTTCCTGCTCAATTAGTCTTGCAGACAGCTAAAATCTCTTTAAGCACCAGATCCGCCATTGCATACGGCACCTGGCAGGTGCCGACTGCCTTGTGCCCGCCACCGCCATATTTGAGCATCAATGAGCCGACATCGATGGTTGCTGTCCGGTTGAGAATGCTGTAGCCGACCGAGATGGCGACAAACTCCTTCCCCTTACCATCAATCAGCCTGATGGAAATGTTTGTCTCCGGAAACAGTGAGTAGATGAGGAATCTGTTCGCTGGAGGTATTTCGTCGATACCGCGCGCATCATTTACCAGAACCGGCCCGTCCTGCGTCGAGTGTTTTTTCAGGAATTCTTTTGCCTTCAGGTCATTGTCACGGTAGAGAGCTATCCGCTCCTGGGTATCAGGGAGCGCCAGAATCTCGGCAATGCTCTTTGTTCTGATGTGGTCGACCAGCTCAGCCATGTATGCCAGATTGCTGATCCGGTAATCCTTGTGATAACCGAGTCCGGTTCGGGGGTCGCAGATGAAGCCGAGCAGTACCCAGCCGGAAGGGTTGAGTATCTCCTCTTCAGTAAGCCGGGCAGAATCAACCGTGTCTACAAAATGAAGCATCTCTTCAAAGCGGGAGA
This sequence comes from Geobacterales bacterium, assembly GCA_038206285.1. Taxonomy (GTDB): domain Bacteria; phylum Desulfobacterota; class Desulfuromonadia; order Geobacterales; family DSM-12255; genus VEOV01. The sequence goes on from JBBRBA010000008.1 coordinate 51,603, forward strand.
GCTTTTCAGAATCATAGTAATCATGAATGACCCTGGCAGCACTCGGCGCCATGGTGCTCTTCCCCTCATATTTTCCGGCAAGTGACAAACGCTCCTGCTCGCTCGAATGATGGTCGAACCAGAGTCCGCAGCCATGAACATAAGGGACATTTGCCAGGATATCATTCCGGTCTACCTTTATCTTGCCATCCTGCAAATCCTTCGGATGGGCATATACCATTTCGTCCATCAGCCCAAGCTCTTTAAGCAGGACCGCACAGCAGATTCCATCAAAGTCGGAACGGGTCAGAAGCCGCATTCAATACCTCCATGGCAAGGTTGCCAGTTTAATTAATATAGAAAAATCTATATCTTCCCGCATTACCGTAAGTCAAGTTTTTATTGCAGAGTGAACTTAACTCTTTGCGAATGTCATGGCGCAAATTATACTTGAGCCAATGTTATCTGCTGCCGCCATCAAACATTTTCCCGCTTCTTCAGGCGTATACCTGATGAAAGATGAAACCGGACGCATCATCTACGTCGGCAAAGCGATCAATCTTCGGAAAAGGGTAAGTTCCTACTTCACCGCTGCAGGAGACTCCCGTTATCAGATCCGCTTCCTCATGCACAGGGTTGCCAGCGTCGACTGGATTGTCACCGACACGGAAAAAGAGGCGCTGATACTCGAAAACAGCCTGATAAAAGAACACCGGCCGCGCTACAATCTGAGCCTGAGTGACGACAAGACCTATTTTTCTCTCCGGCTTGACCCGAAAGAAGAGTTTCCGCGCTTAACCATCATCCGCAAGGTTCTGGCTGACGGGGCCAGATATTTCGGACCGTATGCCTCGGCAACGGCAGCAAGAGAGGTCTTGAAGGAGATCTGCCGCCTCTTTCCGCTGCGTCACTATCCTATCAATAACTGCCGCCAGCGAAAACGCCCCTGCCTTTATTATCAGCTCAAACAGTGCTCGGCACCCTGCTTCGGGAAAATCTCCGCTACGGAGTATGCTGCTCTGGTAGAGGGGGCAGCGCTCTTCCTCTCCGGAAAGAGCAATGAAATTGCCGGAATCTATCAAAAAAGAATGCTTGCGGCTGCCGAAAATGAAGAGTACGAAGAGGCTGCTCGCTGTCGTGATCTGCTCGGCTCTATTGTGAAGACGGTCGAAAAACAGAAAATGGTTTCTTCCGGGGGCGATGCCGACGTCATCGGCATAACCTCACAAGGGGAGTCGTTGCACGTCTGCATACTTTTTATCCGCCACGGGACTCTTCTCGGGAGCAGAAATTATCAATTTACCTGGGAACTTGATGAAAAGGAAGCCATTGCCTCTTTCATTACCGCCTACTACAATCGTGAAGTAATTCTCCCTGATGAAATCCTGCTCCCGTCTCCGGCGGCTGATTTTAAGGCGCTGGCAGAATTGCTTTCGGAAAGAAAAGGCCGGAAGGTTGTCATAATTCAACCGAAGCGGGGTGACAAGTACCAGCTTTTACTGCTGGCTGAAAAAAATGCCGTCAACGCCGCCGAAGAGTATCTTAAAAAGAGTGCCGAAAACGGCGCCATCCTCGAAGAACTCAAGCAGAGGCTTAACCTGCAGAACACTCCGCAACGGATTGAATGTTATGATATCTCGAACATCCAGGGGCTGAACGCTGTTGGCAGCCTGGTCTCTTTTGTTGCCGCAAAGCCTGACAAGGCGAATTACCGCAGATACAGAGTCAAGACCGTTGCCCAGGCAGATGATTTTGCCATGATGCGCGAAGTGCTCTCCCGCCGCTTCCGGGATAGTGTTACTGCTGACAGGCCTGACCTGATTGTTGTCGACGGGGGCGTAGGCCAACTGGGAATCCTCTCGGCAGTCATGAAAGAGCTGGGGATAAATGGCATAGACCTGGCCGGTCTGGCAAAAAGCCGTGTCGAAAGCAGCATGAGCGCCTCTGAACTGCAGCGCAGCGATGAAAGGGTATTTCTGCCGGGGCGGAAAAATCCGGTACTGCTGCGGCAGAATTCGCCGGCACTGCTGCTCCTGGCACGCATCCGCGATGAGGCGCACCGTTTTGCCATATCCTATCACCGTAAATTGCGCGGCAAAGCAGCGCTCAATTCAGCGCTGGACCAGATAAGCGGTATTGGTGCGGTTCTGCGGAAACGTCTCTTAGAGCGCTTCGGCAGTGTGCACGGAATCGGAGAAGCAGCCCCGGAGCAGTTGGCATCGGTCAAAGGGGTAACGAAAGAGCTGGCGGAGAAGATACGGCACGAGTTGAAGGCTTAAGGATGAAGTGAACCGGGTAAATAGATGAAAGGCTTCTGAATAATAGATGGGTTGTTTTCAGGCCGCTTTGCGCTCGTCAGCAGGAATGCTTTTCTCGTATAAGGTATCAGGGCAGAGATCCTGCTCCTCCGGCCAGACTATACTGCCTCCGGATATTAGTACGGCATTAAAATACGACTTGTCTCGCAATTGCTGGAACACACCTTTGTCAAGATACGGCGACATGTCGAAAATTCTCTGTTCACCGTTAGTAAAATTTAGAAGCAGTTTGTAGTCATTCAGCGGCGTTACTGCCGTGATACGCGGATTCATGATGTTCTCTCCTACCTCAGCGGTTCGATTTTGAAGACCGGTTCACCTTTGGCGGCCAACGACCAGTCGGCCATGATCTCTTCCTGATGAATCTCCATCCAAGCCAATAGCAGCTTCATTTCGTTCGCGGTATCCCTGCTTACTCAACTTGATCTTATAGCAATGGCGCAAGTCCCCGTGAAGTTGTGCCCCTGGGACGAGCCGCATTAATCATTCAGATAATCCCTGATGGTGAGGATGCGTAATGGGAATGACAGCTTATCTGCGAGACAGAGCAGATCTTTATCGCCGGTGAGCAGAACATCGGCATTGGCGGCATAGCAACAGTCCAGCAGCATATCATCCTTGGTATCACGGCAAAGGTGAAAATGCTTACGGGTGACAACCAGAACAGCTCTTGACACAAAAGCTGCTATACCGGAAATCAGAGCCTGATGTTGCTCATGGTTGATCTTGCCAGATTGGTAAAGTGTGATTGGTGTAGCTCGATATTCCCTTAGCAGTGGGCGGGAGACGTGAATATTTGCTTCGTGGAACGCCTTCATCAGGGCTTTTGCCGGCAGTCCGCCAAAAGCGAAGGCAGAGATCAATACACCAGTGTCAATGACAACATTATGCCTTGGGTGCATCGGAGTGCTTACGGACATTTTTTATCGCTTGTTCGATATCTCCGCTCTTCAGACCTGATTTCCTGAATGCCTGCCTGGCAACACTAAAGGCGGCCTCCAGTCGTTCTTGCGGAGTAAGAGCGGCCAGAATAAACTCTTCAGGTGTGATTTTCTGTGCTGAACGTCCCATGACAGACCTCGTTTTTTGACGTTACTTTATTGTTCAGTTAATCAGGTTGATTCCCTAAAGTCAACCATGATACTGAATGCAGATTTAGCCCCTCCCATCACCGCACCACCGCCCGCACGATCTTCATAATCACCTGCTTCTTCCCTTCATCCGCGCCTTCCAGCAGTTTTTCGATCTCCTCAGCCTTAACACCGCCAGCCTGAAGGTGCATGAACTCGAACAGATCCTTTATCTCAACGTCCAGAGCACGGGCGATGCTTTCCATGGTTTCGAGGGAGGGCGCATTGGACCCCACCTCGATCCTACTGATGTATCGCGGATCAACATCCACTTTCTCAGACAATTGCTCTTGCGACATTTTTCTGGCTTTGCGCAACTCCTTGATCCGTGCCCCGAGCAACTCTTTCGTCGTTTTCATCTTTGCCTCCTGTGGACTGGATCATCGCTATTTCAGGAGGTGTTGATAATGGCCAGAATAGTAGAATATTATTGACTATTTATCACTTTTAGGTAGTATGCTCTAATTTTAGATTAGTTACTGCGCACCAATTCCAACCTTTGAAGTAGGTAGCAAGAAGCCAGCACCACAAGGAAACTCATGTACACCCCACTGGAGCAAGCAAAGGAAGAAGCCTGGAAGCGGTGGGACAACCAGGATCTTAGGCTGCGGGTACTGGAATATGTAGAGATGCCAGAGGTTTTTTGTACAGCGCCTAAAGCGGTTTGGTATCGCTCATTGGTAACCCCAAGTTTTGAGGGTCTTTTGTTTGCTAAGACAGCAAAAACCATCGGCCTGCAGCCAATATTTCTGGAATATGTTGAAGATAAGTTTTGTGTGATGAACCCCGACAAGATCGCAATGGGGAAAATGACTTTTTACTATGGCAAGGGGAAAAGAAACGGAGACAGGACTACCATTGAAAAAGTGGTTGATTTTAACCAGTGCAGCGGAAATCGCTTTGACAGTATCACGACTTCATGGGGCATGGACTTTGTAGATTTTCATCACCAGCTCTTTAGTTCAAAATTAAAAGATTCCAGCAGGTTTGACCTCGCCTCATGGTGCAAGGTGGCTGGCCCCCAGTGTCAGGATAGTTGTCGCTTCCCTTCCGAAATTTTGTTTTAATCTCGGGGCGTCAGAAAGGGGAAGTATATGACTCATTATTCAGAAGAATTCAGAGCAAGTATCGCAGCCAGGTTGTTGCCTCCAAACAATGC
>JBBRBA010000009.1:0-52623 GCA_038206285.1 Geobacterales bacterium
GCCGCGTGAATCCGCTACACGGCAAAAGAGAAGGAAGGCAGCCTTCGCTCCGCTTCGGCTGCCTTCCTTCTCTCACTAAAAGCGGACAACTCATTTGCTACAAAACCGGACATTTCTATTTGACGCCGACAGGCATTTACCCCTGATATCACCATTGCGCGATCAGCCGGCTCCAGTTAAATCACCGTGGGCGACAGGTTGAATCTGGACTTGTATGTTGGACGAATCTAAACGCGCCCAACAATAGTTCCAAAGATTTAGCAAAGAGGCTGGAATGTGGTTTTGCAACTCGAACTATCCATATGTCCGAGATTGTTGCGCTGATTGAATACGTGGGGTTAGTGGCCAGGTGGGGAAGGGAGAGCAAATTGGCTCGGGTGACACTCGGCGCCGGTCTTAAATTTAGATAAAGGCGGAGTTGGATTTGCCGGCACAGCTCAGCTGGTAAATCCTTTTATAAACTGGTTGGTTCCTCGTTTTAATGGCAAGTCGTTCTCACAGATTTTTTTCGAGTTTCCCGAGGGCTTCTCGCTCTTTAAGGATTTCATCCCGGCAGAAATTCCAGCGCTGATAACTTTCAAGAGAAATTATGGTGGCGCCGCCAGCAAAGACTGCCCAGAAGTGTGCGTCCATATCGCCACTAAAATGATAGAAAAAAAAGAAGGCCCCCAGGTATCCAATATGCGTAATGCCGCCGATCTTGTCAGAGCCTTCCATCATACGGGAGAGGGAGAGTATTACTGCAGAGAATACGTATACTATCAGCAGGATGCTTACGAAGCCGGCTGGTGGGGCCATTCCCATGCTTTTTCTAATGGCCGGTGAAAATGAGGGGAGAAAGGAGAAGTTGTGCGTTGCACCTATGCTCAGAACAATGAATATTGAAAGGGTGTACGCCCCTGAGAAAGCTTTCCTTTCCAGTTTACGGATCAAGTTCCTGGAGTTGTTTATACGATCAGCAAGGTTATTGTCCCGTTCTGAGCCTGCCGTGCTTACGCCGTTGTCGTTTGAGCGGGGAAGCTCCATGTCACTCCCGGGGCGGCTTCGCAAGCATGCGAAGCCGCCACTAATGGAATAGTCCGGTGAAGGGGAGAAATCAGGATTTATCCTCTGCCATATCGCTTTTAGCGTCTGCAGAGAGGGTCAACGCATTCTTGAGCTGCTCTTCCATCAACTGGAAATTATGCTGCAGCTCCCGAATTTCACAATCGGCAATGTAATGTTCCGGTTGTGTGGAGTCCCCCCTTCTTCGAGACGTATACTCTAGCAGATTTTTCAAAGGAATGAAAACAGAACGACGCAGTATGGCCGCGACCCCGCCTATGGTAAGGAGAAGTACCATGAAACAGAAAATCAGCATGCGGGAACTGATAATGGAAAGGGTCTGATTGAGCGGTTTTGCAGAGAGTCCGATATCGAGCGTCCCGAGAACTTTCTGCCCTTCTGGATGGATGTGACAATCTGCTGATGAGCAGGCTGGTTCATTGTATATCGGCGTAGTAATGGCGATTACCGGCACGCCGCGCTTGTTCACGAAGCGGCGAGCCTGGTCCATCTTACCGAGTGTTGTGAGGGGGACAGCGCCGGCGTGGCAGCCCTTGCAACCGGCGCTCTCCTTGTCAACGATATGATTTAGTTCCGTCTTGTCGCTTGAGTAGGATGTAACCCCCTTGCGATTAAAAATGCGTATATGTTCTACCCCTTCCTGAGAGCCGATGTTACGGATGATACTGTTCATCCCCTCCTGATCAGCCTTGAGCATACTGTAGTGTGTCGACTTGATGACTGTATCAGCCAGGCTGGTTTCATGGTTTACCGTATGCTGAGTGATATCCTCCTTAATAAACCCGTAAAGGAGAAAACAGCAGACAACCACGAAACCGGTTACGGCAAGGCTCACCGGGACTATAGCTCTTGTGGCCAGATTTCGGAACATGGATTACCTCCCGAGCCAACTCACTATATCTTGTGACATTTGGCGCAGTCACCTTTTACTGAGAAGGCCTGCTTTCCGTCGTGGCAGGCGCCGCAGGAGTTACCCTTTTCCATATCCGACATTGTTGCTTTACTTCGACTACCCGGTTTGCCGAAAATCACCCCGTGACAATCCTGGCACTTATACATACCAAGATGGAAATCGTGGCTGAATACGGTCGGGCCTACGCCTTCTATTTTGTAGTTCACATCTTTTGCCGGGTGACAGGCTGTGCATCTTTCCAGGCCGAACGCTTTCTTCTTGTTATGACAGGCACCACAAGACTTGCCTTTTTCCATAACGGCCATCCCTACCGGACTGTTTGGCCCTGCCTTGAATATCCCTGAATGGCAGTTTTCGCATTTCTGCCTCGACAGATGCGACTTATGGCTGAAAGTAATCGGCCCGATATCCTTGCCTTTAAGGGTAACCTGCCGCGTCAGGTGACATTTTTCGCAGTTGGCAAGGGCAAAAGCTTTCTTGCCGTTATGGCAGACACCGCATGATTTCCCTTTTTCCATATCAGCCATGGAATGGCGACCAAGCTTGTTGGTTCCCTCCTTGTGGCAAGCCTTGCAGTTGTTCTTGATTGACTTCTGCCGGAGGTGCTCCTTGTGGCTGAAGACGATATTGCCGACGTTCTTTGTCTTGTAGGTAACGCTTTTTAGTTCATAAGCTGCAGCCAGGGACGCCGTAGTCAGCAGTAAAAGCAAGGTGATGAAAGAGCGAAAGCCGTTCATAACCCCCTCCTGCCGCTTTCGTCAGAACTTAAACCTGTTGCCGTATATGACTCTTCGACAGCTACACTGTATGACGCTACCGGCGCGATCGCCTCCTTGTATGCTACGGCCATTCCACTCCTGCTGGGAACGGCTACGGCTTCAAAGACAGGCTCTTCCTTCCACTTGTAGAGTATTGGCAAGCGGTAAAGTATGAAGCGGTAAACCACAATATAGATGGCAAAGATAGTGATTGCTATGATCGCTTCACGCCAATGGGGAATCTCCCTGTAGGGGAGCTTCCAGTTGAAGCATATCATCGCTGTGTTCATGCGATTGAGAACAACCCCGAAGACGGTTATGAAAGCACCTACGCGGACCATGGCGGCGTTATTCCTCGGGATGGCGTACATAAAAATCAGGAGCGGCAGAATTACTCCGGCGGCGATTTCAAAAATGAACCATGCACCCCATCCGGTCGCCAGGTAGACCCAATTATTGCTGTGGGCAACACCTATCATCTTTATCGTAAAATAGGTGGCAAGTCCCATGGACGCCCCTTTTGCCAGGGATATGGTCAGCTTGTCGAGATTGTTCTTGAGCCTGTCATCGCAGCGCCATGCCATGGTTTTCCTGGCAATGGTCGAAACCGCAATGACCATGCAGAGGCCGCCCGGAAGCGATGAGACGAAAAAGTGGAGCCACTGGAAGGAGGAGGAGTACCAGAGGGGGTGGACCTTTCCCGGAGCATAGGTAAAGAGTGCGCCGAGAGCTCCCTGGTGAAGTGTGGAGAGAATGATGCCGGCAACAGTAAGCCCAAGCGTCATCTTCCTGACGCCCTGCTTCCCCAAGGGCCAGCCAATCCACTCGAAGAAGCTCGCTGAGACCTCAGCTACCTGTACGGAGAGGTACGTGGCGACATGCCAGGCAACCAGAAAGAGGACTGAAGCAGGGCCGAAGGCGACTGCCATCGGATACGGAAGCCTCCAGGGCTGTCCCAGATCGACCAACAGGTATATGACTGCAAACAGGTAGCCAAGCAGTCCGTTCAGGAGGCCGATCCTTTCGATAGGTTCGAGATCGTGTCTGCCGAATATTTCGCAGGCAGTGCCGAGCTGGAAACCGGATGACGAGAGCGGCACCATACAGAAGAGCCCAAAGCCGAGAAACAGCCCCCATGGGTAGTCGTTGGAGCTGTGGGTAACCCAGTTGAGGCCAAAGAAGAAGCGGCCGGCGATGATCGGCAGACCGATTGCGAATATGACCGCAAGAACCCAGTTTACCGGATTTAGAAGCGCCTGCGCTATGTACTGCTGAGGTGTCAGGCCCAGGAAGAGCTTCTCCATAAGGGTCCATTGTTTTTTATCGGAGTCCTTGTAGTGCGAATCTACCTGGCCCTTCTGTGCAAACTGTTTCATGACCGTGGCCCCTCCTTTTCATTCTGAACAGGTGTATCTTCACCATGGTCACTGCCGTGATCCTTCCCCTTGGTTGCCAGGAGATGGACACCGGTGAACAGGGCGGGCCAGATCGCCAGCACCATCGGTACAAAACCCAAGAAATCTTTTACGTTTGAAATAATCGGTTCGTTCCCAAGTGTCGTATCGAATCCCACCTGCTCGAAAGGTTTCCCGGAAAGGTAGAGCCAGCTTGTACCACCGACTTCCTTTTCCCCGTAAAGATGGTCTACGTATGTCCCCGGATTGTTCCTGATCCGCTCATGCCCAAGCTTTATCAGGTCTTCCCGGTGTCCGAAAGTGAGGACTCCCTGTGGGCAGGCATCGACACATGCGGGAGGGAGGCCTTTTTTCAGGCGGGTTTCATGACAGAATATGCATTTCTTTATAAGCGGGTTTGTAGCGCTGGAGTAACTGTAGGCCGGAATATTGAACGGGCATGCAACCATGCAGGTTCTGCAGCCGACGCATACATTGCCGTTGTAGACGACCGCCCCTTCCTTGGTCTTGGTATAAGCATTTACGAAGCATGAAGTGAGACAGGCCGGCTCATTACAGTGATTACACTGCATTTTGCGATATACAGGCCCCTGTTCGCTATCATACTTGTTAACTACGGTATAATGTCCTTCGTCTGTGCGACGCTTGGTATTGAAAACCGACTGGTCGCTGAAAGGCCGATCCGGCTCCGGGAGTTTCTGCTCCTTGTTGCATGCGGCTTCACAGGTACGGCATCCGATGCAGCGGGTAAGATCGACGAGCACTCCCATTCCATCAGGGTACCCTTCAAATGACCCGCTGGCCCAAGCCTTTCCTCCCTTACCGCAGATACTGCCCAGAGTTGTCATGGCGCCCCCCACAACAGTGGCGCACAGGAATTTTCTCCGACTGATTCCGCTCATATTACCGCTCCTCGTCAATTGGATGAATGCGTCTATCTTACAGCTCCGGACCAGGCCGCAACTTTAGATGTCAGTGGTGGCCGGTTTTTCCTGCCTTGGCAGGATCCGGAGCAAATTTTCCTGTTCTGTAAAAGGCGTCGCCGCTACTCGTCAAGGCATGGCAATCAGTACAGGCGACCGGGCCACCCTTCTTCTTGTGGCAACCGACACAGCTGAGATGATAGGAAGCCTTCAGGCCGGGCTTGTCCAGATGGAACGACTTGTTCTTCCTGAACCTGTCGTTTACAACATCCGCTGAAAACGGATCCTTCTCATGACAGCTTTTGCATCCCATACTCTTTACTTCATGTCCACCCTTGTGACACCGGATGCATCTCTCTTCTGAAGCCGGGGCGCCATTAGTGTGATGGTGGCAGACCGCACAATCCTTCTCCCGTGTTATGTGCTGTGCATGCCCGAATGCTACCGGGGCGTACAGATCCTGCAGACTCTCAATACTGATCTTGTCGGGTACGTTCTCCGCGTGGCTTACCGGGGTGAAGACCGCCAGTACCGTGAGCATTATCCCACAGATAGTGATGGTGACCGTATGCATGCTCTCTCCTCCTGTTTTAGTGAATAACGGCATGGCTTATGGCACCTGTTTCTCTTCATGGTTGTTTTCTGAACGGTGCAGATGCCTGTACAGCATCGGGAAAGCGATAAAAAATGCAACACAGATCATGTATTCGACACTTTTGATATAGGTGTAGAAGTCAACCTGCGTGTGCACCTCCTTAACCGTTCCAACCGTTTGGAAAAAATTTGCGAGCGCTTCCATGATTAAGTTCTCCTTTTCCATGTTATTTCTCAGGTGTGGCAAAGCAACACCGGATTGTCATCAGCTGAGCTGCCTTACTGTAACCTTGTCTTTGCTGCTCAAAAGCCCCTTCAGCATCCCTGCAAGCATTATTATGGCCGGTATCAGCTGAACCGTAACCACAAGTGCGCATAGCCCGAAAAAGGCCAGTACAAGCCAGCCGCTTGTGTATATCGTACTGGTCGAAGCTGCGTGTGCCGCTTGCGTACTCCCCAGCAGTGCGGCCATAGTCATCAGGAATCTTCCGTTCGTTTTCATGGTGTTACCTCCTTTCGTTTAGTACTACTGATGTTTGTGATTGTTGCCGTTCCGTTCTGACCATCCCTGCTCTTTGGCTAGATTTGCAAAGGCGCACTTCACTGCCTGACAGAGCTCTTCACGATCCTCGGGATTTACCGGTCTGAGTGCATGGTAAAAAATCCCCTGTTTTCTCAATCTTCTGATTACAGGGAGCGAATCGTCCGTAGAAACAAGTATTATGGTAAGGTTCCGGTTGCACTGCTTCAGCAGAGGCACCAGGTCACCGGCTGTAAGATCGTCGAACTCGCTCCCCAAAATTACAACCTGCGCGGCCTTTTTCAGAATTCCTTCCACAGCATCAGCTGCCGAGTTTGTAACTGTGACGTTGTATCCTGCATTGATCAGTAAATCTGCGATCTGCTTGCGGGAGTCCATGTCCTGTTCTGCAATGAGAAGTCCTTGCATGCTCTCAAGCCTCCCTGTTCATCGTCGTCCTTAAGAGTGTCGAGCCTGTTTCAGGACTTCCTTGTCCCGCTGGTCTCAGTAGCCGCTGGCAACTCTTTCACCGGAGATCCGAAGAGCCCTCTCAGCATGGAGCCAAACAGGATCATGCTCGGGACGAGTTGGAAAACTACAATCAGTGCGCCGAATCCGAGGAAAAGCATCCAGAGCCATCCATTTTCATCAGCGCCGGCGCCGGTATCGGCAAAGGCTGATCCGGCAATCAAGAGGAGTATTCCTGCACTATTAGAGATGATCGATTTCATGGCGGCCTCCTTTTATTGTTTTTTTGTTATGGGTTCTGGCTAATTTATAGCAGGGAGCATGCCAGTGCTGAGAATTCTAATATTAAAATTTAACTAGCTTAAATAGTTCAGCTTTTTACCTCATGCTATTACAAAGCAGCCATTATCAGGGTGATGCTGTATGAAGTAATTATACAGTTTGGCCTTTATGCTTTTTAAGCAGCAACGCGTTTTATATTCGTAACTAGCTTAAAATAGGGGATAAAACATTTAACCGGCTACTGTATGAAAAAATATTCACTGCAATTTTTTATTTTCATTGTTGCCTGCAGCCGACACCTTTCTTTTTCCAGACGAGCAAAAGGTTGATTAATACAAAAAAATTTGCAATATTTACTGAAAATTTATTATTGACATTGTGGAAGCATGTGCATCAACTCTGGATACCTTGGGAGCTTTAAATGAAGCGCATAATGGTCGTGGATGATGAATTGGTGATAAGGGAAGGGGTTAAGAGGGTGCTGGAGGGTACAGGGGAACTTGAAGTCGAGACCTGCTCCAGTGGACAACTTGCCCTCGAAAGACTTTTGGATGAAGATTTCGATCTTGTCATAACCGACTTGAAAATGCCCGGCATGAGCGGCATGGAAGTTCTGCAAACCCTGAAGTCAATATATCCCAACGTGCCTGTTGTGATGATCACTGGCTATGCAAATGTGGCAACTGCCGTTGAGGCCATGAAGTACGGCGCTGCCGACTACATTCCCAAACCTTTCAAACCCCAGGAACTTGTTGACAAAATCGAACTGGCCATACAGACAGGCAAGAATCATTTCGACGAAGTATCCCTGAAGCGCGAGCTTGCAGACTGCGGCGGATTCGGTATATTTGTCGGCTCAAGCCGCGAGATGTGCAAGGTTTACAGGCGGATAAAGCAGGTGGCGCCGACTGACAGCACTGTCATTGTGACAGGGGAGAGTGGTACGGGCAAGGAACTGGTGGCAAGGGCGCTACATGCAAACAGCCTGCGAAGCGACAAACCCTTTGTTGCCGTAGACTGCACCTCACTGGTTGAGAGCCTCCTGGAAAGCGAGCTTTTCGGACATGTAAAGGGGTCTTTTACCGGTGCAGTCCAGACAAAGACAGGTCTCTTCAAGGTTGCCGACGGGGGCACCCTTTTCCTCGACGAAATTAGCAGTCTGAGCCTTGCCACACAGGCCAAACTGCTCCGCGTACTTCAGCAGCGGGAGGTTACACCGATAGGGGCAACGACGCCGATTCCGGTTGACATAAGGCTGGTTGCCGCTACCAACCGCCCTCTCAGATCCATGGTGCAGGAGGGAAGCTTCCGTGAAGACCTCTTGTTCCGTCTGAACATAATTCCTGTAGACCTCCCGCCCCTAAGAAACAGAAAAGGCGATCTGATCATCCTGGTCAGGCATTTTCTTGAAAAGTTTGCCGAGGACTTTGGCAAGGATATCCGCGGCATCACCCCGGACGCCATGGCTGCGCTGGAGCAGCATCCATTCCCCGGAAACGTGCGGGAGCTGGAAAACATAATCCAGAGAGGAGTTGTGCTTGCGGAGGGGGATATGATCCGCAGATCCGATCTTGAACTGCGGGAACAGGAGAGCGTGAAAACCGACAGGGGTCAATACATACCCCAGACGGTCGATGAGTTGAAGGAGACAAAGAGGATGCTCCGGGACAAGGCCACTGAACCCCTTGAAAAGGCCTTCGTTCTGCAGGCGCTCGAGAGAAACAACTGGAACATTACCAGGGCTGCCGAAGAGACCGGCATGCAGAGACCCAATTTCCAGACATTAATGAAAAAGCTTGGCATTTCATCCCGCGGGCATCTGACTGATTGATACTTTATGCCTTGCTGAGAAACTTCACGCTAAAACCGAAAGAGGCAGCTTTATGGTCATTGTGGTGCCGATGCCAACCTCGCTCGTTACATTTATATCCCCGCCATGATTGTTTATTATCCCGTATGAAACCGAGAGTCCAAGCCCGGTACCGCCATCTTCCTTTGTCGTGAAAAACGGATCGAAGATCCTGTTAAGAGTTTCCCTGGAGATACCACAGCCGCTGTCGGTAATCTCTGCAAAAACGAAACTTTTGTCGCTGGTTATCCCGGTTGTTATCCTGATACTTCCTGCCTCGTACATCGATTGACCTGCATTGAGGATTATGTTGATAAAGACCTGTTCGAGTTGCCACGGATCGACGAAGATATCAGGGATATTCTGCTTGAAGTTCCGTTCAATTATTATGTTTCTGAAAAGCAGCTGCTGCTCCAGCAGTGAGAGCGCTGCTTCGATGATATCATTCAACGCACTCCAGTGGCTTTCCGGCTTAGTCTCCCTGGAAAAATCCAGCAACTGCCTGACAATAGCCGCGCAACGCTCCGTCTCCCGGATGACGACCTTGATATCTTCCTTCAGCAAAGGGGAGAATTGCTTGTCAGCGGAGATCAGGTTTGCGTAGAGAAGTATCCCTGTCATCGGGTTGTTTATTTCGTGCGCAATCCCTGCCGCCATCTGTCCCAGTGAAGAGAGCTTTTCAGAACGTGCGAGCTGTGCCTGCATCTGCTGGTTCTCCAGGGTTCGCTGGATGACCCTCTCTTCGAGAGTCCGGTTCCAATCTGCCAGCTCATTGTGTGCTTTTTTCAGGGAGGTTGTCATACTGTTGAAAGATACCGCCAGCTCTCCCAGTTCGTCGGCAGAGGTTGTCTCTATAGTGGTATCAAGTTTCCCGTCTGCAACCTGCTGCGTATGATGCAACAGGGCATTTATCGGCTTGTTGACCAGCCTTTGGGTAAAAATGGAGAGAATCAGGGAGACAACCAGCAGAAGCGCCATGGTCAGGAATATGACCCAGGTCCGGGACTGGGTGAGTTGGTTATGCATCGCTTCCAGGGATACGACCACATCCATAACCCCGAGCACCCTTGTATCGTGCGGGTGGACATGACATTCGGCCGTAAAACAGCTCTCTTCGTTGTATATTGCCTTCGAAAGACCCAGCACCTTTTTTCCTGCTTCATTGGTGAAGACCCTGCTCCTGTCGATGTATGACACATTCAGGAGTGGATCACTGTCAGCGTGACAGGTGACGCATATTTCGGAACTCTTGCCAAGGACCGTTCCTATCTCCTTCGGATTTGAAGAAAATACGATCCGTCCCTTTTCATTAATCAGCCTGATACTCTCGACATCCTCCTGCCTGGCTGCATCTCTCATGATATGGTAGACTTCCGGCAGGTCATTAAGCATCATCTGATGGTTGGTAGCTCTTATAAGGGTCTCGCTGAGCCTCTCGGCACTGTGCACCGTGTCTTTCAGCAGGATTATCTTAACCTCCCGTATATTCAGGTAGGCATATAGAATCATCGTCGAGAGAATTACCAGGCAGGTCATAGTGATAATTTTGTATGTAAGGCTGTGACGCATGCAGATTACTCCTGATTAATTAGCTATGATTATTACAACTTTAGGTTGCCTTTCGTCAACAGAATCTGCATCATTTCAAATCGCACCCTGATTTCAAATTACCCGATCACTTTCTCTGCGTTTACCTGCTGACTACGGCACAGGTTGAATTTGAAATGAATCTATGCTCTAATACTGACGTGAATAGTGAGATATTTATAGCTCTCGGCTCCAACCTGGGGGATCGGGAGGGGAATCTCCTCAAAGCGATAGCTTTAATCGGCAAGCTGCCAGAGACCCGGATCACGGCAGTCTCTTCCTTTTACGACACTGAACCTGTTGGCGGCATTTCCCGGGAGAACTTCCTGAATGCGGTAATCAGGCTGACTAGCTCTATGCCGCCTCAGGAGCTGATTAAAGAGCTTTTACAGATAGAAATATCGATTTTCGGCAGGAAAAGGATTCTGCATTGGGGTCCCCGCAATATTGATCTCGACATTCTTTTCTATGGCAGCGAGATCATTCACCAACCGCCTGAACTTCTGATACCGCACCCACGACTTCATGAGCGAAGGTTCGTACTTGCTCCGCTTGCAGATATCGCTCCGGAATTTATTCACCCCGCTTATGGCAGGAGTGTCAGAGATCTTCTGGACAGTCTTCCACCGGGCGGCAACGTCACAAGAGTCTGAGGTAAACTGATGCGTTTCATCTTATGGCTTCTGCTCGCTTATATCGGTTTCAGGATTGTCAGGGGTTTACTGGCCGGGCGTGAAAAGCCTGCTGCGGCTCTGGTTAAGGATACAGAAACCTTTCAGGATCCGGTTTGCGGCGTCTATGTTACTGCCGATGATGCCATTATTGGCCGGATCGAAGAGAAGAGGGTTTATTTCTGCTCGATGGCCTGCCTTGAAAAGTACCGTGAACAGCTCAATTAACTGTAAATACAGGAGGATGGAGGAGTTATGAAGTTTTTTATCGACACCGCTGATGTAAATGAAATCAGGGAGGCAAATGAACTCGGACTGGTGGATGGCGTTACTACCAACCCGTCACTCATCGCCAAATCAGGGCGCAAATTCGAAGAAGTCATCAAGGAGATCGCCGGGATTGTGGACGGCCCGATCTCGGCCGAAGTCATCTCTCTCGAACATGCAGGGATGGTGAAGGAGGCTGACAAGCTTGCCGAAATCCACAAGAATATTGTCATTAAGCTGCCAATGACGGCCGAAGGTCTCAAAGCGACCAAGACCCTCACCGCCAAAGGGATCAAGACCAACGTCACCCTGATCTTCACCCCTATGCAGGCGCTGCTGGCGGCGAAAGCCGGAGCGACCTATGTGTCCCCTTTTGTCGGCCGGCTTGACGACATCTCGCAGAACGGCATGGGGATCGTAGACGAAATAAGAACCATTTTCGACAACTACGATTTTGACACCCAGATAATCGTTGCCAGCATCCGCAATCCAATCCACGTCCTCGATTCTGCTCTTATCGGCGCCGATGTCGCAACAATTCCCTTCAGCGTCATGATGCAGCTCGCCAAGCATCCACTGACGGATGCCGGCATCAGGAAATTTCTCGAAGACTGGGAAAAAGTGCCGAAGTAAGCCTGCCAAAGAGAAAGGTGAGGGGCCCTCCCCTCACCTTTCTCAGCCAGCCAGCAGCAGTTGGTGCGCCATCCCCCCAAAACCTGCTTTAATTTTTCAGCATTTTTCCATAAATGGCAAAGTCACATTATTATTTCCCCCTCATAAATTCATAGCGCCATATATATTATCCCTTGACTTGCTCTCTCATTAAAGCAAGAATAAAACATCGTTCACAAGGAGATCCATATGGCAAAACATATCGTGATCATTGATGACTGCCGGGTAACACTTGCCATGCTTACTGACATGCTCGAAGATGGCGGCTTCAGAGTCTCCACCGCCGAAGACAGTGTTTACTCCAATCACCTGATCTACAACTCCTCGCCGCCAGACCTGATCCTGCTTGATGTTATGCTCCCCTTTATGTCGGGGGATAAAAAGGCAAAACTCCTCAAGACCAGAGATAAAAGCCGCGAGATTCCAATCCTGCTTATCTCTTCAAAGGGAGAACAGGAACTATTGCAGATGGTTGCCAAATCGGGCGCCAACGGCTTCCTGAAAAAACCTTTCACCGCCGATAAACTGCTCGCCGCCGTGCATACACACCTTGCCGCCTGAAAACGGGCATTATTAATCGTTATTCGCCTCGCCACAAACAGAAAGACCTTTAGCGGGTCTGATTTTCAAGCAGCCGGTAAAGGTCTTTTTCCTTGAGCTGTCAAGAGATAAATCACTTCATGCTGCAACCGGAAGCAACCCGTTTCTGTCGCCATACATAAACCGCTATCAGTATGGCACTGAAAACCACTACACCAATCACTGCCTGGTGAGAGTATCTGATGATCAGCGCCTGCTCTTTGCCGATGAAGTAGCCGATCCAGGCAAGTATGGTGCACCAGAGCCCGGCACCGACCAGAGTGTAGAGAGAGAAGCGGAAGTGGTTCATACCGGCAATACCGGCAGGAATAGAGATAAGGTGACGGATAACCGGCAGCAGACGGCCGATGAAGGTGGATATCTCGCCGTGACGCAGGAAAAACTGCTCCACCTTGACAAATTTTGCCTCGGTAATCCAGACATATTTGCCATACTTGAGCACCAGCGGCCGCCCCAGGTAGTGCGAGGCAAAATAGTTGGCATAAGCACCGGCAAGACTGCCGGCAGTCCCCATGAGAATTGCCAGCCAGATATTCATTGACCCCTGCTGGGCAAGGTACCCGGCAGGAGGCATTACCAGCTCACTCGGCACAGGAATGATGGAACTCTCCATCGCCATCAGGACGAATATTCCGGGGTATCCCATGGCATTCATGGTAGTCAGCAGCCAGTTGATCATTTCATGCATAAATAATTTCCTTTCGGGATCAGCACTCTAAAGCGTGAAGGTTATACACCGAATCGACCCGCCAATGCCAGAAAAACCGGATAAGCCACCAGGCTCTTGCCTGCCGGGATAAAATATAGTACTGTTCTGATCATTGCGCCCGTAGCTCAGCTGGATAGAGTACCTGGCTTCGAACCAGGGTGTCGGGAGTTCGAATCTCTCCGGGCGCGCCAATAAAACATTCCTGAGAAAATACCAGCCGCTCCGCCTCATGACGTCTGCAATTTCTGCTTGATTTGAGCCGGGCAGAGGTCTATACCTAATCATCTTAAATTAATACTCCTTACTCATGGAGATGAACCCTGATGAAAATACGGGTACTTGGCTGTGCCGGCTCGGTGTCAACAGAAGCAAAGACGTCGGCGTTCCTGATCAATGACAGATTACTGCTTGACGGCGGCACCATCTGCTCCTCGCTCACCAATGAAGAGATAAAATCACTGAGAACCGTTTTCATCTCCCACTCGCACTTCGATCATATCAAAGGGCTGCCGACGCTGGCGGAAACGCTCATCTTCATGAAAAACAGTGTCCCGGTCACTATCCATGCCTCTGAACCCGCCATAAATTCGCTCAGGCAGCATATCATGAACGACATAATCTGGCCTGACTTCTCCAGACTCCCCACAGCAGAGGCACCTGTCATCAGATACCGCAGCCTTCATGAAGGGGTGACTGTCAAGGTGGAAGGTCTCGCCGTAACCCCTTGGTTCCTCTGCCATAATCACTCTGATTTCGGCTATCTGCTTGATGACGGCAACAGTTCGCTTCTCTACACGAGCGATATCGGGCAGGATGCAGAGCTCTGCATAAACGGGGGGGTTCCTGATTCGATGATAATCGAAGTCTCTTTTCCAAATGAAAACGAGGAACTGGCGCTCCGGACCGGGCACCTCACCCCTCGTTTAATGTTGAAAGTACTGAAAAAACTTCCCGCCCCCCCACGCAACATATTCGTTTCCCACCTGAAGACCTTTTTCAGGGAAAAGATTGTCGCGCAGCTGAAAGCGCTTGATCTGTCATATCTGGTGATTCTGAACGACGGGGATATTCTGGAACTCTGAAGATTAGTTACGCTCATCCTTCTTTATTCTCTGTTGCATTCAGGATGTAACTTAACAAACAGCAGCCCGCAAAGGTTTCAAAACCTTTGCGGGCTTGTAACTGTCATTTTGAATGCAAAACGGCTTTGTTCAGCATTATGAATCCTGCCTGTCTCCCGGTCTCCCCGCCATCCCGGCGATAGGAGAAAAACCAGTCGTGCTGGCAACAGACGCACTGCCCTGCTGTCTCGATATTTTCCGCTGGCAGACCGGCAGCCAGTAGCTGTTCCCTGTTTGCAGCAGCAAGGTCGAGCTGCCACTTGCCACTTCCCGCAGCAGCCGCACATTGCGACCAATCTATGCCGGCGGCAGCAAAAGCCTTTTTTACCGGCTCGTCCACTTCATAGCAACATGGACCGATTGCCGGACCGAACGCGACCAGGATATCGCTCTTTTTCGAGCCAAAGATCTTCACCAGGGAGTCAACCCCTTTGGCGGCAATATTTCCAGCCGTCCCTTTCCATCCCGCATGAAGCGCCGCTATAACCTGCATGGCCGGATCAAGCATAAGGATCGGCAGACAGTCGGCAACGCCGACAGCTATCATTACATGCGGCTGGTTGGTGATAATGCCGTCGCACTCAAGCTTCTGAAAGTGGGCATAATCGGGATTGGGTTCATCAATGACCAGGATGTCGGTACCGTGACACTGATTTACCATGACGAATTTATCAGCCTTGCTGCCGAAAGTCCTGGCAAGAAGGCTGCGGTTCCCCTGCACGTTATGCGGCGAGTCAAAAGTATTGGCCCCCAGGTTAAGGGAGTTGTAAGGAGCCCTTGAAACCCCCTCATGCCGGGTCGTGAATCCCTGGACCGAGACATCGGGCGTTGCCAGCAGTCCCGGTGAAAGATAGTGAATGTTGGCGCTTCTCGTGATCTCCATGAATAGTCATTCCTTTTCCGGAGTCTGGCGGACTCGGGTAATCGCAACATACTGCGCCCTAAGGCCGACCGGCTCCTCCTAGATAGTCCAGAATCCGCTGCATATCTTCCGGCAGCTCCGCACTGAACTCGATGTATTCACCCTTGCACGGATGAATGAAGCCAAGCGTCATTGCATGCAGTGCCTGACGACCCAGCTCTTTGATGAGAGCCTTAAGTTTCGGATCCTTGATATTACCGCGACGAGCCTCACCACCGTAGACAGCATCACCGAGAAGGGGATAACCCGATTCGGAAAGGTGCACCCTGATCTGGTGCGTCCTGCCGGTCTCTAGCTTCAGCTTAAGGAGAGTGACTTCCGGATAACGGGCGATAACCTGCCAATGAGTTACTGCGTGCCTGCCATGCCTGGCACTCCCCGACATCCGTTTTCTGTCTACAGGATGGCGACCGATAATCCCTTCCACCCGCCCTTTTTCGCTGCGCGGAGAGCCGAATACCAGCGCATGGTAAATACGCTTTACCGTATGGTCTCTGAACTGATTGGCAAGACCGGTGTGTGCCGCATCATTTTTCGCCGCAACAAGGACGCCTGATGTATCCTTGTCTATCCTGTGGACAATTCCCGGCCTTACCTCCCCGCCTATGCCCGAAAGATCTGTGCAGTGCGCCAGCAGAGCGTTGACAAGCGTACCGCTGTTGACACCCGCACCCGGATGGACCGTCATCCCTGCCGGCTTGTTGATAACAACGACATCTCCGTCTTCGTAGAGTATTTTCAGCGGGATATCTTCAGCCGCAGCCGCAGACGGCTGCGGCGCAGGTATGGTTACCCCGATCTCCTCACCGGCTGAAAGCTTGTGCGACGCCTTGCATTCCTTGCCGTCAAGCAGCACAAACCCTTGCTCGATAAGCCTCTGCACGGCCGAACGGGTCAGTTCGGGAATTGCCGCGGCAATAAAAGCATCAAGTCTCTGCCCGGCACTGTCTTCAGCTACCCTGATTATCTCGCTCATATCTCTCTTTATAAACAGCAAAGGCACGGTTGGTCAATAACCGCGCCCCTGCGTCACCTCTCGGTTTTTATACGGGAATCACCAGATACTTGATTCTATCTTGCCTGCCCTCTTGATCAGAACGTCTACTATTGCCAGGTCAAATAGATTCCCGCTAATCTGCGGGGCAACCCTGGAATTGTAGTGCTGCCGCCCCTCTTCCAGCTCGGCAGTCAGCACCTCGAACAGATTGTCATTCTTTATCCCGGCTTCAACCTTTTCCCGGTTGTATATTGCCACATCGGAAAGGATGGCGCGTGCCAGTCTCCTGGCCTGTTCTGGATTTTCGATGAGATTCATGATGTCCCCTAACACTTTAACGGTATAAGTACTAAAAACGGCTTCGGTTAAAGTCCGTCTGCCACGACGAACATCTCAGTACAATAGTTGCACCGGCAGTAGACATTTAATGCAGATTCAAAAACAGCTCTGGATTATACTTGAAATTTCGCCTGTTGCTACTTTAATTTTAAGGCAAAGTAGATACTGGCACTCCCACGGCGTACAAGAAGCGCAACGCTGCCGCGTTTTTCAGCATCCTTCATGGCTGCTGCATACTCCTGCAAATTGCCGGTTTTTTTCTGATTGACCGAAAGAATTATGTCACCGCGCTGAAGCCCGCTGCCGGCCGCCGCGCTGTCAGGCTCTACCGCAGTAACGATAACACCGGCAATGCCTGCCTGCGATTTGCTCCGCGGCAACTCATCGATATCAAGACCGAGCCAGCCTGCCGCCGCCTTTGCCGGCCTGGGCTTGCGCGCCTCGGCGCTGTCGCCGCTGGCAAGCTGCAGATTCACTTTCAGCAGTTTGCCGTCACGGAAAATCTCGGCAACAACGGCCTTGCCGATCGGCGCCTCACCGACTGCAAGCTGCAGTTGCCGGGCATCCTTCACCTCCTTGCCGTCGAAGGAGACCAGAATATCTCCCTGCCTGAGTCCGGCCTTCTCTGCCGGACTGCCGGCCATGACATCGGAAACAAGCGCACCCTTGGCTTTCTCAAACCCGAATGAGGCGGCAATCTCTTCGGTAACCGGCTGAATGGCAACGCCGAGCCAGGCTCTTGTTACACTCCCTTTCCTGATCAACTGCTCGACCACCTGCTTCGCCATATTTACCGGTATCGCAAAACCGATACCCTGCCCGGCAGCCACAATTGCGGTATTAATACCGATTACCTCGCCATTGACATTAAGGAGCGGCCCGCCTGAGTTGCCGGGATTTATCGAAGCATCTGTCTGGATAAAGTTTTCATAAGTCTCGATCCCCATATTGGAGCGACCGGTTGCGGAGACCACGCCGACGGTGACAGTCCGGTCGAGTCCGAAAGGATTACCTATTGCCACTGCCCACTGGCCTACCTGCAGCTTGTCGGAGTCACCGAGAACTGCCACCGGCAGAGGCTCTTTGGCGTTTATCCTGATCACGGCAATATCCGACTTGGGATCACTGCCGACAAATTTGGCATCGTAAATCTTCTCATTGGAGAGTTTCACCTGGATGCTTTCGGCATCACGGACAACATGGTCGTTGGTGATAATGTAACCGTCCCTGTTGATGATGAAACCCGAGCCGAGACTCGACTCCTTCCGGTAGCGCGGACGCGAAGGCGCTTCCTCAAAGAAGTCTCCGAAGAAGGGCGATATCTCGAACAACGGCTGCACTACCTTCTTCTTGCTGACAGTGGAGATGTTCACCACCGCCGGGGTGACAACCTTGACCAGATTAACGAACGCCTGCTGGGTAGCAAGGATATCCTTTGGCACATCCTTGACCGGAGAATCGACCTTGCCGGTCTCGTAAAAGACGTTCTTTTCCTTGTCCCTGCCGCAGGAAGCAAGGGTAAACAGCAGCAGAACAAGCAATGAAATATAACAGTTACGATACATGATCCGTCACCTCAGAGGACAATATAACCATTCAGGTTTATTTTGCAAGGTTAGATGAAACCTTAAATAATCTCCAGCGGCTGAAAGCGGCAAAACAGCTGTTGACCGCTGTCTCTCTTTGGAATATAAAGCGTCGAGGAGAATCAGGCCATGAGTGATCACAAAACTGATGTCTGTGAGCTGAACATTGGCGACAAGATCAGAAAACTCCGCAAGGAAGAGCGTTTAACCCTTCAGGACCTGTCCGACCTGTCCGGTCTTTCCAAACCGCTCCTTTCCCAGATTGAGAATGCCCAGGTAATCCCCCCTATTGCCACCCTGCTCAAGATCGCCAAGGGTTTAAAAGTCGGTATCCACTTCTTCTTTGAAGAGGAGGAAGACCGGCAGAAGTTTGTCCTTCTCCGCAGCAGCAGCGCGCCATCAAGCCGGAGGCGTTCAGGCAATGACGCGCCGCAGGCATACCTTTACCATTCGCTGGCACCCGGAATGCGCAAAAAATCGATGGAACCGTTCCTGGTAGAATTCGAGCTCGGCAAGTGGGATGACTCGCTGCTCTACAGACATGACGGCGAAGAGTTCATTTATCTTCTTCAGGGTGAACTTGAGTTCCATTACGGCCAGGAAATAATGGTCCTCAAGCCGGGCGACAGCATCTACTATGACTCTTCCGAGGCGCACGGCTATGTTTCGCATGGTGAGGAGAAGGCAAAAGCGGTTGCGGTGCTCTACTCAAGATAAACTCAACAAGGAGGGCAGGCTGATGAAAAAAATGATAGGTGTCATTCTCTCCGGCTGCGGCGTTTATGACGGCAGTGAAATCCATGAAGCGGTTATTACCCTTTTGGCAATAGATTTAAACGGTGCGGAAGCTGTCTGCATGGCTCCCGACATGGAACTTGCCGAGGTGGATCATGTCAGCGGAGAGGCAACCGGTGCCAAAAGAAATGTCCTCGTTGAAGCGGCGCGGATTGCCCGGGGTAAAATCCGTAATATCGCCGCAGTAACGTCAGGCGACCTTGATGCCGTCATCCTGCCGGGCGGCTTCGGCGCTGCCAAGAATCTCTGCGATTTCGCCTCTAAAGGGGCCGGGGCATCCATCCAGCCTGAAGTAGCCCGACTGCTCAGGGAGATGATAGCCGCCAAAAAACCGATCGGCGCCATCTGCATCGCGCCGGTTGTTGTGGCGGCGCTATTGGGAAAAGAGTGCTCTCCCGAAGTCACCATCGGCAACGACGCCGGCACGGCAGCGGCCATCAACGCCACCGGCAGCAGCCATCACGACTGCCCGGTGACCGGGTTCGTAGTGGACCGGAAAAACAAAATAGTCTCAACCCCCGCCTATATGCTGGCCGGTAGAATCAGCGAAGCCTATGAAGGGATCACGAAGACGGTAAAAGCCGTCATCGACCTCTGCTGACCGGGGAGCTGTCCGCCAATCCACAATGAAAAAAGGTTGCCTGAGTCGGCAACCTTTTTTCATTCATACCCTCTCCAGCCTCACCTTCGGCATCTCCATCTTTCTGCCGACAATCGCCCGGTACTTCAGCCGCAGAGCAGCCATATCGGCATCAAGAAAAGCAATCCGGTCGCAGCTCATCGGCAGCTGCAGATATTTTTCCACAAAACTCTCCATGTGCAGATTGTATTTTTTTGCAGAGGAGCCGTGGGCGAAGTTGCGTCCGGGAAAGCGCCTGATATCGCCGTCAAACGCCGGGGAAATGTGAAAGAGTTCGTGAAAGATCGTCACCAGCTTCTCCTGCAGGGGACGATCCATGAAGCGGGGGAGCGTGAAATAGATGACATAGAGCATGCAGACACCGTTATGGCTGACTTCCGGCATGATGCAGGCGATGCTGCTGCGCCCTCTTTTCACGACCCTGTAGAGCTCGCCGCCCTGGAAACGGAGGGGATGAATCTTGGCAAAAATGCCGTGCTGAGTGCT
The DNA here is from genome assembly GCA_038206285.1 of Geobacterales bacterium. Classification (GTDB taxonomy): domain Bacteria; phylum Desulfobacterota; class Desulfuromonadia; order Geobacterales; family DSM-12255; genus VEOV01. The sequence goes on from JBBRBA010000009.1 coordinate 20,180, forward strand.
GCGGCTGCTGTTGACGCAGATCAGCAGACGTTTGTGATCGATATGACTGAACGCCTCGACCTTTGCCGTAATATCGGCAATCAACCGCTCCAGCTCTGCAGTAAGGTTGAGAGTAGAGGACATGATTGAGCAATCCGCAGGGAGTCTACTTCTGGCTCTTGTGACAGAAAAGGCAGCGCATCGGTGCTCCGCCGGGTTTTGCAGGATGCTTGTCAGGGAATTTGATCTTGACACCATCGTGGCATGACTCGCAGAGCGGATCGACTTCGCTCTTTTTCGCGCCCGCATTCAGCATATCGTTAAACTTCTGGTGGTCAGAATTCTTCGGCATTTTTTTGGTCTTTTCCGGCCCTGAAATCAGATAAAATGCACCGAATACCACAACTACTATGCCGACAAAAATCCAGTCGCGTCTGCCAATCTTCACAAAAACCTCCGCAACGGCTCTTCAAAAGCCGTCAGTCATTCCTTAAAAAAGTATAGGTAGATAAGCGCCCCGCCGATTACCAGTCCGCCGGCAGCAAACGGGAGAGTTGAGGAAACCGAAAGTTCGCCCCCGACCATATCCGGAGTGAGTGAATATCTGACCAGCAGCATTATCGAAACAACGGCAAAGAGGAACAGGAGCACAAATTTCGAGCGCTTGACCACTGCATAGAAAGCAATAACAAGGAAAAACAGGATAAGCAACGGCTGCTCCATTGCCGATTTCAGGGTAAGATGCTGAATGAAATCGATGATATTCCCGGTTTCAAAAGGGGTCAGCTTCTCCTTTGCTTGTTCTACCAGCTGCTCTTTTTCCATATATCCCCCACAAAAACAGATTGCATTAAAAAAATGTCAGCTAATTACTAGCAAATTTGGCGACAAAATAAAACTTTATTCACAAATAAGTTTTTGTGCACTTCTGCCAGAAGGAGATTATTTCGGTTGCTATGTCGTCAGGGGTTTCCTCGTCGGTCTCGATCTCATGCATGGCAGAAGTCCGGTAAAGAGGCGTACGTCGCTCCAGAACCTCTGCCACCTCTTCGGTAAAGCTCTTGCCTGCGGTAAGCGCCGGGCGGCTTGTACCACCTTCAATCCGCTTCACTATGGTTGGCACGGAGGCTTTAAGCCAGAACAGGCAACCGTTTTCACGCAGAGCGTCGATATTATCCGGCCGCTCTACCACACCACCGCCGCAATCGATGATGATATTGTCCCATCCCGATATCTCCATGACTTCGAGCGCCTCCCGGTCACGAAATCCCGGCCAGCCGTACAGCTGGACAATCTCGGGAATGCTCATCCCGGCACGGGACACAATCGCCCGATCTGTAGAGACATAGGGAAAAGAAAGCCGCTCTGCCAGAACTCTGCCGACATGACTCTTTCCCGTGCCCCGGTAACCGATCAAAACAATATTCATAAGCCAAGCCTCTCCATGACCACCCGCCGCATAATCTCCTGCGGTGCAACCGCTCCGGTAAACTTCTCGAACTGCAGAACCGCCTGATTGATAAACATCTCGACACCGGAAACAACCCTGCACCCCCGTGAGCGCGCATCCGCAATCAGCCTTGTTTCAAGGGGATTATAGACAATATCGAAGACCGACTGGCCCGGGCGGAATAGTCCCGCCGGAACAAGAGTATTACCCTCGTGCGGATGCATACCGACCGGGGTGCAGTTGATGATCAGATCAGCCGCCGCCACCCTGGCGGCAATCATCGCCGGGTCAAGAAGACCTCCCTCAACAACCGTATCCGTGCCTGTCTGCAAGTCGGCAATCAGGCAATCCAGCAGCGGCTTGTTGATATCGAGAATAACCAGCCTCTCCGGCTGCGCCCATCCGGCAAGGGTGAACGCTACGGCACGCGCTGCCCCGCCGGCGCCGAGCATGAGTATGTTGGCACCAGCCAGCGGCACTCCGGCGTCTTGCAACGCCTTCATCGCCCCTGGTCCATCGGTGCCGCAACCGTAAAGCTTCCCGTTTTCGTTGATTACCGTATTGACGGAACCGATAGCCCTGTCAATTCCGGCAACTTCGTCAAGATAATCGATGATCTCAATCTTGTGCGGAATAGTCACGCTGAGGCCGCGGAAATTTTCCAGCGCCCGCATCCCGGCGATTGCATTTTTCAGATTTTCAACGCGGAAGGCGACATAGACAAAATCCAGCCCCAAAGCGTTGAAAGCCGCATTATGCAACAGCGGAGAGAGCGAGTGGGCAACCGGATTGCCGATTACCGCGCAAAGGCGTGTTGCCGTAGAGATATTGTGGTCAGGCTTCATTATTTAAACCACCTTGCCAGGTTTATTGCCAGCTGCCGGTTCTGCTCATCCAGAAACTTGTTCTGGAAAATTGCGTCATCCCCGAAAACAATGTAGCGGCCGCTACCGAGTTCTCCGGTCACGACCACGCCGAAAGAGCCGATGGCATCGCCTTTTGACAATTTCCTGTCGCCGTTCAGGTCAACCCACCCCCCGGGTGAAGTAGACGCAATAACCCTTGCTGCCGGAGCACTGTTCAGCAGCGCCCAGCCGCCGTACAGGCTGAAGTGATCAATCCCGGTGAACAGCTGACTGTTATCCAGAACTTTTACCTGAAAATTTCTCGAATCGCCATCAATAATATTCTCCTGCTCATAAAGTACGTAATTGGTAAAGTTGACCTCAAGCCGGGTCAGAAGATCCGCAAACGGCGGGCCTATGTGCAGCATGACGGCCAGGCGGCCGCCGCGCTCTACAAAACGTACCACAGCTTCAGTCTCTTTAGCGTCGAGAACCTTGAAAGGTCCGGAAATAATCAGCGCAGCAACACCCTGCAGCGATTTGCCTGTCAGCGGTTCCGCGCTGCTCCTGACATCAAGGCCCTCTCCTGCCAGGATGGCTGCAAACCCCGAAAGCTGCAACGGCTCGTCTCTGGCAATTACAAAACGCTGGTCATGGGCCTGGTCAAAAAGAACCACCGGCGCAGCTGCGGCCTCCCGCGCACAGGCGCTGCTGAAGACTGCAAAAACTAAAAGCAGACAGATTCCTGATGCTTTTTTCATCCTTTTCCCCCGAACCGTATTTGTAAAGAGCAGCAATCCATCCTGCCATCCGCGCAGCTGCCGATCGCCTGTTCTGAATTTATGGCACTACAGCGGCAAAGTCAACCGGATAATATCGGTCTCATTTACAGAACCTATCAAACATTGACAGTCATGGTGCGGCAGTGTAATAAAGGGTATCCATTTGAGGAGGGATTCATGATTGTCCATATAGTACTTTTCAAGGTGAATGAACCGACCGCTGAAAACAGCCGCGCCATAAAAGAGATGCTGTGCAGCATGAACGGCAAGCTGCCGATGCTCTGCCATCTCGAAGTCGGCACGGATGTTATCCGTTCGGAACGCTCCTATGATGTAGCCCTCTACACCAGATTCGACTCGCTTGCAGATCTGCAAGCCTACCAGATTCACCCCTATCACGCCGATACGGTTGTGCCGTTCATGAAAGCCAACTGCACAGCCATCGTCGCCGCAGATTACGAACTGCAAGGAGAGTAACATGGCAGCAGAACAGTGCGCCTGCGGCAGCGGGCTTTCGTACCAGAAGTGCTGTGAGCCGATGATAACCGGAGTTTTGCAGGCTGAAACCGCTGAAAGTCTCATGCGCTCGCGCTACACGGCGTATACAATAGCGGCGATGGACTACCTTTATGCGACTACCCATCCGGAGCATCGTCAAGGCTACGACCATGAAGGGACACGCAAATGGGCGGAGAACGCCGCCTGGCTCGGGCTGGAGATAGTCAGCAGCAGAGGCGGAAAAGACGATGCTCTCGGTGAAGTGGAATTTATCGCCCGTTTCAGCGAGGAGGGTGCCGAGTCGGCCCATCACGAACTTGGCAAGTTCAGTAAACTGGATAACCGCTGGTACTTCACTGATGGGAAAATGGTCGGGTCAAAACCGATTGTCAGCAACAAAACCGGCAGGAACGAACCCTGCCCCTGCGGCAGCGGCGGCAAATACAAGAAGTGCTGCGGGAAATGATTATCCGGCAGCAGCCTGCTGCCCCATTTATTTCACCAGCTTCAGCTTCTGCTTCCACCTGAGCAGAAAACCCTTCTTCAGACCGCTTGCACCAAACTTGGTAACCTCTACGCCGGTGCCGATCATCCTGAGCCCCCCCCCTGCTGGGAGTTCCTTGCCGAGCTTTTTCATTTCGCCACCAATAACAGCCTGATCGACCGGGAAAAGATTACAATTTTCCGAGATTATCTGCTGGGCTTTCCCGGAATGGACGAAATCAATCCATAACCGCGCCGCATTCGGGTTGGTCGCCACTTTTGTTATCAGGACACTCTGCGGGATGAGCAGTGTATAGTCCGTGGTGTAAAGCCAGCCGATGCTTTCATCTCTCCCGGCCCTTTTCAGGACTTCGGAGAGTGGCAGATTATATCCAGCCATGACTTCGCCGCTGGAGATCCGCTCAAGCAGGGTCGGATAATCAGGATAGAGCTTCACCCCCGCAGCACCAAGCTTGGCGGCCATCCCCCAGAAATTCTCCTCGTAAGCCATGTCCTGGGTTAAAAGTAGAAATGCCAGGTTGTTTTTTTCCGGATCGCAGGTTGCAATTTTCCCGTGCCATTCGGCCTTTTCGACTGTTTTAAGCAGCAGTTTTCTGGTGGTCGGCAGATCCTTTACGGCAACGAGTTTCCTGTTATACACAAGAACTACCGGATCGAACCCGCTGACAAAGGCAGCATCACTTAAGTATGCCAGCGGCATGACACTGCCGGCGGCCGCAGGGTGATACGGCAGAGCATAGCCATCTTTGACAAGCGGTGCCTGCAAGGTAATTTCACTGTTCCAGAGAATATCGGCCGAGACCAGTCTGCCGGCCAGATCGCGCATATGACGGTTGAACACCTCAGCCGCCGGCATATCGATGAAATCGACCTTGATTGCTGGATAAAGCGCCTCGAACTCCTTTACCAGAATCTGTGCTGTTTTCTGATCGAGGCTGCCGTAAATATAGAGGTTGCCCTCCTTGACCGCCGCTTTGACAATCTCCTGGTATGAGTCGGCACTCTCAGCGGAAAAGGCGCCGCACGGTACAAACAGCAGGGTGCAGAGAAGAAAAATCTGTGAAAAGATTTTTTTGAGCATCATTGCATTCACCTCTTACAGGCTGAGAAGCCGGTTGCCTTCTTTTTGCGAACTATACACGAACCAGGCGCGTAATCAATTCCCTTAAATCCAGGCCCAACAGGACAAAGCGTGCTGTCGCCGGCGCCGGTTCCATCTCCGATACAATTGGAGGCTGATCTCTTCCCGTCTTATCTATGGCAGCGCTGACACGATTCATTATTTGCCCTGCCGTGACAACTGTAGCAACCGGTGGGGTCTGCTTTACCCTCGAAGCGGTGACGGCTGAGGAAATCTCCCTGATGTATCTGCTCTCTGTCCGGACGGTTCCCGAGCAGGACAGCCGGCTTGATTTCAGTTTTAGAAGCATGACAGGTGGCGCAAAACGATTCGGCATGGCAGCTCGCGCATACCCTGCTGTTTTGCGCGGCAATGGTGCGATGATCTGCGACGAACAGTTGGTCATGGTCAAATGAATCATAGCTCTTCATGCCGGCGGCGAGCGGTTTGGCGGTATGACACGCCGAACATAGCGGTCGACCGTCCGGGAGCTTTCCCGGGTGGGCGGAGATGATGCTGGAACCGGTGGAAATGGCGCTGCAGGCAGCCAGGAAGGAAACAAGAGCGACTAAACACAGTTTACAAAGAATCATTTACTCACTCCTTTTAAATTAGCGGCGGCGCTGAATTCTGCTCTGACAAGCCCCCTGAACTCACTCTTGTTGAGAGAATTTTGTCCGTAGCTTACATCCCCGGATATGCTGAGGTATGAGAGAGGCCGGAAACCGGTGGAGGCTATGACTTCGAAAGCAGCGGCTTCCCCGTAGAGTCCCGGATTATTCTTGTCGTCGTAAAAATGGCCGATGGCGTCAAGCGATGCCGTAAATGCGCCGTTGTCATGCAAAAACCAGCCGCGTATTTCATGGTATGAGGGGTCGTACAACGGCGTCTCAGGTCCGGTAGCGGCACTGCCTGCGACCGAAACCCGGTGGTAACTCAACCCTCCGGTCAGAAGCTTGTCTTCAGCAAGACGGATCTCACCGCCGTAACGGTCGATATTTACGTAGGTAGACCGCTTTGTACGCCGGTAATCCAGGGTCAATGCAAGTGGCTTGCCTGCGGTAATAGTTACCGCACCCCCAAGATTCCTTACCTTGTCGGCACTGTCCGGCTTGAAAAGAGAGGGAAGATTGGTACCGGAATACAAGTCTTTCATGTTTCTTTCGGAAAAGTTTGCGGATATCGTCACATTCCTGGCCGGTTTCACGGCAAGGGTATAATCGTTTTCTGCGATTCCGGAAGTCACCGTGTTGTACGAAGTTCGCCCGCCAAGCGTCACTGCAGAGAAAGGAGAGAGCCAGATATCGCCTCCCAGCAGCTCTCTTCTGTCAGCGACGGTACGCTCTGTCCCCAAGGTGATCTCCTTGCTCGGGGAGTTTCCGGCATGGAGAAAGGAGACGCCAAGCTCCGAACGACCGGCAAAATTGTAGGAGAGTCTGCTGCCGGCAAGCCAGTCGCCCCTGGCATCGTTATCAAGGCCTATGGCTGAAGGTTTTCCGCCAAAAAGGGATAGCCTCAATCCGGCATGCAGGTCGGCAGCAGCGGAGATGCCGTCAACAGGTTCACGGGCTACACCTTCGAGCAGCATGAACCGGCCTGCCCTGATTTCTCCATTTGCCCGGGGAAAAAGGTATTTCAGATAGGCAGATGAGACCGTTCCCTCGGTACGGCCGTCGTCACTGCTTCTGTTTTGCAGGTCGACCCTTTCCCAGCCATAGAAATTAACCGAGAGATTGCCGTCGGCAAGGCCTGCTGCATCCAGACCCAGATACTGGGTTGCCGGGGCCAGACTCTGCTTTTCAAAACCGGGTGTGCTCTGCTGACTGAAACGGATCAGGGTAGTGCCGTAAGCGCTCATTTCAGCTGCTCCTGCCATGGCGGGCAAGATCAGCCAGGACGCGGCAAGAAGCAGACCTAATCGTTTCATCGGGGTTCCCCTCGCATTTTAAAAATATTGGTAAGTGTAAGGGCTGTACTGTTTAAGTCAAGCAGATGAACCTTTGTTGCAAAACATTCAAACCACTGGCCATCCGCCTGGAATTCACTCCCCAAGCCGCCCCATGACCCACTCCAGGTTCACTTTCGCCACCAGGTAGTCGCTTGCCGCCTTCGCCTTGTTTATCTCGGCCTGCAGCAGGTTTGTCTGGGCGTCATCGACCTCAAGCCTGATCTTCACCCCGAATTCGTAACCTTTTTCCGCCATCTGCAGCAGCCGCTCCGCCTGATTTACCGTGCCGGAGACAGCAGTGAAAATCTCTGCCGCCTCCTGCAGATCATTGAGCGCAGTGCGCGCCTCCAGCCGGATGCTGTCAAGCAGCTTCTGCTTTTCAATCTCTTTGGTCGCCAAATCGCTGCGTGCCTGCTCAACCTTGCCGCTGCTCTTCATGCCGTCGAAGAACGGAAAGGAGAGATAGACGCCGACGTTCCAGGAAGCGCCGTCATTTCTGGCCTTGGCAAATTCAAGCTGATGCCATCCTGCGCCCCCTTTGAGATCCAGTCGCGGCTTGTTGTCGGCAGCGGCAATAGTTACCAGCTCGCCGTAAACTCCGATCCGGTAGCCAAGATCGATCAGCTCCGGGCGACCGGCCAGCGCCGCCTTGAGCACCGCATCATAAGAGGGGGGCTCTGTCAGCTGCGGCTCCAGCTTACCGGCAACGTCCAGCGCCTCATCCTCGGCAAGAAGGAAACGGAGCCGTTCCCTGGTCAGCCGCAGCAGATTCTCCCCCTTGATCAGACCCGGCCTGGCGTTCTCCAGCGCCACCTTTGCCGCCAGAACGTCATAATCGGTCGCCACCCCTGCCTCGAACTTCCGCTGCGCCTCTTCACTGTGCCGCTGTTTCTGCTGCAGATTCTCTGCCGCGAGCCGCAACATTTCCCTGGCAAGCAGGATATTGTAGAAGGCGGCGGTCACATCACGCCTTGCTGCCTGCTGCGCCAGCCTAAGCTGCTCTATGGAGGTGTTCATGCCGATTTCGGCGGCGCGGATTGCCGCGCCGATCTTCCCCCAGGTGTAGAGCGGCTGCGACAATGATACGCCGAGATAATTGTCATACTGGGTTGCCCCACCGCCTATGGTACGGGGCTGGCCGCTGTCACTGAGAACGGCCATTGAAGCGGAAAGCCCGAGCTGCGGGAGGGCGGCGGAGCGCTCCTCGATATATTTGCCATGTACATAGCGGGCGTATTCACCTGCCCTGGCAATGTCGCGGTTCTTTGCCACGGCAATAGCCAGCGCCTCATCAAGAGTCACGGTTCTGGCTGCAGCCGCTTCAAGCGGCAGCGCCAGCAGCAGAATCAACAGCGGCACAGAATATTTCAACACTTTTCTCCTTCAGCATGAAAGGCGCGGCGTATGCCGCGCAAAGAATTTACCAGCCAGATCTCTGCAGCGGAAAACAGATCCTCCGCATAGAGGATTTTTTCTTCGACAACGCCGGCAGCAAGCAACTCGTCGCGCATCACACCCGGCAGCAGGCCGCTTTCCAGCGGCGGTGTCAGCAGTTTACCGCCGATCTTGAGGAGGATGTTGTTGTAGCTTCCTTCGGTCAGTTCGCCGCGACTGTTCAGGAAAACAACTTCGCTGCAGCCCGGCCGCTGCAGCCGCCCGGCTTCATACATCTTTCTGCTGCTGGTCTTGTGATAAAGCAGGCGGTTGCCAGGATCAACCCTGGCGGAGGCAATGCCGATGACCAACGGGCTCTTCTCCGGAGCAATCCGGCCGGAAGCTATCTCGAACCGGCCACAAGGGTGCAGTAAGAGTTTCACCCGCAGCGGCTCATTCCCGCCGGCTTCAATATTTTCCAGAAGCTGCAGCGCGCTGTCCCGGTCGAACGGAAAGCCGAAGAAGCGGGCAGAGTCGGCCAGGCGCGAAAGGTGCCGGTCAACTCTCAGGTAACCCTCCTTATCCCTTCTCATGGTTTCAAAAAGGTAAAAATCCTCTCCCCCGGCATGCAGGAAGGCGGCCTTGCCGAGAGCTTCCGCATATTCGGCAGCAGGCTGCGAGTCAAAAGTTATGCCGCTGCCGATACCCATGGAGAGCTGCCCGGTGGATTTCTCCAGCAGGAGCGTGCGGATGGCCACCGAGAAGACCGCCTCGCCCTGAGGCGCCAGACAGCCGATTGCGCCGCAGTAGACACCGCGTGGCCGGCGTTCGACCGCAGAGATGATCTCCATGCTGCGCCGCTTCGGCGCGCCGGTGACCGAACCGCAGGGGAACAGGGCGCGCAGTATCCCGGAGAGGGTGACATCATCCCGTACTTTGGCGCTGATGGTCGAGGTCATCTGCTGCACGGTCGGATAGCTTTCGATGTCGAAAAGGGAGTCAACCCTGACGGAACCGGTCATGGCAATTTTACCCAGATCATTTCTGAGCAGATCGACAATCATCAGGTTCTCTGCCCGCTCTTTTTCGCTGGCAAGGAGCGCCGCGGCTAGCTGCCGGTCTTCGGCCGGCCATCGGCCGCGGGGTGCAGTCCCCTTCATCGGTCGGGTAACAATCTCCCCGTTTTCCAGGGAGAAGAAGAGTTCCGGCGAGGCCGAGATGATCAGATGGCTGCCAATATCGAGCATGGCCGAAAACTCTGCCCGCTGCGAGCGGCAGAGGCTGCTGTAGAGAGCAGCCGGATTGCCGCTAAACTCTCCGGTCAGCTGCATGGTGAAGTTGGTCTGGTATGAATCGCCGGCAGCTATCAGAGCACGGATCGTTTCGACATCTGCCTGGTAAGCCTCTGTTGCCAGCTGCGGGGAAAGGTGCAGAGAGTCGGCAGCAGACTGCGGCAGCGCTGCGCCCGCCTCCGCTGCCAGGCGTTCGCGAAACAGGGCAAACCAGGCCAGCGGCAGCCCCTGGCGAGGCGGCAGCGCCGGCAGCTCGGGGTCGAGGGCTTGAGCAGCTTCATAGGCGATGAAACCGACGGCGTAATTACCGGCCAGAGTCGCCTCTTCAGCCGCCTTGATGACAGGCTCCACCTCTTCCGGAGTCAAGGCTACCAGCGTCGCCTGATAGCCGGCAAAGCGCCATGAAGCGGCGAAGCTGTTGCCAAAGGAGTCGAGCATGACCAGTGGCGGCGTGTCAGACATTTCTGCCTTTCCCCTGCCATTTGCGTTTGAGCCACGTCTCCAGATCATCCATGTAGGTGTACATGACCGGCACAACCAGCAGGGTGAGAAGAGTAGAGGTCAGCAGACCGCCGACAACGGCCCGAGCCATGGGCGCCCGCCCCTCGCCGCCGGCGCCGAGGCCGAAGAAGAGCGGCAGCATACCGAAAATCATGGACAGTGTCGTCATGACGATGGGCCGCAGCCTTGTCCTCCCCGCAAGAATGACTGCTTCGCGACGGTTCATGCCGTCCCTGCGCCTGAGCACCTTGGCGTAGTCCACCAGCAGGATGGCATTCTTGGTCACCAGCCCCATGAGCATGATCAGGCCGATGAGCGACATGATGTTAATGGTGTCGCCGGTGAGTTTCAGCATCCCTGCCATGCCGACAATGGAAAGCGGCAGGGAGAGCATGATGGCAAAGGGCTCGAAAAATGATTCGAACTGGGCTGCCAGGATCAGAAAGACGAAGATGACTGCCAGAAGCAGCGATTCCCCCATATAGCCGAAGGATTCCGCCATGTCCTCCGCCTCGCCGGAGAGGTTGATTGAATAGCCGGGCGGCATGTTGATCCTTTTGGCCGCCGCCGCCACATGCTTTGCCGCCGTGCCGATGGGGAGGTCGTCGAGATTGGCCGAGACCGTCACCTGGCGGGCCAGGTCGCGGCGGTTTATCTCTGTAGGGGAGGCAGCCGTTCGTACTGTGGCGATGCTGGCCAGCGGCACCAGCCTGGCGCCGCCGGAAGCAGAGGGGACAGAGACTTTGAGATCGCCCACTTGCGCCGGATTGCGGCGCAACCCTTCCGGCAACCGCACCCGCAGATCCACGGCATCGCCATCTTCGTCCTCGTATGTACTGATCGCTTCACCCCCGACCAGGCGGGAGAGTGCCGTCACGACAGCGCCGGTGGTAACACCTGCCGAAAGGGCCTTTTCCCGGTCCACCTTCAACCGGTATTCGGGGATGTCATTTTCAAGGGTAACGGCAATATCCACAACCCCCGGCACCTTGTACAGCTCTTCCTTCAGCCTTTGTCCGAGCTGCTTGAGGATCGTCAGGTCGTCACCCTGCAGATTGACGTTGAGCGGTTTCTGGGCGCCCCCCATCTGCCCGACCTCTTCGATGGAGAAGGTAATGCCGGCAATCTGCTGCATCCGCTGCCGCACCACCCGCTGCAGTTCGAACTGGTTTCGTTTCCTTTCTTTCCGCTCTTTCAGTTTCAGGTATACCAGGCCGTCCCGCACCGTGCCGCTATCCCCGGCGCCGATGGTGGCATAGGTGTGGTCGATCTCCGGCAGATCCTTTACCGCCGCCAACACCGCAGCAAGCCGGTCTTCGGTCTCAACCATGGAAGCATCCGGGGCGGTCTTGAAAGAAATCTGGAACTCACCCTTGTCCTCTCTGGACATGAAGGAGGACTCCAGGCTGCCGAAGATGACGATGCCGCCGACAAAGGCAGCTAAGGCCGTAAACATGACCCGCTTGCGATGGTCCAGTGCCCAGCCGATGAGGGAACGGTATTTGTCAGCGGTGGCATCGAACCAGTCGTTGAACCGCTCCAGCAGTTTCGCCAGCCCCTTGCGATGGCCATGGTTGTTAATTGAGGGATCATGCCAGCGGGATGACAGCATCGGATCGAGAGTAAAGGAAACGAAGAGGGAGACCAGCACGGCAAAGGCAACGCTGATACCGAACTGGAAGAAGAAACGACCGACAATGCCGCGCATGTAGGCCACAGGGATGAAGACGGCAATGATGCACATGGAGGTGGCAAATACGGCCAGGCCGATCTCCGCAGTGCCGAAACGGGCCGCGTCCATGTGGTTCTCCCCCTTTTCCAGATGGCGGACGATATTCTCCCGCACGACGATGGCATCGTCGATCAAGAGGCCGATGGCCAGTGAGAGGGCCATCAGGGTCATGACGTTCAGGGTCATCCCCATGGCATTCATGATGATGAAGGCCGAGATGACTGAAATGGGGAGCGTCACCCCGGTAATCACGGTTGAGCGCCAGGAGTTGATGAAGCAGAAGACAATGAGTATGGTCAGGATACCGCCGATGATCAGGGTTTCTTTTACATCGGCCAGCGACTCGCGGGTCATGATGGTGCCGTCGCGCACCATGGTGAGTGTCACGCCGGGGGGAAGCTCCGGCTGCACCTTTGCCATCACCTTCTTCACCGTATCCACCAGTTGGACTTCGTTCCCGCCTGACTGCTTGTAGATGTCCAGGCCGATGGCCGGGCGGCCGTTAACCAGGGCCAGCTTGCGCTTCTCTTCCACGCCGTCGGAAACCTGGGCCACCTCCCCGAGGGTAATGGGGCGGTTGTTGCGGCTGGCAATGGCCATCTGCCGGTACTGGTCGGCCCGCTCAGGCTTGCCTTCGATCCGCAGCGGGTATTCGGCCGTCCCCTTGGTCAGACGCCCCAGCGGCGTGTTGGTATTCTCGGAACGGATTCCGGCCACAATATCGTTAACTCCGAGGGTCATGGAATCCAGCCGTGCCGGGTCGAGCTCGACGCGAATTTCCCGTTTCTGCCCCCCGACCATCTCTACCTTGCCGACCCCTGCCACGCTCTCGAACCGCTTCTTGATCCGCTTCTCCACCAGGGTGGTCAGCTCCCGGGGTGAGAGATTGTCGGACTGCACTGCCAGGGCAGCAACAGGCGCAGCATTGAAGTCCAGCTTCTGGATGATCGGCTCCTCGATCCCCTGAGGGAGGGTGCCGCGGATCGAGCCGATCTTGGCCCGCACCTCCTGGGCACAGTCGTTCACCCGCTGTTCCAGCTGAAACTGGATCATTACCGTCGAGACCCCTTCACGGGAGGTGGAGAAGACATGCTTGACCCCGGCAATCTGGTTCACCGACTCTTCGAGCCGCTTGGAGACCTCCCGTTCCACCGTCTCCGGCGACGCGCCCGCAAAGGTGGTAACCACCGAGACCAGCGGGAACTCGACGTTGGGGAACATTTCAACTGCCAGACGTTTGTAGGAGAAGAGGCCGAGGGCCACCAGCGCCAGCACCATGACCGTGGCAAAAATGGGGCGTTTTATGGATAAATCGGAGAGAATCATCTAAAAGGTTCCTTGTTGCTTGAATTCATTTTCTTCAATCAGCTTCATCTGCCTGCTTTTCGCCTCAAGGTGATCGATTCCCCGCCGACTTTCATCTGCAGTGGCAGTTTTTTCAGCCCTGTCCTGATCATGGTCATCTCCTTTTTGCCGAGGTTGCGGAGGCATAAACACCCCTGGCAACAGTCACCCGGTCGCCGTCCCTTAGATTGAAGCCGCCCCTGACCACATACTCCTCACCGGCTTTGAGCCCGGTGGTCACCTCAAGCATATCGCCGCTGACGCTACCTGTCCGGATCTCCCGGCGACTGGCGACGCCACCCGCAACAATCTGCACCACGCCACTTTTGGCGGTCAGATCCAGTCCGGAGATGGCGCTGCGCGGCAGCAGTAACAGGTTTTTTCTCTCGCCGGTAATAATCCTTCCCTTGGCGAACAGCCCCCCCTTCAACAGTTCGGGAGAGTTCTTTACCTCGGCGATCACTTTGAGCGAACGGTCAACAGCTGAGAGCTCAGGGTTCACATACATGACCGTGCCGCTGAAGGTCTTGTCGGGAAGCGAATCGACGCTGAACTGCAACTGCTGCCCGACCTTTACCCTGGCGGAATCGCTTGAAGCAACCGTGACCGTCAGATTCAGCAGACGATTGTCGACGATGCGGAAGATCGGTTTGCCTGCTGCCGCGTCACTGGCCAGATCGCCGACATTCACATCGCGCAGCGCCACTACGCCGTCAAGCGGAGAGGTTACCAGCCCTTTGGCAAGCCGTGCCTTTGCCTGGCGCAACTCCTGTTCCGCCACGCGGATCTGCGCCCGTGAAGCGTCTGCCCGTGCTTTAGCGGCATCGGTCTCTGTGCGGGCATCATCAAGCGACTGCTGGGTTGCCAGACCCGACTCTTTAAGCTTGACCGACCGCGCCTGCTCCCGTTCGGCGCGCCTGACTCCCACCTCTGCCTGAGCCAGACCGGCCTTTGCCGACATGATGGCGGCTTCAGCTCGACTGACAAACGCTTCAGCCTCGACCAGGTCGATCCGTGCCAGCGGCGTCCCCCTGGAAACCTTTACCCATTCGCTGACATAAACCTTCTTTACCAGCCCCGGAATCTGCGTCTTTACATCCGCCCAGAATTTGGGATCGAGCGTGCCGGTAACATCGATAGCCTCGGTAATGTCGGCAGGCGTTGCCACAGCTGTTTCCACCGCAGCCGGCGGTTTTGCGGCAGGCGGCTTGGCGCCCGGTGAGCAGGCGGCAAGCAGGAAAGTGAACAGGAGTAATGCCTTCAATTTAACGATCTTCATGCGATTGTTCCTTGGCTGTAGAGTTGTTTCCCCGGGTGGCGACCCCGTCCAGGATGATGTTTAGTGCCTGCAACAGACCGTTGTGATCGACCCGGGGAGGAGTGCGGCAGATCTGCTCTTCCAGAATGGTGTTGTGGCAGCCGACCAGGACCCAGGCAAGGGAGTTGCGGTCAACGCGGCGCAGTTCGCCGCTGTTCATCCCTTCGCCGATGAGGAGATCGACCATCTCCACGATGGTGTCGAAAAACCGGTTGAAGTCGATGAACGGCGCCCCCTGCGGCGGGCCGAAATAGATGGCGTATGCCAGCCGCACTGCCGGCAGATTTTCATGCGCCCCGAAGAACATGCCGGAGAAAAAGCTTAGCAGACGCTGCCGCACCGTGCCGACGGAAGTCTGCAGCTCCATGATCCGCTGTTCAAAGGTCTGGCTGATGCCGCCCATGATCTCCAGATAAAGCCCTTCCTTGCTGCCGAAGTAGTAGTAGAGCACCGGCTTGGTCACTCCGGCCGCGGCAACTATCTCGCGCACGCTGGTTGCGGCGTAACCCCTGGCGGTAAAGAGCCGGAGCGCTTCGGTCAGCACCCTTTCCCTGACCGCCGGATTTTCCTGGATTTTCTGCTGCACTGCTCTATTCATTTTGCCTCACAGCCTCATATTATACTTACCGGTAGGTATAATATTACGGTAAAGCTGTCAACACCAATGTTACAAGCTATAAACCGCAAAACTCTACGGGCAAAGCAAGGACTATCTCCGCTTACAAGGCCGCCCCATTCCCGAAAATGATATCCGGATTGCCGCCCTTGCCTGTCAGCATCAGCTGACACTCGTCTCAAGAGATCAGCATTTCCAGAACATCAAAGAGCTGAAAACAATATCCCGGTAATCAACGGTTCAAGCGCTAGCCGGCGCGGAGCTTTTTCCCGCGACCGGTTGAGCGCGTTGGCAGGCATGTTTCCCACGATTCATGGATTGCCTCACGTACAACGTCTGACAGCTTCAACCCTTGAGTAAACTGTCTTAGAGCATCATTCATGCGGGAAATCAATGGTGTCCGGGAAATCAATGGTGTCGGGGCTACACAATTCACAAAATCACCTTTTAGCCCCGACACCGTATCTGTTCCCACCGTATCTGTTCATTGTTCTGACACCGTATCTGTTCGCTAGCCCTTTTTGGGAGCGTTGGCCCCTCGTTTTTGTGCGCTCCTAGCGGAATTCCCTGTTCAGGTCGATGGTTGCCCAACTTGCGGTAAAGTTGTCCACATAGGTCATGGCGTCCACATTAGGATAGATATGCATGACCATGTTGGCAATATCGGTGACGCTGGTGAAATGAGTGACGTCGGGATTGGCCAGGTCCCAGCCGATGAAAGGCCCGCCATTGCCATCGTTCTGCAGCGGCTTGGTCATGATCGTCTTCATCGTATCCGCAGTTATCCTGCCCGAGTATTGCCGGGCCAGTTTCTGCAGGTTGATCAGGCGGGCAAAGGTCTTGCTCCCGGAATCATTTGTGACTGTATAGATGAACTTCTGATGAGCCCAGTTGTCGTTAAAAAAATGATTGGTAAATATATCGGTGTTGGGAGGATTGTCGTATGAGAAACGGCCGAATGCCTGGCCGGCGGCTATTTTTTTCGAGTTTTCGTAGGGCGACCGCTCGTAATGCCAGACCCGGTGTTTGTCGGCCACCTGGGTCATGGTCGCCACCGCCGCCGGACCCGCTAGCAAGGCATCGACGTCTTCCAGGGAATCGGCGTCTAGTGAAGCGTAGAGGTTCTGATGCAGTCCGTCCATGACAGTTGCTACAATAGGTCCTATGGTGGCTGGATCGATGGGAATCGAATTAGTCGCGTTGTTGTATTCCAGGTATACCCCTTTGGAGTTCAGGTTGGTGAGCCCGTATAGCCAGCCGATCTGGGTCATCATGGCCACGGAGTTGTCCCGGTGGGTACCGCCGCTGCCGTTAAACTGATCTTTCGGATTGTAAATCACCACTATCGATTTGCCCCTGAGAATAGAGGAATACGCCCCGCGCGGGTTGTCGAAATTCCTTCCGGCAATGGTAAAACCGGCTGCGGTCTGGTCATTGATGGCGGCAAAGGCAGAACAGCCCACGTTGGCATACATGAAGAAGAGCGAGCCATTGAGAAATTCGAGTTTGTCCCTGGAGAGGCCGCTCTCAAGCTCCATGCCGCCCAGCAGTTGGGATTCCCTTGACTTCATCTGCATTTTGACCGCACCGAGCAGTTGCTGAACAATTCCCCTATCGTAGCCCAGGGCTGTATCCATCTGCCTGAACAGAGTCCCCAGCTCGCTTTTCAGCAGCGCGCCATACTGCCGCCCCATGTCGGTATAACTCCCCTCAAGGTTGATAATCCAGAGGGTGTCCGATTTTCTCAGCATGCCAGTGCCGGTGGGGGTGTTGAACGACGTTTGAATCATGGAAGGGTTGGGGTCGCTTCCGCAAGATGTGCAGAAAAGAACGGCAAGGGCAATCAGCATCGACGCAACGATTTTCGCTTTCATCTGTTCCCTCCATAATTATGCATGGTGAATTCGCATGCGTTTTCACTCAAACCCGCGCCTGCTTGGCCAGTTCTCCCGCTTTCTCGGTCTTTGAAGCATATCCGACTCGTGAAAAACAAGTTCATTTGTAGAACGGTCACTCATCAAAGTTTCCAACCTTCCTGCATAACTCCCTTATATTCTGAATTCCGCTCATCTTCCCGACAGCTGCAAATATGCAATATTAACTAAAGAACCATCTTGTCACAACATCTCGAATTATTTACGATTATAAAAAGATATTATTCCTTATTTGAGATTGAGCCTTATCTGCTCAACATCCATCCTGAGTTGCGCCGCTATCTGTACGACAGGTTTTGCATAAAGTAATATTCACTAACGGTTGTCAATGTTTACGCAACATATATCGGCATATTTCCCATGTCAAAGAATAAATAATATGCTTCTAATCCCGCATGTTATTTTTACTCAGTATGCTTCCCATCTTAAATTACATGGTATCAATGCTGCCAGTTTTGCACTAATACCGGGCACTAATCCCGGAGATATAATAACAATTCAGGAAGAAATTGCATTTTTGCCGCCGACTAAATATACTTATGAAATTCTGAAAGGTGGAAACGGGAGCCAATGATACAAACCATCCTCACATACCCAGATCCGGAGCTGAAAAAGAAGTCCGCAACGGTAACCGTCATCAATGAAAAGGTCAGAGCGTTGGCGAGAGACATGGCCGACACCATGTACGCCGCGCCGGGAGTAGGGCTTGCCGCTCCGCAGATAGGCGTGCATCAGCGGGTCATTGCCATCGATGTGGCCGGGAAAGATGAAGCGCCTGCCCTGATTATCGCCATCAATCCGGTAATCATCCATGCGGACGGCGAAACCTATGAAGAGGAGGGATGCCTCTCGGTGCCGCAGTATGCCGCCAATGTCAGGCGTCATGCCAGAGTTGTTGTCAAGGGGCTTAACCTGGACGGCGACGAGGTTACCTGGCGGGCGGACGACCTGCTGGCAATCGCTTTTCAGCACGAAATAGATCATCTTGACGGCATCCTCTTCATTGACCATATCTCCCAGCTGAAGCGCGACATCTTCCGCCGCAAATACCGCCGCAATCAGGAACAGGAGGCAACAGACTGATGGCTGCCATCCGGATTGTTTTCATGGGGACGCCGCAGTTTGCCTGTCCTACCCTGCAGCTGCTGCTGGACCGCGGCGAAGCGGTTGTTGCCGTCGTCACCCAGCCGGATCGCCCCAAGGGGCGCGGCCAGCAGTTGCAGGCGCCGCCGGTGAAGGAGCTGGCAACAAAATACGGCATACCTGTCATCCAGCCGCTCAAGGTGAGGGCAGCGGAAGTTGTCGCCGAGATCCGCAGTTTTGCCCCTGACCTGATTATCGTTATCGCTTTCGGGCAGATACTGCCGAAAGCACTGCTTGACATCCCCCGTCTGGGCAGCATCAATGTACATGCATCGCTGCTGCCCCGCTACCGCGGCGCCGCGCCGATCAACTGGTGCATCATCAATGGCGAGCAAGAAACCGGCATCACGACGATGCTGATGGATGTCGGCCTCGATACCGGCGACATGCTCGTCAAGCGGCCGACACCTGTTCTGCCGGATGAAGACGCCAGCTCCCTGCACGACCGGCTTTCCATTCTCGGGGCCGAGACCATGGCAGAGACGCTCGATCTGCTCTATTCGGAAAAACTCATTCCCGAAAAACAGGATGACTCCTTAAGCTGCTACGCCCCGCTGTTGAAGAAGGAGCTTGGCGCGATCGAATGGCAGAAAAGCCCTGAAGAGATATATAACCTCGTCAGAGGGGTTACCCCCTGGCCGGGGGCATATACCAGACTTGACGGCAAAATGCTCAAGCTTTTCACTGCCCGCACCGCCTCCGGAGAAGGCGCACCGGGCACGCTGCTGCGTGCCGACAGAACCGGACTGGAGGTAGCCTGCAGCGGCGGCAGCATCGTTTTTATCGACCTGCAGCTGGAGGGGAAGAAGCGTATGAATGCTGCCGATTTCCTTGCCGGTTACCGCGTTACTCCCGGAACAGTCCTGGAATAATATGAAAAACCGGACAGCGAATACCCCGTCTACCCCGCCGCGCAAACGACTCTTTGTTGCCCTCATGGGGGTCACCTGCCTGCTGATCGTCGTCCTGATCTATCTCGGCTGGTGGATCCCCACCAAGGGGCTGGCAAACATCCATCCCGACCTCCCCGGTTATGTCGGCTTCACCTTTGCCATACTCTCCGGCCTGGCAATCATCGGCACGTTTCTCCTCATTCTTACCACCGCTCTCGGCAAGGATATCTTCTTCACCCGTTTCATGCGGCTGGTTGTCATCAAGTTCCTGCTGCCGGCAATCGAACTGCTGGGGCGAATAATGGGGATCTCGAAAGATACCATCCGCCAGTCTTTCGTGGCGATGAACAACAGCCTGGTGACCTCGCAGAAACTTGCCGTAATGTCTGACCGGATACTGATCCTCCTCCCCCACTGCCTGCAGCTTTTCGACTGCGACATCAAGGTTACCGGCGGCATTGACAAGTGCATCCGCTGCGGCCGCTGCGATATCAAGGGACTGGCAGAGCTGGCGGAGAAGTACCGGATAGCCATCTCCGTGGCAACCGGCGGTACGCTGGCGAGAAAGGTCATTGTCGAAAAGCGTCCCAAACTGGTTATTGCCGTAGCCTGTGAGCGCGATCTCACCGACGGCATAAAGGATTGCTACCCGCTGCCGGTTATCGGCATTCTCAACGACCGGCCTGATGGTCCCTGTTTAAACACTCTGGTGGATATCGCCAAGATCGAGCAGGCACTGCTCTCTGTCCTGCCGTCAACTCCCGCAACATGATCGTCTCAATTATCGCCGCAATGAGCAGCAACCGGGTGATCGGCCGGCAAGGCGCTCTCCCCTGGAACATCCCGGAAGACTTGCGCCGCTTCCGCGAGCTTACCTGCGGACATCCGCTGATCATGGGGCGCAAGACCTTTGAGAGTATCAACAGACCGCTCCCGGGCAGAAAGTGCATTATCGTCACCAGCCAGGCTGACTTCTCTGTTGCCGGCTGCCTGACAGCCTCTTCACTTGAAAAGGCAATCCGGCTGGCTGAACCGGCGGCTGAAGTTTTCATCTGCGGCGGCGGTGAAATCTACCGGCAGGCGCTGTTGTTTGCCGCCAGGATATATCTTACCGTGATAAATGACTGTTATGCCGGCGATACAACCTTCCCCGAAATTCCTGACGATGAATTCGAGCTGATCGCTCAGGAGCGGATTTCTGCAGTTCCGGACGCAGTGCAGAGAGTCTTTGCGCGTAAAACACCGCCAGCCGCAGCAGGTAGCTGATGAAGATCATTAATGATGATGCCGTTGTCATCGGCCTGCTGGATTATCGTGAAACCGACCGGATAGTTACTTTCTTCAGCAGAGATCACGGCAAAATCAGCGGCATCGCCCGTGGCGCCAGAAAAAGCGTCAAAAGGTTCGGCGGCGCCCTGGAGCTTTTTGCCCGGCTGTCAATAAGCTTTCTGCCGCGGGAGTCGCTGGTAACGATCAGTGATGTTGATATCCGCACCATCTATCCGCAAATCCGCGCTACCATGGCCGGGATTGCCCACGCCGGCTATGCCGCAGAGCTGGTGGCAGAGCTTGCCCCGGAAAGGTATCCAAGCCACAGACTGTTCAGGCTGCTGACCGCCTATCTGGAACATCTTGACCAGGCTCCGGCCGTCCCGGCTGACAGGCATATCTTCGAGATCAACCTGCTCAACATTCTCGGTTACAGGCCGGCGCTGGAAACCTGTGCCGGCTGCGGCGCCAGCCTTGCTCTTAGCGGCGGACTCTGGTCAGGAAGCACCGGCCATGGAGTTTACTGCCCGGGCTGCTCGACCGGCGGGATACGACTTGGCACGGCAACAGTTGCCACCCTGCTCAAAGCCCTGGCTACCGGTCGTTTTGGACAGATCGGTTTCAGCAGGGAGGCACTTGACGAGGCGGATGAGTTTCTTCATGATTTTATTGCCGCCCATATCCACCGCTCGCTCAATTCTCTTGCTTTCCTGCGGCTTTCCCCTTGACAAAAGATGGCGAAAGGCTTTAATTACCCTTAATTTGCATACTTGTAGCAGTAAATCCTGACCTCATCTCAAGGAGATATCTGTGCGGCGACTCTCTCTCTTCTTTATGATTCCGGCAGCATTGACCGCCTGTGCCGCGAATGATGTCATAGTTCAGCGCCAGGGGAGTCTGGAAGGGCGTCTTGAGCAGGTCATGCAGGCGCAAATCAGCAACAAAAGCGAACTTGCCGGACTCTCCCTGCAGATAAAGGAGTTAAAGGAGCAGCTTGCCAAAAGCGCTTCTATGGCCAAAGAGACGCAGGCAGGGCATGAGGCGCTGCTAAGCCGGGTTAATTTGCTTGCAAGCCGGCTGGAGCGGGCTGAAGCGCCCAGACCGTCAGCGACGATAGAGATTGTCAATCGCGGCGACGAAACAGCCGGACGCGAAGAGTCGCTGCAGGGTGAATATATGAAAGCTTTCGGCCTGTTCAGCGTTGATAATTATGCAGCGGCAGCCGATGCCTTCAACTCGTTCATTGCCAATCATCCGGAGAGCGAATATGCGGCCAATGCCCGTTACTGGCTGGGAGAGTGCTACTTCAACACTGATCGCTACAAAGAGGCGATTGATTCCTTTACCAAGGTTCTCGACATGAACCCTACTGCCAGACGTGCAGCTGACACAATGCTGAAAACCGGTCTATCCTGGAAAAAACTGGATGACCCCGTAAAGAGTTCGACGACGTTCCGGACACTTATTGATAAATATCCGGAGAGCGAAGCAGCAGTTCAGGCTCGGCAGCAGCTTGGCCAAAAGTAACGACTGAGAGGTGTGTATGAAAACAGGAAGATATGCAGCGCTGATTCTCGTTTTATTAACTGCGGTCTTTGCCGGCAGCCTTGCGGGTGCTACCCAATTAAACGACCCAACCATTTACGTGATTAAAAGAGGGGACACTCTCTGGGGACTTTCTGACCGCTTCATAAAAGACCCCTTCTACTGGCCTTATATGTGGGCGAAGAACCCGGAGGATATAAAAAATCCGCACTTCATCTTTCCGGGGGAGAAGCTGAGGATTTTCCCGGACAGGATAGAAGTCGAACCCGCCACTAAGGCAGTGGCGAGCGGTCAGTCTGAAGAAACGGCCGCGCCCGGAAACTCCGAGCCTGTCCCCGCACCGGTTCAGGAAACAGCCGAAAAGGCAGTTGAAGAGCGCACTTTTACCGTAACCGGTGGTGAAGGTTTTATTGCCGGCAGTGAATTCAAACCGGCAGGATTTGTCATTGCCGGCGCGAACAACAGGCGGATGTATGCGCAGGACGATGTCATCTATACCGACATCGGCCGCGACCGGGGGGGAAAGGCCGGCAGCCGTTTCAATGTCTTCAAGAAATATGGCTCCATCAGCCATCCCGCAACCAATCAGATACTCGGCTACCGGGTTGTCCCGCTTGGCAGCGTGCAACTGACGGAAATGTCGAATAAGAGTTCAAAGGGGCTTGTCACCGAATCGTTTCTGGAGATAGAACCGGGAGCGGCGCTTCTTCCTTACAAAAACAGGAAAAAAGAGATAACACTGAAAGCGCCTGCAGTTGACCTTACCGGCTATATCGTCGAGACCAGGAACGGCATTCAGTCGATAGCTGCCGGAGACATCGCCTACATTGACCGTGGCGAACGCCAGGGGGTCAGGACCGGCAACATCTTTTATGTAGTGCGCAAGGCAAACGTGGAAATAGAGTACTTCTCAATCTCTGACTATGACCTCCCGGTTGACGTTCTCGGAGCGCTTCTGGTTGTTGATACCGCTGAAAACACCTCTACTATTCTGGTGGTAAAGAGTATCGACTCAATCAACAAAGGTGACAGAATTGAGATGAAGAAAGTGCGTTAAGCAGCTTGTTATGGCGACAGATGACCCTTTTTACTGGTTTGCGCTCCGCTCTGTTCCGCTGGTAGGAAACCTGACATTCCGGCGTTTGCTGACAGCGTTCGGTTCGCCGGAAAAGGTTCTGCACGCCACAGCTGCAGAAATTGCGTCCGTAGAAGGTGTCCGCACAGCTGTTGCCGCCTCGATAAAAAGCCATGATTATCGCAAAGCAGCAGAAACAGAGATGGCAGCCTTGCTGAAAAGCGGCGCCAGAGTTGTAACCCTGTCTGATGACGACTACCCGCCCCTGCTCAAGGAGATTGCTGATCCCCCGCCATATTTATACCTGAAAGGCTCTATCCCCTCAGCCCGGACAGCTATTGCCGTTGTCGGCTCCCGCCGGGCCTCGGATTATGGTATTTCTACCACGACTAAAATGGCGCGGGAACTTGCGCAGCAGGGGATCACCATTATCTCCGGTCTTGCCCAGGGAGTTGATGCTGCCGCGCACAGAGCGGCGCTGCAGGTTTCCGGCGCGACGGTCGGCGTGCTTGGCTGCGGTATTGACCTGATATATCCTCCCGAGAATCGAAGACTTTATCAGGAGATGGCAGAAAAAGGGGCGATTATCAGCGAATTCCCTGTCGGCACACCGCCGGATGCAGTTAATTTCCCGCGCCGGAACAGGATAATAAGCGGGCTTTCACGTGGCGTACTTGTGGTTGAGGCTGCCGAAAAAAGCGGCTCTCTCATCACGGCCCGGTTTGCTCTTGAGCAGGGGCGGGAGGTCTTTGCCGTTCCCGGCAATATTACCTTCCGGGCAAGCCGCGGCACAAACAGCCTGATAAAGCAGGGCGCAAAACTGGTGGAAACGGTTGCCGACATTATCGGCGAATTGCCGCCCGAGAATGCAGCAATTCCCCAGTGGGCACAGAAGCAGAAGTTCGACCTCTCTGCTGATGAAGAGAAGCTCTGCTCGCTGCTTGCCGATATCCCGCTGCATATTGATGAGCTGACTGTCCGGAGCGGATTGACAGTACCGGCCGTTTCCGCTATGCTTCTTCGCCTTGAGCTACAGGGGGCGGTAACACAGCAATCCGGCAAAATGTTTACCCTGGCGTAGTAAGGTGAAGAGTGAATAAAGCTTATATGGACTGGATTACGCGGGTCACTAAAATAAAACTGGAAGTATGGATTTTATGGCAAACAAACTGGTAATTGTAGAGTCGCCGGCAAAGGCGAAAACCATCGAGAAATTCCTTGGCCCCGGTTACCGGGTGCTTGCCTCTTTCGGTCATGTACGGGCGCTGCCGAGCAAGCAGGGCTCGGTTGATATCGAAAACGGCTTTGAGCCGAAGTATGCTGTTCTGCCGGAAAGCAAAAAGCATCTCGACGCGATCAAGAAGGAGCTCAAGGATGCCGACATGCTCCTCCTGGCAACTGACCCCGACCGTGAAGGAGAGGCGATCTCCTGGCACCTGCTGGCTGCTCTCGGACTTACCGGCAAAAAACAGACACTTCCGATCAAGCGGGTCGTCTTTCATGAGATAACCAAGGGCGCCATTATCGAAGCGGTGCAGAATCCGCGTGACATCTTGCTTGACCTGGTTGACGCCCAGCAGGCCAGGTCGGTACTTGACTATCTGGTAGGCTTCAACCTCTCGCCGTTCCTCTGGAAAAAGCTGCGCTACGGGCTCTCCGCCGGGCGGGTGCAATCGGTGGCTTTGCGGCTTGTCTGCGAGCGGGAGAAAGAAATCCAGGCGTTTATCGAACAGGAGTACTGGACCATCGGCGCAAAGCTTGCCAAGCAGAGCGCGCAGATATTAACGGCCAACCTGATCGAGGCTGCCGGGAAAAAACTCGCCAAATTCGATATCCCGGCTAAAGAAGCGGCGGCGGCGCTGGTAAAAAGCCTCGCCGATGCGACTTACGCCGTCAGCAAGGTAACAAAAAGCGAGCGCAAGCGGCAGCCGTCGCCCCCGTTTACCACTTCCACCCTGCAGCAGGAGGCCTCGCGCAAGCTCGGCTTCTCCGCCAAAAAGACCATGTCAACGGCGCAGAAACTTTATGAAGGTCTCGATGTCGGCGAAGGGACCGTCGGTCTCATCACCTACATGCGAACCGACAGCGTCGCCCTTTCCCAGCAGGCTCTGGATGAAGCGCGAGAGGTTATCACCGCCCTCTACGGCAAAGAGTATGCGCTTTTGAAACCGAGGTTTTACAAGAACAAGTCGAAAAATGCCCAGGAGGCTCACGAAGCGGTGCGGCCGACTTACCTTTCCAAGACTCCGGCCGAGGTGAAGAAGTTTCTCACCCCCGACCTCTTTAAACTGTATGAACTGATCTGGAAACGTACCGTTGCCTGCCAGATGGCCGAAGCGCTGCTCGATCAGACCTCGGTCGATATCTCTGCCGGCAAGGGCTACACCTTCCGTGCCGCCGGCACTGTTATCCGTTTTCCGGGTTTCATGAAGCTTTATATCGAAGGGCTTGACGATGAGAGCGAGGAGAATGAGGGGACCCTGCCGCCACTGGTTGAAGGGGAAGGCCTCGACTTGAAGGAACTGCTCCCTGAACAGCACTTTACCCAGCCGCCGCCGCGCTACACCGAGGCGACCCTGGTAAAGACCCTGGAGGAGTACGGTATCGGCCGGCCGTCAACCTACGCCAGCACCATGAACACGCTGGTGGAGCGAAAATACTGCCGCCTCGACAAAAAGCGCTTCTTCCCGGAAGACATCGGCATGATCGTCAGTGACCTGCTCACCAAACATTTCACCAGGTATGTCGACTACAACTTCACTGCCGGACTTGAAGAGGAACTTGATCAGGTTTCCCGCGGCGAAAAGCAGTGGAAGCCGCTTATCAGCGAGTTCTGGGGCCCTTTCGCCAGCCTGCTCAAGCAGAAAGAGGGAGAAGTCAGCAAAGCCGAACTGACCACCGAAGCGCTGGAAGAGAAATGCCCCGAGTGCGGCGAACTCCTGGTGGTAAAGCTCGGCAAGAGGGGCAAATTCATCGCCTGCACCGGCTACAAGGATGGCTGCCGCTACACCCGGCCGCTCGAACAGGATGGTCAGGAAGTGGTTGAGCCGGAGCTTTCCGAGGAAAAGTGCGACAAATGCAACAGCCAGATGCTGATAAAAGACGGGCGCTTCGGCAAGTATCTTGCCTGCTCCGCCTACCCTGCCTGTAAAAACATTCAGCCGCTCGTCAAGCCGAAAGGGACCGGTGTCGTCTGCCCCGAATGCAAAGAGGGGGAGCTGATCGAGAAAAAGTCGCGTTACGGCAAGATGTTCTACTCCTGCAACCGTTACCCGCAGTGCAAATTCGCCCTCTGGGACCTGCCGATCGAGCAGCCCTGCCCCAAATGCGGTTTCCCGCTGCTGGTGAAGAAGGTCTACAAGCGGACAGGCGAGTTCCTCAAATGTCCAAAGGAAGGGTGCGATTATCAGTCAAACCAGTAGCACCCCATCAATCACCATCATCGGTGGCGGGCTGGCAGGCTGCGAAGCCGCATGGCAGGCGGCAATGCGGGGGATAAGGGTCGTTCTCTGCGAGATGAAGCCGGAGAAGTTTTCCGCGGCGCATAAGATGCCGGGACTTGCCGAGCTGGTCTGCTCCAATTCGCTGCGCGGCGACTCGCTCGACAATGCCGTCGGCCTCCTGAAGGAGGAGCTGCGGCGCCTCGGGTCGCTCTTCATGGAGGCTGCCGAAGCTACCCGGGTGCCGGCAGGCGGAGCGCTGGCAGTTGACCGGGAGAAATTTTCCGCCTTCATTACCGCAAAAATCGCCAGCCACCCGCTGATTGAGCTCCGCAGCGCCGAGGTTACGGAAATTCCCGCTGAAGGTATTGTCATCATCGCTTCCGGCCCGCTCACCAGTGATGCGCTGGCAGACAGGATCAGAGTTCTCGGCGGCGACTACCTCTACTTCTACGATGCCATCGCCCCGATTGTCACTGCCGGCTCGCTCGACATGACCACAATATTTGCCGCCTCCCGCTACGGCAAGGGAGACGGCGACGATTACCTCAACTGCCCCTTAAGCCGCGAACAGTACGAACTCTTTGTGCAGGAACTCCTCAACGGAGAGAAGGTCGCCAGCAGAGATTTCGAGAAGATCGTCCACTTCGAGGGGTGCATGCCAATAGAGGAGCTGGCGGCGCGCGGCGTGGAAACGCTTCGCTTCGGGCCGATGAAGCCGGTAGGGCTGGCCGATCCGCGTACCGGGCGGGAACCGCATGCCGTTATCCAGCTGCGCAAAGAGACCATCGAGGCAACGCTCTATAATCTTGTCGGTTTTCAGACCAAACTGACCTGGCCCGAGCAGAAAAGGATCTTCAGAATGATTCCCGGGCTGGAGCAGGCAGAGTTCGCCCGGCTCGGCTCGATGCACAGAAACACCTTCGTCAACGCCCCTGCCCTGCTCCGCCCTACTTTCCAGATGAAAAGCGCTTCCCGTATCTTCTTTGCCGGGCAGATTACCGGGGTGGAGGGTTATGTGGAATCGGCCGGGAGCGGCTTTCTTGCCGGAGTGAACGCCGCCCTGCTCGCAAGCGGAGCCGAGCCGCTTCTCCCGCCGGAAACGACGGCGCTCGGGGCGCTGGTGCGACATATAACCAATGCCGATGTCAAGCATTTTCAGCCGATGAATGTAAACTACGGGCTCTTTCCGGAGATCGGCGGCAAGGTGAAGAAAAAGGAGCGGCGCGGGATGCTGGCGGCGCGTGCTCTGGCAGAGATCGATCAATGGAGTAACGAGGTGAACAGTGACAGAAAATGAAAAACCGAAGTCTCTGCTGGACAAGATACTGTCAATGGAGACGCTGATCTTTCTTGTCGGCATTATGTTGATCAGCTCCGGCGTCTACACCGGCGAGGCGATGCAGTACTTCTTTGGCGGGATGATCATCCTCGGCTCGATTGCACTGCATTTTGTCCGCAAAAAAGACTGGAAGAAGCATTGGGAAGAACAGGAACAGCTGCAGAAGAATTATGAAGAGCGCCTGCGGCAGGAGAAGGAGAACAAAGATGGCAAGCAGTAACGCCATCGTTCTTGCCTCGGCATCGCCGCGCCGCGCCGAACTGCTCGCCGGCGCCGGGATCAATTTCACCGTTGTCCCCGGAGATATCGACGAAACGCCGCTCGTTAAGGAAGAGCCGTCAGCCCATGTTCTCCGCCTGGCAGAAGAGAAGGCGCATGAGGCAGCAACGCGCAGCGAAGGCCGCTTTTTCATCGGCGCGGACACGATTGTTCTCTGCGACAGCGAGATTCTCGGCAAGC
This sequence comes from Geobacterales bacterium, assembly GCA_038206285.1. Classification (GTDB taxonomy): domain Bacteria; phylum Desulfobacterota; class Desulfuromonadia; order Geobacterales; family DSM-12255; genus VEOV01. The sequence continues at coordinate 48,583 of JBBRBA010000009.1, forward strand.
CGGCTGATAATGCCGCCGCGACGCAGATGCTGCGGAAGCTTTCCGGCAGGATGCATCACGTCATTACCGGTTTTGCAATCATCGACCGGGTGAGCAACAGGGCGATACGGCGCAGTATCAGCACCGAAGTCTTTTTCCGTCTGCTCGGCGATGCCGAAATAGCCGCCTACGTCGCCACCGGCTGTCCGCTCGACAAGGCGGGAGCGTATGCCATCCAGGGTGGTGCGGCAGCGATGGTCACCAGGATAAACGGTTCCTACACCAATGTCGTCGGCCTGCCGCTCTCTGAAGTGGTCGAGGTATTGCGCGAGATGGGTGCTTTAGTACCTGAGTAAAAGAACGGATGAAACCCTAAAGGCCGAATTTACAAGGATATACAGGATATACAGGATGAACAGGATGAAAGGCTTTTGTTTGACCTGAAAACGTTTTTGCTCTTGCCCTGTATATCCTGTTCATCCCTGTTAAATAAAATGGTTTGTTTTTTTGTACCGGCTTGCCCGGTTTAGAAGTGTATTTTAATTTTGCCCCATGATATAAATATTGCATGAGATTTGTCCCTTCCTTCATCCCCGGGCCGACCACCTTCTTCAGCAAGGTCACACTCCGCTGGCTGGCCCTGCTGGCCATCATCATCCCTGCCACCTTTTTCGCCGGTTATGCTATCGGCGACAGAGATCCTGACATCTCCTTCCACGACATGATCGTCAATCACCCGGCGGAAATGTCGTTGCTGATTGATTTCGAAGACCAGAGGGTCTCCTCGCTGGCAACAGAGCTTAAAACCATTGAAAATGCCTACAATTATGTCCGTGACAACATAGCGTTCGATCCGGCACTGCCGTCTGCTGCTGCCGGAGAGATTCTGGCGCAGAAAAGGGGAAGCTGTCTGGGCAAGGCAGTACTTTTATGCAGCCTTTACCGGGCGCTCGGCATGAAAGATTCAGCCGTACGCATCGTTACCGGTGAGGTCGATGCAATGGGAGGCGTAATCGATCATGCCTGGGTTGAGCTGGAGCACAACGGTGCCTGTCTGCAGCAGGATGCGACCGACCTGCTCGGCAGATTCAGTTTTGATCAGTTCAAAGGGATGACATACACAGCCGCCTTTATCCGCCGGGAGGGGTATGTGTTCAACGATAAAAACTTTGCCGTCGTCTCCCGCCTGAACATTATGAAAGGTTCCGGTCACCCGCTGCTCACCAAGACGAACTTCAGCAGATAGTTTCCAGCGAGCAAACCATGTCCATAGCCGAAAACATCGAAAATATCCGCAGCCGGATAACTGACGTAGCCAGAGCCGCGGGCCGTGAACCGTCTGCGGTCCGGCTGGTGGCCGTCTCCAAGACGAAGCCGGCAATGCTGGTGGCAGAAGCAGCTAGCGCCGGGCAGACGCTTTTCGGCGAAAACTACGTGCAGGAGCTGACGACAAAGGCTGCTGCAGTAGAAATGCCGGTAGAGTGGCACTTCATCGGTCATCTGCAGAGCAACAAGGTGAAGCAGATCGCCGGTCTGGTGACGCTGATTCACTCGGTCGACCGGCTCTCCCTGGCAGCGGAGATCAGCCGGCAGTGGGGCCTGATCGGCAAGACCTGCGATATCCTGGTGCAGGTGAATGTTTCGGGCGAGGCCAGCAAGAGCGGCACAACAACGGAAGATGCTGTCGAGCTGGTCAAGCAGGTTGCTGAACTTCCCGATTTATGCATCTGCGGGCTGATGACCATGCCCCCCTTTTTCGATGACCCGGAGGCGGCACGCCCCTATTTCCGAGAGCTGCGCCTATTGGCCGCAGAGATAGCAGCACTGGCGCTTCCCAACGTCTCGATGCAGGAGCTCTCCATGGGTATGTCGGGCGATTTCGAAGCGGCAATCAGCGAAGGGGCGACCCTGGTGCGGATCGGCTCGGCAATCTTCGGGGAGCGCTGAACCTGTCCCTCATGAACCGGGCACCGATGACTCCCGGCTCTTTTGGCTGGCTTATTCAGGGACGCCGCCCTGATTGCCGAGCGGGAAGAGCTCGAGACCCGCAAACCCCACATTTTCAGCATGTTACCCCGTAAGCATTTCATCAACAGGCTCTGCGGCCGCCTGCTCAACAAGAACGGATTCAGCTAGAGAGCCTGCAGGATTATCTTCACCCTTCTCACCCTTCACCATTCACCCTTTTAAATTGTTGGCAGCAAACTGTGCGTGATATATTGCCGCCGGAAGAATAATTTATCCACAGCTGATTGCCAATCTGAGAATTATGACCTGTGAAGCGAATCAGAAATTTTATCGGCTCGCCTGTCTGGCAATTTCGGCCAGCGCGATTATCCTTGCTCTTTATTGCCGGATCAGGCTGCTTTCAGTCCCTTTTGAGCGAGACGAAGGGGGGTTTGCCTACGTAGCGCAACAACTGTTGCGCGGCATCCCCCCATACGAAAGCGGCAACACCATGAAACTCATGGGGATCCATACCGCCTATGCCCTCATGCTGAAACTGTTCGGAGAGACCGTAGAAGGAGTTCGTCTCGGCCTGTTGATTGTAAACCAGGTGAGCATACTGCTTCTTTATTTCCTGGCGCGGCGCTTGATGTCGCTGGAAGGGGCCATCGTCGCCTGTGGTTTCTATGCATTGATGTCCGTGAGCCAGGCTGTTCTGGGCATTTTCGCCCATGCGACCCATTTCGTGACTCTTTTCGCCCTTGCCGGACTGGTAACCCTTCTTGCCGCGGTTGAACGACCCGGCAACTTCCGGCTTTTCCTCAGCGGCATCCTCTTCGGCCTCTCCGTTACCATGAAGCAGAACGGCTTGTTGTTCTGCATTTTTGCAGCAGCTTACCTGCTGTTTGTCCTGATATCCCGCAAAGCCAGCTTGCAGGAAACCATCAGGAAGGCAGCCATTTTGGGTAGTGGCATGATCCTTCCTTATGCCGCTGTCTGTTGCTACATGCTCTACAAGGGGGTCTTCGCCGAGTTCTGGTTCTGGACGGTCACCTATGCACTGGATTATGCCAAAGGGGGGGCTTTTCAGGAGGAGAGGCTGAACAGCTGCCGTCCGGCATGGGTCAAAAAACCACTCTTTAGCTCAAAAGTTGATTTTTCTGCGGGTGCGGCAGGAAACACCAGCGTCTGGAAGCCGGTAAGCAAAAGTCTGCGTCATCCGGGGCAACGCGAGTGGTCTCATGGTCAGTATTAAGGCACGGTCGCATTATTTGGCAACAGCGTCGTTCGGGAAAAATTGTGGCGACGACTCAAGCTGCCGGAGGTCAATGAACGATGAGTTTCATCCTTGCCCTTGATCAGGGGACAACCAGTTCCCGCGCTCTGGTGTTCGACCATGACGGCAATATCCGTGGCCTCGCCCAAAAGGAGTTCCGCCAGATCTTTCCCGCGCCCGGCCTGGTGGAGCACGACGCCGAAGAGATCTGGGCCGCGCAGCTCGGTGTGGCGGTGGAGGCGATTGCCCGGGCCGGTCTGAACGCTGTTGATATTGCCGCCATCGGCATCACCAACCAGCGCGAAACCACGGTAGTCTGGGATCGCCGCAGCGGCAAGCCGATCCATAATGCCATTGTCTGGCAGGATCGACGCACCGCTGGCGAGTGCGACCGGCTGAAGAGCCGGGGGCTGGAGCCGGTCTTTCGCGCCAAAACCGGGCTGGTGCTGGACCCCTATTTCTCTGGCACCAAGCTCGCCTGGCTGCTCGACCATGTTCCCGGGGCACGCGCCAGAGCGGAGGCGGGCGAGCTTGCCTTCGGCACGATCGATTCCTGGCTCGTCTGGAACCTGACGGCTGGCGAACGGCATCTGACCGACGCCAGCAATGCCTCCCGCACCCTCTTGTTCAACATCCATACCGGCACGTGGGACCCGGAACTGCTGGCGCTGCTCCGGATCCCGGCAGCGGTTCTGCCCGAGATTGTCTCTTCCAGCGAAGTTTACGGCGAGACTGCGGCCCGATTTCTTGCCAGCCGGATACCGATTGCCGGGATCGCCGGCGACCAGCAGGCAGCGCTGTTCGGCCAGCTCTGCGACCGGCCGGGGATGGTCAAGAAC
>JBBRBA010000010.1:0-52389 GCA_038206285.1 Geobacterales bacterium
TGGTATCTTTGCCCGGTGGTGAGCTGCTTGTATTGCTTCATCTGTGCACCTTTTACTTGGTCGTTAAAGTGGCGCTGATAGTAACGCAGCTCACCACTTTAATTCACTTACAAAAGTTGCACTTCAGACTTGAATCCGCCAGCTTAAATAACTTTACATCATTATATAGCTTGTATTCCTGGTTCTCAAGGAGCTGGAATAATTAAATTCCATAGTAAGGAGCTAATCCGGGAGGCAAGATCTGGCCGCAAAAAAAAGGGCGTCCAACCTGGACGCCCTTTTTACTTTTTACCCTTCACTTCTTACTTTTCACACTTTACTTTTTCCCGGCCAGCTCTTCCTTCAGCCCGTCGATGACCGCCTTGACCTCATCGATCATCTCCTTCGCCTGTGGCGACTTTTCATACTTCAGGTAGAGCTTCAGATATTTGACTGCTTCGGAAAGATGCTCCGTATCCATATGGAGGCTGCCGAGAGTCAGATAGGCAAGGGTAAACTCCGGATCGAGGCGGATCGCTTCCAGGCACTCGCGCTCGGCATCGTCATGTTCGCCAAGATCGTAGTAGAGTTCGCCGAGATTGAAGTGCGCCGCCGCATCATGCGGGTCAACCGTAATCCCTTTAGTGAAAGCCTCAACCGCCTTTTCACGGTTTCCCAGCCCATACCAGGCATCGCCAAGGGCATTGTAGGCAAAAGCATTCTCGGGATCAAGTCTCAGCGCCTCATCGTATGCCTTTATCGCCTCCTCCGGCCGCTCCATGCTGTTGTAGACCAGACCGATATTGACATAGCCGTCCGCATCATGCGGATCAAGTTCGATAATTTTTTTGTAGGTGGCAAGGGCATCTTTGTGACGTCCCTGCTCGAAGTAAATGTCTCCCAGAGAAGTCAGTGCATCGGCATCCTGCGGAGCCAGCTTCAGCCCGGACTCAAAGGCGGCAATCGCCTCCTGCGGTTTTTCCAGGCCGAGCAGAGCCTCTCCCAGATAGAAATGCCCCTCGGCATTATCAGGGGCAATGGCGATGCACCCTCTTACCGCTTCAGCAGCTTTTGCAAATTCGCCGCTTTCTATAGAAGCAATTACCGTCTCAAGCTTCTCTTCAAAAACCGTACTCATGACATCCCCCCTGACCCGGATAAACAGGATAACTGCGTTAGCGAATCAAAGATTCCAACTCACTAAAAGCTTCCGCAACAGTCCGGTATATATCATGGGAAAGTTTAAATATCATCTCATTTCGCTCTTACCTCTTCACATCCGCTGTAAAACATCTATAATCAGCAGGCGAACAGCTTTATCTACGGAGATTCAATGCCCGACAAAACCGAATCACTGGGACTTCGTACCCTCGAAGACATCAGCACTCTCATCCTCCACTCCCACGACATGCAGGAGACTCTCGACAATATTGTCGCCCTCGTCTCCAGGCGAATGGAGTCCGATGTCTGCTCCATATATCTGCTAGATGATGACGGCGAAACCTTGCGGCTTCACTCCACCAAAGGCCTGTCGCGCTCTTCAGTCGGCAAGATCACCATGAATATCTCCGAAGGCCTTACCGGGCTTGTTGTCGAAGAGCGGGGGGTGATAAGCCTTGAGCACGCCCAGGAACACCCGCGCTACAAATATTTCCGCGAAACCGGCGAGGAGCAGTATCACTCCTTTCTCGGCATTCCCATGTTTGCGCGCAAGACACCTGTCGGCGTCATTGTCGTCCAGAACCGCGAACCGCGCAGCTACACAAAAACCGAAATCAGCACCCTCTCGACCATCGCCTACCAGGTATCCAGCATCGTCATCAATGCAAAACTGCTTGACTCCATCAGGAAAAAAGATGAAGAGCGGGCAAACCTCGAACTGCAGCTCAGAAAAATTCACTCGGCAAACATACCGCTCAGTGACCTTTCTCCGGGCGATGCGACCAGAGAAACATCCGCGTTCTTCGGCATCGCCGTTTCGCCCGGATTTGCTTCAGGCAAAATTTACCTGCTGAATCGTCGCGACCCGCTGCTGTCATCAATAGTTGAAACTGCTCTGCCGCCGGAACAGGAACTGCACCGCCTGAGTCTCGCCCTGGAAAAAGCCCGTATCCAGACTCTTTACATGGAAAAACGCGTTGCCGAAAGGCTTTCAGAAGAAGATGCCGCCATCTTTCATACACACCTGATGATTCTTGAAGACAGGGGCTTTACCGGCAGAATCCAGGAGCTTATCAATCAGGATTACGGTGCTGTCAGAGCGGTGCAGGAAGCGGTCAGCTATTATGTCGATGCTTTTGCCGGGATGGAGGATCCATACCTGAAAAGCCGCTCTGCCGACATGGAGGATATCGGCCGGCGACTTATCGACGCGCTTGACGGCAACGAAGGGGTAGTGCCGCAGCTGACAGAGAAACGGCTGCTGGTAGCCATAGAGATTCTGCCGTCCGATCTGGCGACAATGGAAATTGACAATATCCTCGGCATCGTTACCGAGAAGGGAGACGTCAACTCGCATGCCGCCATCATTGCCAGATCACTCGGGATCCCTGCCGTTGTCGCGGTAGAGGGGCTGCTGAGACACCTTTCGCTCAAAGACGAAATGATCATTGACGGCAACAGCGGTCATATCTACATAAACCCTGAAAACCGGATCAAAAAAGAGTACCAGAGGCTTAACAACGACTACAGCTTCAAGCGGCGCGAGCTTGAAGAGCTGCGCGACTGTCCGGCAGAGACAAAAGATGGCGTCAGAATTTCGCTGAAAGCCAACATCGGTCTGATCAGCGACATCCGCATAGCCGTCAATAATGGCGCGGAAGGAGTCGGCCTTTACCGGACGGAATTCCCGTTCATGGCGAGAAGGCAGTTCCCGGACCGTAAAGAACAACATCTCATCTACTCACGCATTCTCGAAGGATTCCAGGGGCAGCCGGTAACATTCAGAACCCTCGATATCGGCGGCGACAAGACTCTCCCCTACTTTGCCCATCCGCACGAAGACAACCCTTTCATGGGATGGCGGGCAATCCGGATCTCGCTGGAGTGCCGGGGAATCTTCCGCGATCAGCTTGCCGCCATCATGACCGCCTCTGTGGGCAGGGAAGCGAAAATCATGTTCCCGATGATCTCCGGGGTAGAGGAAATTCAGCTGATTCGCGAGATTGTCGACGAGTTGCATGCGGAACTTTACCGGGACGGGATTGCATTCAACAAAAATATTCCCTTAGGCATCATGATCGAGATTCCGGCTGCCGTGCAGATGGCAGAGACACTTGCCGGAAAAGTCGACTTTTTCAGCATCGGCACCAACGACCTTATCCAGTACACCCTGGCGGCAGACAGAAACAACTCCAAGGTAAAAGGGTATTACACCCCCTATCATCCGGCAATACTGCACTCGATCAGCAAAGTTGCCGCTGCCGGTGCGCATGCAGGCATACCTGTTTCGCTCTGCGGCGAAATGGCGGCCGACCCTCTTGGAGCGCTGCTGCTTGCCGGGCTCGGCATTACCGACCTCAGCATGTCATCGCCATCAATCCCGATCGTCAAACAGGCCATCTGCGGCACAAACCTGAGCACTGCAGTTCAAGTTGCCGGAAAGATTCTGCAACTGGACAGCACTCAGGAGATCATCTCCTTTCTGAAAGAGTCAGGTCTCGAAGTCGGCAGAGTAAGCTGAGGGTGGGCCGAACGGCTGAATATTCGCTCAGTTTTTTCTGGAGATTTTTTAGACGCTGACGTATAAATCTGCATCAGATTTCATAATGATCCGGAGCTCTAACGATGAAACATCTTATATGCTCGATACTTTGCACGCTGCTGCTCTGCTCTCTGTCCGAGGCGAAAACCTACAAGGCTTATAACGGCGATGTCGACTTCAACCACTCCAAACATATGGGATTATACCCTTGCGCCGAATGTCATGTCGGGCCGGCACGTGCCTTTGGAATGGACAAGGCAAAAGCACACAAGCTCTGCATCGGCTGTCACACCAAAGAGGGTGCGGGACCCTCTCGCCACTGTTCCCAATGCCACGTTATGGGCAAATAGCAGGAAATCAGGCTGACCCGGCCGCCGCAGCAACGGGCTGTTTTGGCGGAGGAGGCAGCCTGAAGGTTTATTCTAAACCACCAACGCAGCATCTGTACTCCCGGCTTCACTTTTCACTCTTTCCGGCAACCAGCCTTCCCCCCCATTTTTCTCCCTCCAAAAGCACAAACACCGCCACTGCCGGCAGCAGCACCAGCCGGAGATTTTCCATCGAAAGGGCGACGGTACGGAAACATATCTGCATCTGCGGCAGATAGACCGCCACCCCCTGCAGCAGTACCACACAGCCCGCCATGAAAAAAAGTAACGGATTGGTATATAACCCCATCCTGAAGAAAGAACTGCGGAAGGAACGGAGCTCCATGGCCTGAGCCACCTGTGCCAGAGCGAGCGAGGCAAACAACACGGTCTGCCACGGCCCGCCCACCTGCCAGGCCAGCCAGGTGACAGCCATGCATGAGCCGCCGATCAGAGATCCGGTGTGCAGTATGTTGCGCCTGGTACTGCCGTCGAAGCAGTGGCTGCAGGGCAACCAAACAATATTGCTTTTTAGCAATGCGTCTCAAAAAAGATAGGCACTGCCTCAATTAAGGTAGTCCAGCTATGAATGGATTTATGGCAAACCTGAAACAGACCTGATTTAAGCTGCTTATGCATTTGACGACTTTGGCACACGAAATGAATCTCTCTTTGTCAAAGATGAACAATCCGCAAGCAGAACAATAAAAAGGAGACTTGGATGAAGAGACAAATTATTGCCATTTTAGCCCTCGCAACATTCACAGGAAGTGCCTTTGCCGCCGACGTAATCGAGATGAAACGCGGGGTGAAGTTCGACCACAAGGCACACCAGGAGCTTCTCAAAGATTGCACCAAATGCCATGCGAAAGCGGAAGGTGGCAAAATAGCGGGGTTCGGAAAGGATTTTGGTCATAATACCTGCAAGGCGTGTCACTCTGCAGGCAAAGGGCCCACGGGCTGCAAGGATTGCCATAAGTAGCAGCAACGACGCATAAAAAACTTCAACTAAAGGCGGCCGACCGGCCGCCTTTCATTTCCGTTTCAATAATGAGCTCCCCGGGGAGCCGGTCTGACTTGCGATATCCCGGCCTTCCCGTATGGTGTTTTCCCACGGCCGGCATCCGTCCGCAAATCAGCGAAATAATCGGATCCTCTAATTGCCGATTGATAACCCCGGATAAAATGATACTGTATATTAAAATGCGGTAATGTTTTTTTGGAGCAAACTCCTATGGGATACCATCTGCGCCTTCTTATTATCGAAGATTCGCCTGAGGACACAAAGATTCTTCTCTGGGAATTGAAACGCGGCGGATTTGAAATCGAATGGCTGCGAGTAGAGACTGCCGCAGGAATGATTGACGCTCTTGAGCAACATCGCTGGGATCTTATAATATCCGATTATGTCATGCCCCGCTTCAGTGGCCTCGAAGCCCTGCAGATAGTAAGAGAGAAAAATATTGACCTGCCGTTCATCATCTGTTCCGGTAAAATCGGCGAAACTGCCGCGGTAGAAGCCATGCAGGCAGGAGCTAACGATTACCTGCTGAAAAATGATCTGAATCGACTCCGCCACGCCATATTGCGGGCTATAGCCGAAGCAGAGGAGCATCGGCATAACCGCAAGGTCGAGCATGAACTCATCCTCCTGCGGCAGGCAATAGATACAATCCCTTTCGGCGTTACCATCAAGGATACCTCAGGCAGGATTCTCTATACGAATCCCGCTGAGGCACAGATGCACGGCTACAATGTCGAAGAGCTTATCGGTATGGATCCAAGGAGCCTGGCGCCAAAATCGATATGGAGCGCAGAGAAAGTGCCGATCGGCACTTATGGGAAGTCATTAAGAGAGAGCGTAAACGTAAAGAAGGACGGTTCTGAATTCCCGGTATTTCTTGTTTCCGTTCCGGTAGCCTACGGCGATGGGAAACTGATTGGAGAAGTTACGGTTTGCGAAGATATTACCGAAAGGAAAGAGGTTGAGGAGAAGCTCCGTTACATGAGTACTCATGACGCCCTGACAGGTCTGTACAATCGTGCTTATTTCGAGCTGGAGCTTAAGCGACTTGATCGCGGCAGGCATTTCCCGGTAAGCGTCATCATGATCGATGTTAACGGTCTGAAATGCGTCAATGACTGTGAAGGGCATCAGAGCGGAGACATGCTGCTGATTGAGGTCGGCTGTATCCTGCTGGAAATGTTTCGTGTCGAGGACATGGTTGCGCGTATCGGCGGCGACGAATTCATAGTGCTGCTTCCGGAAACTGACAGCCAGACCGTAAATAAAGCCATTGTACGTATCCGGAAGGTCCTGGACGAGAAAAAGCAGCAGGCAGGTGTGCCACAAGTCAGCCTGGCTCTCGGAGCGGCGACGGCAGAGCTCCCCGGAAAGCTTCTTGACAGCATCAAACTGGCAGATGAAAACATGTACCATGACAAGATATCCAGATTCCGCAGAGGGTAACATTTGACCGTTCTGCTAGCAGACGATCAACAGAAAACATTCCCGCCCTGATTTCGCACCGCCCTCTTCCCGGCTGTTAACCTCAATAAACCGGTTCTGCATAATCGGTTCTTGACAAGAATATCGGCAAAAAGTTATACAGTGTTTAAGTCACCATAAAGGAGGTCTTAAATGAAAAAGTTATTCCTTCTGCTTTTTGCGTTAATGAGCCTGACTGCCTGTACAACCCACATCGGCAACTTCAGCGCACTTGCCACCGGCACTTACCGCGGTGAGAATATCGACAGCAAACATCTTGTCAAAAACAATGCAGAAGGAAAGAGTTGCCGTACCTGGTTCCTCATCCTGCCGCTTGGTTCTGCGCCGAAAGTTGACCAAGCTGTTTCCGAGGCTCTCAGCCAGATGAACGGAGATATCATGGCAAACAGCAGACTTTATGAAACCTGGTGGTCGTTCATCCTGTTCAGCGGCGGCTGTTACAAACTTGAAGGGGATGTATACCGCACCATGTAAAGTATTGACACACCACAAACAATAACGGAAAAATCCTCTGCTGCTGCTGCCGGGAGGATTTTTTTTTGCGCTCGAGCGTTATCATCACCTGCTGCCGGGTAAGCCTGATTTAACTATACATGCTGCCATGTTACAGCGTAATATGCCGGTCTGGACAGCTTGATCAGTAATGGTCAATGACGCCTGCCCGTCAAACTCCTGTCCAAAAGACAAAAAGAGCCCGACAGCCGATGAATACTCCTCGAATTTCTCTGACCTATTTCATGTTTTTTCTCTCCGGCGCCTCGGCCCTGATTTATGAAATAGTCTGGGCGCGTTATTTATGCCTTGTTTCTGGCGGTTCACACCTTGCAGTAACCACTGTGCTCACCGTATTCATGACCGGACTGGCCCGGGAAAGTTATACATCGGCAGGAGGATAAAAACTGTCGTGGAGATGCGGATAGACAGGGAGTAGCCGTCGCTGATCACAATCACAACAAACAGGAAGGTTTAACAATGACCTGCTTCAGACCCAGACTGATTTCGCTCGACCCTTCTTTTACCTCTGTTGCCGCCATCAGCACCCTGCAGATAAATCTTGGCAATCTCTGTAATCTCGCCTGCATTCACTGCCATCACGGAGCATCACCGCAAGGTGCGGCAATGATGGAGCCCGGCGTGATGGAGCGGATTGCCGCCATTCTGGCCCGGCAAGGTGACCTTACCCTTGACATTACCGGCGGCGCCCCTGAACTACACCCGGATTTCAGGCTGTTAATCGAGATGACCACCGGCCTTGCCAAAAAAAGAATTTTACGGAGCAATCTGGTTGTCATGACAGAGCCGAAAATGGCATGGCTCGCACCCTTCTGCCGCGACCACGAAATAGCAATCACTGCCTCCCTCCCCTGCTATGAGCAGGAAAATGTCGACGCACAGAGAGGTGACGGCGTTTACGGCAAAAGCATCCAGGCACTGCAACTGCTGAACCGGCTCGGCTATGGCAGCGACCTTGAGCTGAACCTGGTCTACAACCCTGGCGGCCGTTTTCTCCCGGCGGCACAGGGGAGCCTGGAGAGCGCCTACCGTAAGGAGCTGTCTGCCCGCTACGGCATACTGTTCAGCAACCTCTACACTATTACCAATGCACCTGTCGGCCGCTTCCGGGATATGCTTGCCAGAGACGGGAAACTGGAGAGCTACCAGAAACTGCTGGAGAGCAGTTTCAATCCGGCAGCCGCGGCAGAGATCATGTGCCGAAGCCTTTTAAGCATCGACTGGCAGGGTGTTGTCTATAATTGTGATTTCAACCAGGCACTCGGGATGAATCTTTGCAGGGTAGATGGCGCACCGCTGACGGTTTTCGACCTGCAGCCGGAGGCAATGGCGCAAAAGGAGATAATGTTCGGCGCTCACTGTTATTCCTGTACCGCCGGCGAAGGGTCGAGCTGCAGCGGCGCACTGGCAGCATGACCGGCTGGAAAAACCGGTTCAAGGAAGCTGCTCTTCCTCTTCTTCTTCATCACTCTCAATCTTTTCACCCAGTCGCGCCAGGGCAATGCCGGCTGCAGCAATCAGGACAACAGTAGTTATCTCTACCAGCGGCGTCAGAATAGCCGGTGAAATATTCTGGTGCAGACCGGCCATGCCGAAACCGATAAAAACAACTGCTGCACCCCATTTGACCGCCTTTTCCGGTATATGGCGATGCATGACTATCCCCACAACAATACCGAAAATATCCGCAATCATCATGCCGCCATTAGTACCAAGCCAGACAGGAACAGGCGCCTGATACTTTGCTGCCAGCGCTACTGTTGCCAGTTGGGTCTTGTCACCCATTTCGGCGATGAAAAACGCTATGGCAACTGTCCAGAACGGTGAGAAAGAGAAGCGCTTGTCCTCGCCTTCAAGTTTGTCACCGCGGATTGTCCAGAGCCCGAAGAGGATAAAAGAGGCGGCAGCGGCTATCTGGATATACTGGAGCGGCACCAGGTGCGTCAGATAATTACCGACGGCAACCGCCATGGCATGGTTGAGCGCTGTTGCAGCGAAAACCGCCCACAAGACAACAGAAGTCTTGTAGCGGGTAGCAAATGCCATCGCAAGGAGCTGGGTTTTGTCTCCCATCTCCGCCAGAACTACAAATACAAGTGATGCCCAGAAAGCAGTCAAAAAAAACCTCCAGAGAAATTATCAAAAATTGCAGTTAATTTACGCAAATGACCCAAGGGGCCTAAAACGCAGAGCCGCAAAGAAAATCAAACCTTTATGTCACTTTATTCACTATCCAAACACATGTGATATAGCTTTGACCTTATCTATATTGTTTTACTCTGCGTCTGTCTTTCAAATGTTTTTTATAAGGTCATTTGCTTTATTCCGCAGATATTCAGCAACCGCTCCATATCCAGATTCTGTTCGAGATGCGCCGCAAGCTTGTCAAACGGATCATCCTGAACAGACGGTTCCCTCTCTGCCAGCCCCTTTTTCCGCCTGATCCGGTTGAGCAAGGCGGCGCGGAAGGAATCATTGTCGAACAGCCCGTGCAGATAGGTGCCAAAGACACGTCCGTCTCTGGTGACGGCGCCGTCAAGCACCTCGACATCCTCGCCCGACCGGTTGACAATATGGGCAAACGGCTGCACAGCACCGCCAAGGATGGTCTCGCCCATGTGAATCTCGTAGCCGTGCAGTCCTTTAACGCTGCGTGGCGCGACCTGGTAGCCGGCAGAGAGGAGTTCAGCCGTTACCTGATGGGTCTCTTTATGGGACAGCATCAATGTGACGACATCGAGCAGCCCGAGGCCGTCGCATTCACTCCCCGGTACCCCTTCAACCCCTTCCGGATCGGTTACCCGCCTCCCCAGCATCTGGAAACCGCCGCAAACGCCGACGATGCTGCCGCCGAAACTGCGGATTGCAGGGTAGAATCCTTGTTCACGGAGAAACTCCAGATCAGCAATGGTCGCCTTGCTCCCGGGCAGGATCAGCATGTCAAGGGAAGCGACCTGCGACGCCTGGTCTATGTAGGAGAGATAGACATCCTCCTCCCGCTCAAGGGGATCGAAGTCGGTATAGTTGGAGATCCGTGGCAACTTGACCACGCCGATGTTTATCTTTTCTCCCTGAACCCTGAGCCCTGAGCCCTGAGCCCTTTTCCCCAGCGCGACGCTGTCCTCTTCCGGTATATGGAAGCGTGTGAAGCAGGGGACCACACCAAGCAGCGGAATACCGCAGCGTTGTTCGATAAAGCTGATACCGGAAGCGAGCAGCGATGCGTCGCCGCGGAATTTGTTGATGATGATGCCCCGTATCATGGCCCGTTCATCCGGCTCCAGCAGCTCGATTGTGCCGACAATCTGGGCAAAGACCCCCCCCCGGTCGATATCTGCCACCAGAATCACCGGGCAACCGGCCATCTTTGCGACCCGCAGGTTGGCGATGTCGTGGGCTTTGAGATTGATCTCGGCAATGCTGCCGGCCCCCTCGATCACGACGAAGTCGTAGGCGGCAGCGAGCCGGGCAAAGCTCTCTTCAATCCGGGTGAAAGCTTTCGGTTTGTAAAGGTTGTACTCTGCCACTTTCATATTGCCGATAACAGCACCCTGGACAATCACCTGACTCCCCAGGTCGGTCGTCGGCTTGAGCAGGACCGGATTCATGTCGGTGTGCGGCGCAATGCCGCAGGCGGCCGCCTGTACCGCCTGCGCCCGACCGATTTCACCACCTTCCGGGGTTACGGCCGAGTTGAGCGCCATGTTCTGCGATTTGAACGGCGCAACCCGCAAGCCACGGTTTTTGAGTATCCGGCAGATACCGGCAGCGATGACCGATTTGCCGACATCCGAACCGGTGCCGGCGATCATCACGGCGCGGGAAGGGACGGAGCTCGGGTTTCTGGAATCAGGTAAGGTAAAAGCGTGAACAGGGAAATGGGAACTGGAAAGGCTTTTACCGGTCCCAGTTACCAGTTCACAGTTCACGGTTTTATATCCGCGCGGCGTCACCATCCGCCCGGCCCTGTCGACAAAGGTGGCGCTGTTGCCGATTATGACGATGCTGAACATGTCAATCTCGTGGCAAAGCATATTCTCAAGTGTTGTCACCACCTTCTCTTCACCGTCGCGGCAGGCGTTGCGGACTATGCCGACCGGGGTAGCGGCAGAGCGTGACGCCAGCAGGATGGCCTGCGCCTCTTCGAGCTGCGTTACTCTCCCTTTACTGCGCGGGTTGTAGAGCGCGATGACGAAATCTGCCGCGGCAGCGGCGGCCAGCCGCTTGCGGATCACCTCCCACGGGGTCATCAGATCGGAGAGGGAAATGACGGCAAAGTCGTGCATGAGCGGTGCGCCAAGAACCGAGGCCGCCGCCTGGACCGCGGAGACACCAGGAACGATAACGACCTCGACCTCCCGTAGGGGCGAACCTGCGTGTTCGCCCGATTCAGGGCAGACACAAAGGTCTGCCCCTACATATCCATCGACCAGCTCCAGCACCAGCCCGGCCATACCGTAGACACCGGCATCGCCACTGGAGACCAGCGCCACAGCCTTCCCTGCTGCGGCCAGACGCAGCGCCTCTTCACAACGCTCAACCTCCTTCATCATCCCGGAAGAGACGACCTCTTTGCCAACAAGCAGCGGCGTGATGAAATCGAGATAGGTCTGGTAACCGACAACCACTGCAGCAGCTTCAAGAGCCTGCCGCGCTGCTGCTGTCATATGATTCAAACCGCCGGGCCCGATGCCGACGACGTATAATTTACTCATAAACACTCCGTGTTTATTCATGGTCAAAGGCTAAGTGCTTTTAGCCCGACGCTGCTATTGCCAATGTAACATTGCCGCTCTTCACTTTCTTCAGCAGCAGGCTCCCCCCGCCCGAGGCGAGCAGTGCCGCCGGCTCGGCCACACCGGTGGCGCCGATAGCTGCCAGCGAATGTTCGGATGGGGGCGATGGCACTGCCACGGCATTCAGCTCTTCGCTCGCATAGCAGAGCAGCGGCACGCCAAGCTGCCTGGCCGCTGCCACCAGACCCGGTTCATCCCGTTTTGCCTCTGCGGTTGCAACTGCCGTGATTGATGCTGTCGAGAGGAACAGCCGTTTCAGGTTCGCGGTTATTACTTCAAGAATCTCGTCAGTCGTTGTGCCGCTGTTGCAGCCGAGTCCCAACGCCAGGTTCCTCGGGCGCAGAACCAGCAGACCTTCCGACTGGAGCTGGGGAGGGACAATGCTGTTGGTGACAAAGAGAAACCCCTTTGCCCCTGATCGCACCCCCCCGACAAAGGAGTCGTGAAAAGTGAGCCTTCCCCGGCCGTGGAAATAGCTCCTCACCAGACCGGTACTGTCCACCACGGCAATCTCCTCATCGTCCAGCAGCAGGCTGTTGAGGGTTTTCACCCGGGAGAGCTCTTCGATTGCCCAGCCGTTATCCTTTGCCAGCATGTCAAAGGAGGGGAGCGCATTGGCATCGGTTGCCGTTGTAATCACGGCCCGTGCGCCGGTAATGAAAGCGCAGCGCTCTGCCAACTCGTTGCCGCCGCCAAGATGACCGGCAAGAAGGGAGATGGCAAACTTCCCCGCATCGTCCATGACAACCACACCCGGGTCGACATCCTTGCTCTCCAGCAGCGGAGCGATCATCCTGACCACAATGCCGCTGGCCATGACGCTGACTAAGCCGTCGCACTCTTTCCAGAGCCTTGCAAAAAGCTCCGCCACTCCGCCTTCTATTGGGAGAGCCCCTTTCCCTGCCTGCCCCAGATACTTGGGCAACGCATAAACAGAGGCATCTGCCAGTGCGGGTCTGAGACGGGCGCCGAGGCGCGCGCCATTACGGGTGATTGTGATTATCGCTATCGACATGACGAGGATGAACTTAATCCAGGTAGGTGTAAATTGCAAGCAGAGGGAGAACAGTTTTCTGACTGCAGCAGACAAACGAAACTGAATATCATTTAAATTTGTTGACGATTTACATTCCCTAACGTATAAAATTGACCTATTTTAGTGTAGTTACATATTAATTTTGCATCGGGAAATTCCCGATAATCCGACACATTTATTGGAGGAAACATGAAAACCTTTGCTATCATCTTTGCTGCACTGCTGTCCGTTGCCTTTACCGGCGCTGCAAACGCCGAAACCGTCCGGATTGCCGGTTCCGGCGGTATGATCGCCATGGTCACATCACTTGGCAAGGCCTACATGAAGAAAAATCCTGCCGTTACCATCGAGGTGAACCAGAAGTCGCTTGGCAGAGAGGGCGGACTAATGGCTCTGAACAAGGGGGACATCGAGATTGCAATACTCGGGAGCCTGGAAGCAAAGGACAAGAGTCTGCCGATAAAGCCTGTCGAGCTTGCCATTGTGCCGACTCTCTTTGCGGTTCACCCTAGTGTGACGGTAAAAGCGCTTTCAGGTCAGCAGCTCTGCGACATATACTCAGGAAAGATCACCAACTGGAGCCAGGTCGGCGGCAAAAGTGCGCCGATTGTCGTGCTTACCAGGCCGGAAAACGAGTCCGCCAAGATCTCCATCCGTCATGGCCTCGGCTGCTTTGCTTCGCTGACGGAAGTTTCTACCGCCAGAAACCTGTCAAAGTCAAACGATATGCGAGACGCCCTGATCAAAACACCCAACGCCATCGGCATGATCAATACGATCACTCTTGAGGATGCTACCGGCAAGGTGATCGCCATCAAGCAGGACGGCAAGGATGTCACCACCACACCGCCTGCCCAGTGGCCGCTGAAAACGCTCTCCTATCTTGTCACCAAGAAGGATACGGGCGGGGAAGCCATCAAGTTCATTCAGTTTGTCAAGTCGCCCGAAGGGCAGAAGATAATCAAGAAAGAAAAAGGCATCCCGGTACCCTAACTGATGATTATATCGCCCCTTACAAAAGCTTTTATCCTCAGGGTTCTTCTGGTTCTGATCATAATTCAGGCTGTGGTGATTACCATTACCTACAGATTTGAACTTGCGGAGCTGAAAAATTCACTCAGCATTAAGGTCGATGCCGTCGGCAGGCTTGTCAGCTACACTTCGCAGAAAGCGCTTCAAGAAAATGACGTTAACGAGCTCGGTCTGCTGATAGATGAATCGCTGAAAGATAACGATCTGATTTCCTTCAAGCTGGAAGACCTGAACAAATACGAGGTTGTCTTCAGGAAGAAAGCCAACAAGAGCGACGTCAGCCTGATATTCCCGATACTTAAGGGTGATGAACCTTTAGGAACGCTTACCATAGGTTATTCACTGGACAGCGTCAAAAAGGCGATGTCCAAGCGGATGCTTGTCAAGGGGGGAGAGCTGCTGCTGCTTTTCCTTGCCCTTTCCGGCATGATCTTTGCCCTGTTCCGCTCCCGTGTCGTCAGTCGGGTCGCAATCATGGAGAAATCGCTTGAACAGGCTACGCATGGCGATCTGACGGTGAGCATCGATGACCAAAGAGGTGACGAGATCTCCAAAATCGCCGAGGGGATAAATTTCCTGACCGGGCAACTGCGCAGCTCATTCTCAAGAATTGCGGAACTCTCCGCCGAAAGCTCCAGAACGACAGGAGCGTTGTTGTCATCATTCAACGAGAGCATTGAAGCGATGGCAAAACAGCACGAATCAACGGCAGAGATTTCTGCGTCGATAGACAATGCAACGCAGAGCCACGCCATCATCACCAGGAATACGCAGCAACTGCACCACTTCTCCGAGCAGAACACCACGGCGCTGCAGCAGTCGGTCGGCGTCAGTAAAGAGATTGCCGGCAGAATAGAACAGCTGAACAGGGGGATGGCTGCCGCGCAAGTGACGATTGACGCCATCAACAAGGCTGCCGGTCATGCAGCAGACCTGGCAGAGCAGGCAACCAGGGAGGCTCGCAAAGGTACAGCCTCGGCAGGGGATGTCCGCAACTCGGTCTCGATGATTACCGAAGTAATAACCGAATCCGCCACCCAGACCGACAGAACCACCAAAGTGATTTCCGATAAGGGTATCAGCGCCGTCAGCAAAACCAGAAGCAGCATGGAGAGCATCCATACGCTCACCGAATCGCTCACCGAGAGCATGCTGAAGCTCGACACCGGATCTCAGGACATTGCCAAAATTGTCTCGGTAATTGAAGAGATTGCCAAACGGACGAAACTGCTCTCGCTCAACACCTCGATTATTGCCGCCCAGGCAGGAGAGCAGGGCAAAAGCTTTCTTGTTGTCGCTGAAGAGATGAAACAGCTTTCCGACCTTACTGCCAATCATACGATGGAGATTGGCGGCATTCTCGGCTCTATCCAGCATGGCATAGGGGATGCTGTTGTTAAGACCAGGGAGGCCTCCCGCAAGGTTGAGGAGGGGAGTGTCGTCGTCACGGCTGCAGGAGAAGCCCTGGAGGAGATCCTCGAGGCTTCGCAGAATTCGGCCGCCATGGTGCGCAAGGTTATGGATGCGGCTTCAGTCCAGCAGAGTGGTCTGGAGGAGATTCTTACCGCTCTCGACCACCTTGAAAGACTCAATACCAATGTCAGCCGCGCCATGATTGACGAGCAGAGTAATATCAGCTCATTCGTCGGCACCATAGGCGTACTCTGCGAAGCAATGGACGATGCCAGAAGTTCGACCGAAGAGCAGGAGGTAACCATGCAGCAGGTGCTGGGGAATCTTATCGGCGCCAATGAGCAGATCAGCCAGATTTCCTCGGAAATAGAGTCGAACCAGCATGAAAACGTTGTGGTAGCCGAGTCGATCCAGACAGTCATAACAGTATCCGCAACAACTGTAGAAACTCTCAAAGGCGCATCGGCAAAACTTACTGAGGCTTTCTCGGGGATTGATCAGCTAAGGCAGGAGATGGAGCAGTTCAAAACCTAATGGCTTCGCCAAAAGTCCATCTGCGGCGTTACGCGAAACCTTCGTCACTGCGACCTACCTTTCAGGCACGCCTCATTCCTCAGATTTCGCAAGCCTTGCAGCTGGGTTTTTTTGCTGTGCCAGTAAGCCCTTTTCAATTTTAAAGCATCAAGCTCTGAAACCGTGGGAAAACTCCCGGTCATAAAGCAGCGATTTCGCCTTCAACCCTTCCTTTCTTGCTTTCAGCACATCACCGACAATAATCAGCGCCTGCTTGCCGATACCGGCCTCCGCCACCTTGGCGGCGATATCCGCCAGGGTCCCGGCAATTACCTGCTCATCCGGCCAGGAGGCTTTGGCCACCACCGCCACCGGCGTAGCCTCTGTATACGCGCCCTGCAGCAGCTCCGCTACCACCTCTTCGATCATGCCGACGGAGAGGTAGATGACCATGGTAGCGCCGATGGCGGCGACTGCCGCGAGCTTTTCCCGTTCCGGCACCGGGGTGCGTCCGGCCATACGGGTAATGATGACTGTCTGGGTAACCTCCGGCAGGGTCAGCTCCTGCTTCAGCGCTGCGGCCGCGGCAAAGGCGCTGGTGACTCCGGGGACTACTTCATAGCTGATGCCGAGCCGGTCGAGCTCCGCCATCTGCTCCTGGATAGCGCCGTAAACAGAAGGGTCGCCGGTATGCAGCCGTACCGCCCGCTCCCCGGCAAGCGCCGCCTCTGCCAGCAACTGCGTCGTCTCTTCCAGGTTCATACCCGCCGAATCGAAGACCCGGGCAGAGGGCGCATAGGTATGAACCAGCTCGCGGTCGACAAGACTGCCGGCAAAGACCACCACAGCGGCCTCCTTGAGTAGCCTTGCCCCCTTGACGGTGATCAGTTCGGCATCGCCGGGACCGGCGCCGACAAAATGTATCTGGATTTCTGCCATTCTTTACTCTCATAGTCTAGACCCTAAAGGTTTTTAAAACCTTTAGGGTCTGGTTTTTCGCTATTTCTTCACAATCAGCATGGAGAGATAATCCAGCGGTCTGCCGACAAGTGACGCCAGATCAAAGACCACCTCTTCCTGCGCTGATCCGACCCGGCGGATAAAGGCACCTTTTTTCTCCAGCCCCAGTTCCTGCAGCATGGCATAGACCCGGTCAAATACCCGGCTTACCTTCATCAGGACAATGGTGTCGAAATCGTTAAGGGTACGGCGCAGCTCTTCGTCGGCATAGGTGGCCGGCAGAATGGCAATCCGCTCACCGGCCATGCCGAGGGGAATGCCGGCGGCGGCAGCAGCAGCATTGATGCTGGAGATGCCGGGGATGATTTCGATCGGGATATCGGGACGACGCTCGCGGAAGATCCGGTAGAGATAAAGAAAAGTGGAGTAAAGCAGCGGGTCGCCGATAGTAATGAAAGCAACATCCAGCCCGGCATCGACCTTCGCCAGCACTTCAGCGGCCGCCTTCTCCCAGAAGCTGTTCAGCGCTTCCGCGTCTTTAGTCATCGGGAAGATCTGGGTGATGATCTCCTGACTGGAACGGTCGAGCAGTTCGTCGACAATGGAGAGGGCGTAGCTGGAGGCGTCGGCGTTGCCGGTCGGGGTACAGATTACCGGCGTCTGCCTGATGATCCGTTCTGCCTTGCGGGTAAGGAGTTCAGGGTCGCCGGGGCCGACACCGACAGCATATATTATTGCCATTATTCGGACTCTTTGGTTGCGGTAATGATGTAAACCGGGTTATGTGCTTCGAACATCTTGAACTCGCTCAGCCCCCTGGTTCTGGCGATGTTGACGCAGGTGACCTCTACGCCGTACCCCTGGCCTTCGAGGCATTCGACTGCCTTGGTGAGGGTATCAAGGGTTACGGCATTGACAACAATCCTGCCGTCAGGCTTGAGACGCTTTGCCGTTGCTTCGATGATCTCCTCCAGCATGCCGCCGGAGCCGCCGATGAAAACCCTGTCCGGATCGGGAAGATCTTCGAGCCCTTCCGGGGCAAAGGCCTCGATCAGTTTGACGTTGCGGGCGACGAATTTCTTCAGGTTATCCTTGAGGAAGCTCAGATATTGGCCGTTCTTCTCCAGGGCGAAGATCCTGCCGTTAGGGAGGAGATTTGCCGCCTCGATGGAGACGGAGCCGCTCCCGGCACCGATATCCCACATGACCAGGTCATCCTGGAGTTGCAGTTTGGCAAGCGTAACGGCGCGCACCTCCTGCTTGGTGATCAGCTTCCTGGCAGTGGCGAATTCGTCATCCTCAATGCCGATAAGCGGATACTGGGTCAACTGGGGTTCCCATGCCTTTATCAGTATGAGGATGTTGAGATCTGACGCCGGAAGTTCAAGCAGCCCTTTTACATCGGTCTTGGTGAATTTTTCACCCGGAAGGCCCATCTCTTCGCAAAGCCAGGCATCATATCCCTCTGCTCCCCGCTCCAGCAGTTCCCTGGCAATCACTGCCGGGGTGTTCACCCTGTCAGTCAGAATTGCGGCCTTTTCGGAGGCGATGATCCTGTCAATGGATCTTCCCAGACCCCGGCCATGCACCGAGATGAACACGGCATCGTCCCATGGCTCCTTGATCCGGGCAAAAGCATACTGAACACTGGTCACATTCGGAAAGATCTCGATCCGCTCTTTCGGGAGGTTGCGCATGAGAAACCGGGCAATGCCGAAGAAGTTGGGGTCGCCGGAGCCGAGAACCACACAGCGCTTTTCAGTCGTCCGCAGCTGTTCAAGCATGATGGAGAGGTCGCCAAGAAGCTGCTTCTTCCCGGTAAAGTCGGGGAAAATGTCCAGGTGCCGCTTATGCCCTATCAGCACTTCCGCTTTGCCAATAACTTCCAGAGCCTTGCTGCTGAACCCTTCCCAACCGACAATGCCGGCGCCGACAAGATATATTTTCTGTTGTGACATGGGGACCTCCATCTTTAACGGGTGAGCAGTCCAGAAACATGTATTTTTCGCAAGGTCAAGGCGGTCGAGTAATGACGCGGAGACGTAGCAGAGCTACGTCGCACAAGGAATTACGACGACCAACGCCGAGATTGCGGAAAAGTCGTGTTTCTTTCACGCGAAATATAGCACTTCTCCATTATAACCTGCCAGCAAAACCCTCACATTAAGACCTGGCACCATTTTAGCGGCAGCTTCCTGTGCCCTTGAGCAGACCATGTTAACCAGGGCAACATCATTTGCCGACTCTTCGAGCAGTTGCCGGGCGGTGTTGGCACACCTGGCGAGAGGTTCAAGGTTCGAGGTTCGAGGTTCGAGGGAACACCACGCTGCCAATTGCTGCAGATCAAGCTCTGCCGATGAGGCATGGGTCTGTTCATGGCCGCAGGCAACCTTCAGCAGTTTGGCAAACTGGCCGACAAGGATGACCTCTTTTGCCCCTTTATGCTCGGAAGCACGGAGGGCGTAGCCGACATGATCCCCCATCATCACAAAAGATTCTTCACTAAGATTATCCTCGTTCCCCAGTCGTTTTTCCGCCACCAGCTCGCTTGTTCTTCCGGTTGAGAGCACCACCCTGTTGCTGCCCGAGGCGAGCGCCACAACGACGGCACAGTCGAGAGTATCGGTCCAGGCCTTTGTTGAAATCGGTTTAACAATGCCGGTAGTGCCGAGAATGGAGAGTCCGCCGATAATGCCGAGCCGCTCATTCAAAGTCTTTCTGGCAAGTTCCTCACCATTGGGGATGCTGACGGTGATTGTAAAAGTGGCCGGGATGCAGCGCACTGCCAACACCTCTTTCACCCCCTCAACGATCATGCTGCGCGGCACCGGATTTATTGCCCATTCGCCAACCTTCACCGCCAGGCCCGGCTTTGTCACCCGACCGATACCTCTGCCCCCTTGCAGGATTATTCCGTGCGCGGTGAAATACTCGACCTCTATTGCCGCATGAATCTCGGCGCCGTTGGTGACATCGGGGTCGTCACCGGCATCCTTGACCACATGACAGGCAGCGCCGGTTTCGGTCAGCCGCTGGCCGTGCAGCCGGAAACGTACCGCTATGCCGATCGGCAGGTTGATCTCGACCTCATCTACCAGACGCTGTTCACGGAGCATCAGCGCCGCCCCTTTTGCCGCTGCCGCGGCACAGGCGCCGGTGGTGAATCCGTAGCGCAACGGCTTTGTCGCTTTGTCCGGGGTCAAACAGCCTCTCCTTCAACCGCAAGAATCAGGAGAGCATTGATCACCGCCGCCGCCACGTTGGACCCCCCTTTGCGACTACGATTGGTTATAAAGGGAAGGTTGTGAGCTGTTGCCGTTGCGAGCAGCTCTTCCTTGCTCTCCAATGCGCCGACAAAGCCGACCGGCAGACCGACGATCAGGTCTGGTCGCAACCCCTCTTCGCGCACCTGCCGCAGCAGCTCAAAGAGAGCGGTCGGCGCATTACCGATGACAAAGATGCCGCTATCGGGCGAAGCCGTTCCACGGCGCATCGCCATGATAGAGCGGGTCACCCCTTGCGCTGCCGCTTCTTTTGCGACAGCGGCGTCGGCCACAAAACAGGAGAGCATGATCGAGTGTTTTGCAGCCCGCGGCTTGCTGATACCGGAGAGTGCCATGGTAGTGTCGGTGACGATCCCCCGCCCTGCCTTGAGCGCCCTGACCCCTGCAGCAACCGCGCCCGGCGAGATGAACATTGTCCGGAGGTATTCGAAGTCGGCGCTGGTGTGAATCACCCGTCTGACAACCGGCCACTCGGCCGCTGACCAGGCGTGTGGGCCGGCCTCGGCGTCAATCATCCGGAACGACTCCGCCTCAATCTCCTCCGGTCTGAGGTGGACCGACATCAGTTCCACCCCGCCACGGCAAGTCCCTCGCCAATCCGCTCGGCCACTATTTCGGCCAGCTTGCGGTGCGCGCCGAGATGCGCCCCCATCATCATTTCCAGACCGGGGTGGCGCAGCTGCGCTGCCTCGATCTCTTCAGGCAGATCATGTTGCACATGGGCTCCCATGAAGAGGAAGTAGGGGATCAACAGGATCCGCCCGGCTCCTTGTGCCACGCAGGCGTCAATACCCTGCTGGATGTCCGGTGCATGCATCTCCCGGAACGCCACCTCGACGATAGCCTCGCCGGTCATCTCCCGCACCATCGCCGCTACCTCGCGGGCAGCGTCATTGGCCTCGGGAATACGGCTGCCGTGGGCCATGAGCAAAATTGCAGTTTTCATGATAACTCCTCCAAAATCAAAAAATCGGACAAACCAAGACCCTAAAGGTTTTTGAAACCTTTAGGGTCTGCTCGGCGAAAGCCATTTATGTTTGTTTTTTTACTATTTTCACAATCCCCCGTCTGGCTTCATCAATTGTCAGCGGCAACCTGTCAACCGCAAACCCGTCCTGCTGCAGATGCCAGAACAGCTCGGCAACATGGGGGAGGCGCAGCCTGACCTTCTCCATCTCTTCCGGAGAGCGGAACACCTCAGCGGCGCTCCCAGAGCGAACAAGCCTCCCTTTGCCTAGGATATGCACCTTCCCCAGAAAAAGCGGCACCATGTCAACGCTGTGTGTCGCCATGACAATCGTCACGCCGGCGCTGAGGTTAAGCTTGCTGAGCAGCTCCATCATCCGCAGTTCGCCTACCGGGTCAAGCCCGGCAGTCGGTTCGTCGAGGAGAAGAATTTCATGTCCCATGGCCAGCAGCCCGGCGATACAGACCCGCTTCTTCTGCCCGTAGCTTAAGTGATGGATGTTTCTGGCTGTATCTTCCGCCATCTCGACCTGCTCCAGAGCGACAGAGACGCGCCGCACGACTTCATCTTCGCTAAAGCCCATGTTGCGCGGACCGAAGGCGACATCTTCCGCCACCGAATGCGCAAAGAGCTGGTCATCCGGATTCTGGAAGACCAGCCCGACCTTGCGGTAGATATCGCGTGGATGAAGTTTGAGAATATTCTGCCCATCGAGCAGCACCGTCCCCCGGTAATCACGGATCAGGCCATCCATCGCTTTCAGCAGGGTGGTCTTGCCGGAGCCGTTAGCCCCCAAGAGGGCGCAGAACTCACCCCGCTGCACCTGCAGCCGGATATCGGTTAGAGCGGCAGTGCCGTCAGGGTAGCAGAAGGAGTCAATATTGATTGCAAGACGGATTGAATTCATGAAAACCATTGAACCGCAAAGGACCCAAAGAGCCTGAAACGCAAACCAAGAGCGCAAAGAAAATCAGAACCGCACTTTGACTGCGCGGCCTGCTTGAGAGTTAAATTGTCCATACCACCGCCATAACCAGCAGAAACAGCGCGGATGTTGCCACTTCCAGCCCCCTTAACGGCTTGTGTTTCATCAGCGGAAAAGTTCCATCATAGCCGCGCTGCGTCATGGCGACTGTCATGGTCTGACTGCTGTCGAAAGCTTTGATCACCAGCGCGCCGGACAGCGTGCCGAGCGAGCGGAATGAGCGGCGCACGCCGACATAACCGAGGCGGTTCTTCTGGGCAGCATGGATGACCTGGGCATCTTCGGCAAGCACGAACAGATAGCGCCAGGCAAAGATGGTCACTTCGATGAAGCCACGCGGAATCCGCATCCAGGCCAGAGCCGCCAGCAGTTCGGTGAACGGCGTTGCAAACCCCAGCGCCGCAACAAGGGTAACTGCACCGAATATCCTGCCGGCGATCTTTACCCCTTCGAGAAGTCCATCCCTGCTGGCCGTCAGCTGCAGCCAGGGTAGTGTGATACTGCCGAGCGGCTCGCTGCCGCTGAAGAGAGTCTTGAGCAGCAGGATAACGACGGCCAGAAACAGGGGTTCGGCAAACCTTACCAGCAGCAGTTTAGCCGGCACTCTCAGCCAGAGACAGACGCCAAGGCCGAATCCGGTGACAAGCAGCGGAAAGGCAAAGCTGCGGGAACTTGTCACCATGACCAGCAGAGCGAGAACGGCAATCAACTTGACGCGGGCATCCTGCAAGATCAGTGGATGGCGGTTCTTTTCGTGGTTAAAATGTATGTTACGCATATTCTCTGTAGTCGGTTCTTTGTCAGAGTCGCTTGTCTGCAGTCAGATGCAGCTGGCAATGCAGACATTTACGAAGATAGAGCAGGGTCATCCCGTTCACGTGAAAATAGTTACCGCAACGCGGACACCTGGCAACGGCCGCAAAAAGAGCTATGCTGAACATGATGACGAACCAGAAAAAAAAGACGCCGCTGACTGCCTTGATCGAGGGTAAACTCTTCATGGCCAGCAACATCATCGGCATATAGAGCAGAATTATCGCCCAAAGATACCAGCGCCGTCGGCGGACAATCTTCAACCCTCTATGCAGGACGGTCTTGTCAAGAGGCTGGCCTTCGCCGGCCGTTGCAACCTGGTCATCAGACATCTTTATCTCTCCCCTCTCCGGTTTTATCTTCGTTAAGCTTTCGCCAGCAATAACCGGCGATAAAACCACCGACAACGCCTGCCCCCAGAAAGACAAAGAGGAGCAGGTCGCCTCTGTCGGTATCAATAAGCGGCGTCCTCGCCTCCCGGCCGTGCTCTTTGGCAATCTTCTCCACTACCGCTTCATCGACACCGGTCCAGGGGCGGGGAGCAAGGGTAAAAAAGCTGTAGACAAAGAGCAGGGTCGGCAACAGTATGGCGTGCAAAAGCAGAATTTTGAGACGGCGCTTTTTCTTAAGCATGGCCGGAAACCTCGCTTGGACTGAGGAGTTTCATCTTTACCAGGAGGTCGGGGCGTTTACGGGCAAGAAGGGTCACCATACCGGCAGTCATCGCCCCCTCCAGCAGGCCGAGCGGCAGTTGCGTCGGCATGAAGGCAAGCATGATCCTGGTGAACAGCGGCAGGAACTGGGCGTCGCCACGGATACCGCTGGCAAGTTCGGCAGAGGTGGCCAGGTAGGTGGCCCAATCGGTCATCACCCCGGCGGCAAAGGCAGCGCCGCCAAGGGAGATTCCGGCAGCGCGGAGCCCGCGAAAAACACCATAACCCACGAATGATCCGACCACACCCATGGAGACGATATCGGCACCGAGGGTGGACAGTCCGCCATGGGCCATCACCAGAGCCTGGATAAGGAGCGCTACGCTGCTTATCACCACACTGACCAGCGGACCGACCAGAATGGCAGCGATGCCGGTGCCGCAAGGATGCGAGCAGGTTCCGGCTGTCGGCACCGGAATCGGCATGCAGGAGATGATGAATACCACCGCCGCCATCAGCCCGACCAGAGGCTTGAAGGAGAGATCCTCCTTTGCCATCGCGTTGAGCCGCTTCACCCCCAGCACCACGAAAGGGGCGGCAACCGCAAACCAGAGCAGCGCCCAGGGTAGCGGCAGTATCCCCTCGCTGATGTGCATGGCATGGGCCGGGGCGGCGATTGCCAGGAGCAGGGTTGTCAGGAGCAGACGGTGCATTGAAACCTCAAAACTTAATGGTACGCGGAAACGGTTCTTTGCGGTTCAATGATTTGCCCGGTTTTACCTTCTTGAATTTCCGGCAGCTATCCACGAACGCTTGCGCCATCCCCGGATTGCTGCCGAAATGGAGATGGATATAAGAGGCAAGGCAGTTTTTGTAGCGATAACCTTCAGTGCCGAGATCGCTCAGGCCCTTGCTCACCTGATACAATCGACTGAATTCTTTCGGTATCTCAACCATCTGCGAATAGTGGAACTCATGGCCGCGGGCAATATCACCTTTGCTGCCGAGAATGCACTCCTCCCGGAGCCGTATCTCCCGGTAGCCGAGGGCTTTTCTATGTTTAAGCATGGTGGTGATTACCGGAAAGATGTTGACAAAGCTCCGCGCAGGGTCGGGATTCCCCAAAGTGTCGGCAAAACCGGCGGTAAGATAGATGAAACCGCCGCACTCGGCATAAACCGGCATTCCGGCCTCTACCGCGTTACGGATGGCCTCTTTCATGGCGCTGTTGGCAGAGAGTGCCGGGGCATGCACTTCTGGATAGCCGCCGGGAAGATATATTCCGGCTGTCCCTTTTGGCAGGACACTGTCATTCAGGGGTGAAAATTCGACCAGCTCTGCTCCGGCTGCCGCAAGCAGTTGCAGGTTGGTTTCATAGACAAAACAGAAGGCAGCATCGCGGGCTACGGCGATCCTGACACCTTTTACAGACGACTTTCTCACCGGCGCAGATGCAACAAGATCGCCGGCGCCGGTTGCTGCCCAGAGCATTCCCAGATCGACAGATTTACGAATTATTTCGACCAGGTGGTCGAGAAATTCAGGCGTAAGGGCGTTTTCCTCTGCCGTCATCAACCCCAGGTGCCGTGACGGGATATGCAGCCTGGCGTCTCTGGGGATACAGCCGATAACCCTGGTCTGCGGCAGAGCCGTCTCGACCGCCTCGCGCAGTATCCTGGCATGGGTGTCGCTGGCGACATTGTTAAAAATGATGCCGCCTACTTTCACTTCAGGGTCAAACTCGACAAAACCTTTCACACATGCAGCAGCGCTACGGGCATACCCCTTGGCATCTATCACCAGGAAAACGGTCGAACCGGTGAGCCTTGCTATCTGCGCACTGCTCCCTTCGTCCGACCGGCCGCTTATCCCGTCAAAAAGCCCCATGACCCCTTCAATAACGGCGATATCGGCATCAAAGGATTGGGCGGAATAGGTTTCCATTACGGCTTGCGGCGAGCAGATCCAGGCGTCAAGGTTGATTGACGGACGTCCTGTCACCAGCCGGTGGTAACCGGGGTCGATGAAGTCGGGACCGACCTTGAAGGGGGCTACTTTCAGTCCCCGCCGCTTAAAACACTCCATCAGCCCGATGGTGATGGTCGTCTTGCCGCTGCCGCTCATTGGTGCGGCGATCATGATAGACTTCATTAAAACCTCGCCTTCGGCGGTAGCGGGCCCTCAGCCCTCAGCCATTCAACAGATTTACAACCGTCTTGCCGTCTTCGTAGTAGTCGATGATGTTCAGACAGGCATACTTCTGCTCGATATTGAAGAGTGCGGCGAGCGGAGCATTGATGGCATCGAGCAGCAGCACCCTGTTCATCCCGCCATGGCCGACAACAAGAACGTTTTCGCCCGAATGCGCCCGGACAATCTCTTTCAATGCCGGGATGGCGCGGGCTGCCAGATCGAGGAGGTTCTCGCCTTCCGGCACCCGGTAGTTGACAATATCCGCCAGCCGCGCCTGCCACTGCTGCGGATACCGTGAGGTGATTTCCTCCCAGGTCATCCCTTCCCAGATACCGATGTTGAGCTCGCGCAGCTCTGGCCTGAGATGCGGCTTGATGCCTCGCAGCGAACAGATTATTCCGGCGCCGATGGCGCAGCGTGAGAGATCGCTGCTATAGCAGGCGGTTATACCGGTATCGGTCAGCCGCTCTTGCAGTTGATGATACTGGGAAATGCCATACTCTGTCAGGGCAACATCGGCATGACCGTTGTATGCCGGGGTTTCGTAGCCGGCAACCTGGCCATGGCGGATGAGATAAATCCGGGTTTTACCAACCATACAAAGCTCATGCTCCTGCTGCGGCTACTACAACAAGAAGGCAGATGATCTCTGCCACCTCGCTGGTCGCACCGATTATATCACCGGTTATGCCGCCAAGACGGTGATTAAAGTATTTTCGCGAACAGAAAGCTAAAAGTGAAATCATTATACAGCAAAAAATCCCTTTAATCCCGAGAAGAAACCAGCCGGCGATAAAAGTTGTCGCGGCAGCAATTACAAGCTCAGTATAACCTGCCCCGACCGCAAAGGTTGCGCCAAGACCGTCAGCTCTCGCCCGGAGAGCCCCTGCGGTTACAAGCACCTGGGCAAAACGGGCAACAGCCGGGAAGAATATAATTGCCTGGAGCCTTAGTTCAGAAGGGAGACTGACAAGCGCCTGGAACTTCAGCAGCAGCACGAGAACAACGCCGACAGCGCCGATGGCGCCGGTGCCGGAGTCTTTCATCACTGCCAGAAACCGTTCCCGCCCCCCCCTGGCGCCGAAGCCGTCAGCAACATCGGCAACGCCGTCGAGATGCAGCGCCCCGGTGACAATGGCCAGGGCAGTCACCAGCAGCAGCGCGGCCAGCGGCGCCGGGAGCAAAAGAACGAGGGCGCGGTCGAGAGCAGCCAGCCCCACGCCGATGAAGAGGCCGACCAGCGGGAACCAGCGCATCGAGCGCCCCATCTCCCCCTCCTGCCACTCTTCGGCAAACGACAGCGGGATAATGGTCAGAAACTGCATGGCAATCAGATAAAGTCTCATGAATCTGGGAATCGGGAACTGGGAATAGGGACAAGTAAACCCGTAAAGGCGGCATCAGGGTTTTGCCTTTACAGTTCCCGGTCCACTATTCACAGTTTCCAGCTCTTACTCTCCTTTCGACACTCCGGCATCTTCGAAACTGGCCATATCGCTTAACACCTTCACCCCGGCCTCGATCAGCATCATGGCCAGGGCGGCGCCGGTCCCTTCGCCGAGGCGCAGCTTCAGATCGAGAATCGGTTCGACACCGATCCGTTCGAGCATGACAGTATGACCGATCTCTACCGATTTGTGGGCAGCAAAGATGTAGTCGCGCACCTGCGGATGAAGTTCACTGGCAATCAGCGCTCCGGCGGTTGAGATGAAGCCGTCGACAACGACCGGAATACCGGCAGCGGCCGCTCCCAGCACAAGTCCGGCAATGCCGGCGATCTCGTAGCCGCCGACCTTGGCCAGGACATCAATCGGGTCTGCCGGATCGGGACGGTTCACGGCCAGACCCTGTTCGATAGCCAGGACCTTCCGTTCCAGCGCCTCATCGTTGATACCGGTCCCCCGGTGGGTGAGTTCCCTGACGCTTATGCCGGAGATGGCCGCGATGATTGCTGACGAAGGGGTCGTATTTGCAATCCCCATATCCCCTGTGCCGAGTAGCGTCACCCCTTCGGCCTTTGCCTCGAAAGCAAGCGCAATCCCTGCCTCAAGCGCCATGACCGCCTCTTTGCGGCTCATGGCAGGACCTTTGGCCAGATTTTTCGTGCCACGGGCAACCTTCCGGTCGATCAGCCCTGCAAGAACACCAAAATCGAAATTGACCCCCATGTCAACCACCCGCACCTCTGCACCGGCATGACCGGCGAGCACATTAACCCCGGCGCCGCCATTAAGGAAGTTGAAAACCATCTGCGGCGTCACCTCCTGCGGAAAGGCCGATACCCCCTCGGCAACAACACCATGGTCACCGGCAAAAGTAAAGATCACCTTCTTCCCCAAGGCAGGTTTCATGCTGCCTTGAATAGCAGCATAGCGCCGGCCGAACTCTTCGATACGCCCGAGTGAGCCGGGCGGCTTTGTCTTGTTGTCCAGAATTGCCTGGGCAGAAGCAAGCAGAACAGGGTCTACGGGTTTGATAGCGGCAAGGGTTGTTTCGAGAAGGTTCATCTGGATCTCCTTTGATGACAGGTGCGAGGAGCGGGGTACGAGGTACGAGGATAGACCTGACAAAGTTTTCCTCGATCCTTTTTCCTCGATCCTCGATCCTTTCTTTTCAGCCTTTAATTTTGAGTGGCAAGCCGGAAAACATGACGTAAACTTCAGCAGCAGCAGCAGCAAGGATTTCATTCGCCTCACCGGCCAGGTCGCGAAACCTCCTGGCAAGGGCGTTTTCAGGCACTATACCCATCCCGACTTCATTGGAAACGAGGATGAGCGGGCTCTGCAGGGATTCGGCGGCAGCTGTCAGTTCGCGCACCCTGTCCAGGACAATTTCGTTACTGTTGCCGGAGAGGAGCAGGTTGGTGAGCCAGAGGGTGATGCAGTCAACCAGCACGGCCTTGAACCAGCCGTCGTGCCCGCCAATCACGGAGAGAAGCGCGTACGGCTCTTCAACAGTCTGCCAGGCAGCGCCGCGCCGCTCCTGATGGCGGGCGATCCTGGCAGCCATCTCGGCGTCGCCGGCATGGGCAGTGGCAACGTAGAGCAGGGGCTCGCCCAGCTTGCATGCCAGCTCTTCTGCCAGACGGCTCTTGCCGCTCCTGGCGCCGCCGCTGATAAGGATAATTTCCGCCATGACAAAAAACCCCGTCTCCTGATTAAAGAGGCGGGGTCAAGTAAATATACGGGAGCCCGGCACCTCTCCTGCGGAGGAACTGACAAATATTCAACCAGGCAGGTTTCCTGACTCACGGATCGCTTTACTTGCCGCGCCTTCCCGAAGTTTTATCCGGAATTTCGGAGAAAACTGTTCTCAGTGGCGTAGTTGCGGCTTTCATCACCGTTTACAGTTGCGGGACAGTGGAGGATTTGCACCCCCTTCCCTTTTAACCGGACGTTCCAATTCCAAATCAAGGCGCTATCTTCGTTGACTCGTCTTCAGCGACTCAAACGTACAACATGTACGCCTCGCCGCTTCAATCCTCGCAGCCTTGATTTCATCCTTGATTTGAAACCGGAATAACCCCCGGCACCTGATCTACTAACTATTCGATTGTGCTGTACTATCTAGCAGAGGGGCGAAACAAAGTCAAACAGATTTCCGCTCAGCAACGATTACAGAGGAAACAGAAAAGGGGTGCTGCTCGTCGGCAGACACCCCTTTTCAGGTTGCGCATTAATCAGTATGACCGCTAGAATTCACCCCTGATCAGTTCTGCTTTCAGCATGAGTGACGACAATCCCTTGACGTTGGTTTCCCGGAATTCAGGCGTGATGGTCGGTATGGCAAACTTCACATTGCCGTCTTCTATGGCAACCAGGGCCTTGGCCGATTTTGCCACGCCATAGGCAGCACCGGCAAGAACACCGCCGGCAGCGCCATAGGCAAGATAATCAAGATGGTCGCCCGGTTTCTTTGTGAACACGAGGAGCGCCCCACCAACCAGCGTACCGGCAAGACCGCCATAAAAGGCATTTTCGAATACATCCCTGAAAGCATTGTCAGCCGCACTGCAAGGGACACTCAAGCTGGTTAGCAGTAACACGGACAGGATTATCATTATTGTTCGTTTGAACAGTTTCATCAAGGCCTCCTGTTTCAGGTCAACTGAAACGATACTGGATGCAAATCCGGAGCCAATGCCCCGATATAATATTTCCCGTTATTGTAACCATCTGATGTAAAAAACGATTTCCCGCAGGAAAAGTCTTGCCGGACCAGCAGCATACTAATGTTTACCATGTACGCCGCGTCATTTGCAGGAGAAAAATGCGCTTTTTGGAGCAGCAGCAGCTAGAAACCCAGATAGCCGTTCAGACGTTTCAGCTCGACCATCAGTTGTTCAAATCCGGCAAATGTCAGCGATTGAGGCCCGTCCGAGAGCGCCTTTTCCGGCTCGGGATGTACTTCAACCAGAACGCCATGGGCACCGGAGACCAGCGCCGCCTTTGACATCGGCGAGACAAGGCTGCGCTTGCCGGTAGCATGGGAAGGGTCAACCATTATCGGCAGATGGGATATCTCCTTGATCAGCGGCACGATCGACAAGTCGAGGGTATTACGGGTAGCAGTCTCAAAGGTCCTGATCCCCCGCTCGCAGAGGATGACATGCGGGTTCCCCTCAGCGAGGATATATTCGGCAGCAGCAAGGAACTCTTCCAGCGTGGCGCTCATCCCCCGCTTGAGCAGTACCGGCTTCTTCGTCCTCCCTACCTCGCGCAGCAGATCAAAGTTCTGCATATTCCGGGCGCCTATCTGGAGAAGGTCGGCGGAAGCGGCAACGATTCCGACCGTATCCGGGCTCATGACCTCGGTAACTATCGGCAGGCCGGTCTCCTCCCGTGCCAGGACAAGAAGTTTCAACCCCTCTTCACCCAGTCCCTGAAAAGTATGCGGACCGGTGCGCGGTTTGAATGCGCCCCCCCGGAGCATATCCGCGCCGGCCTTTTTCACTGCTCTTGCCGTCCTGAGGATCTGCGATTCGCTCTCCACCGCGCAGGGACCGGCAACCACCACCGGTCTTTTGCCTTCACCGACCTCGACTGAGCCGATTTTTACAATGGTATTTTT
Source organism: Geobacterales bacterium (assembly GCA_038206285.1). Lineage (GTDB taxonomy): Bacteria > Desulfobacterota > Desulfuromonadia > Geobacterales > DSM-12255 > VEOV01. Next base: position 30,788 of record JBBRBA010000010.1, read on the forward strand.
CGGGTGGAAATCGCGTGACACAAGTTTATATGGTTTAGAAACATGGATGACCTGACTGACACCCGGCAGATCGCGGATGGTGGTGTCATCAATATACCCCTTATTGCCGAGCACGCCGATAGCCGTTCGCTCGCCCCCCGGAATCGGCGCGGCAATAAGGCCCATTGCCGTTATTGCCCTGGTTATGGTTTCAATCTGCTTTGTCGTGGCTTTGTGATGCATTACTATGAGCATGGTATATCCCCCAGCTTTTTTAATAAAAGTATTGCCGACAATAGCAGTCTCTTGCTTGGCGGTCAATCTTTGCACCTGTTATACTTTGCTTTTCAGCCCTATTCAGGTAAGATGCCCGCCATAAGGAGCCTGTCATGCGTCTCAAGGAAGAACAGATTAATCGTCTCGGAGAGAAGATCCTCAATGACCTGATTGCCGCCAATGAGGTTCTGCTGAAGGGGGAAAGAGGCGCAGCGCTTGCTGCCATCAAAGCCGCCATCATTGCCGACATTCAGGCGGAAGAATCCCTGGAGCGGGATGCAGAGCGGATTATGAATGAAAACCTTGCAGCTCTGGGCCGCGGCGCCGCCGAAATCGACCGGAACAGAATGCTGCGGATGATAAAAGAGAAGCTGGCCAAAGAGCGCAAGATTGTTTTGTAACGGTTTGAGCTCTACCTGTCTGTAAAGAACATCAGGGCTGTTTCGTCTTAATCCCTGGTGAAATTAATAATCTTCCCGGAGTCACTCATGCAGATATCAGAAGACCGCATCTCCCACCTGGCGCATAAGGTTATTGACAAGCTCTGGGGAAGTGATCTGGTCGATTTTCCGGAAGAGCCGCGCTCGCTGCTGCGGGTCAAGAACTCCATTGCCGACTTTTTCACTGCTACCGAGGAAATTGACCTCGCTGTCCGCCGCAAGCTTGCCTCGTACAGCCAGACAAAAGTGCCGGGGAGCCGTGAATGGGATATCCTCTACCGTAAATTTTATGAAGAAGAGGCTGCAAGACGCCGCTAGGCCCTTCTTGAGCCACAAACAAACCAGACAGGTTATACAAACTCCAGCATGACTCTATTGGCAAGCAACAGTCCACGCTGTGTCAACCGGAGCCTGCCCCCCCCCATTATCAGCAGCCCGCGTCCAATCTGTCTTTCGACAACCAGCGGGAACGCAGCCGTTGCGTCAACGCCGAACTCGTCCTTGAATCTGCCAAGATCAACCCCTGCCATCAGCCGGAGACCAAGAAAGAAATATTCCGCCATAGCCTCGGACCGCGAGACGGGCGCTGCATCGGCCCGCTCCCTGCCTTCCTTGACGACAGCCGCATAATCAGTCAGTTTTGCCGGATTTTCCCATCTGAGACCATAGCCGGGTGTGCGGACAAACGAATGCGCTCCGGCGCCGATACCGAGATAGTTCCCCCTCTCCCAGTAAACCTGATTATGTCTTGAGCGAAATCCGCTGCGCGCAAAATTGGAGATTTCGTAATATTCATAACCTGCCTGTTGCAGAAGTCCGGCAGTAAGTTCGAACATCTCGGCTGCCAGCTCTTCATCAGGGAGCAGCATGCTCCCCTGGGCGACCATGGCGGCAAACGGCGTCCCCTCTTCGGCAGTGAGTCCATAAGCGGAGATATGCTCCGGCCTCATGGCAATGGCTTCATTCAGGGTCAATTGCCACTCGGCAAGAGTCTGCCCGGGGAGAGAGTGCATAAGGTCAATGCCGATATTGCTGAAGCCTGCCAGTCGGGCCATGGTAATCGCTGCGCGTGCTTCTTCTGCCGAATGGATCCGTCCGAGAAGCCGCAGCTTTGCATCATCAAAGGACTGAACTCCTATGGAGAGCCTGTTGACACCGGCTGCCAGATAGCCTGCCAGCGATTCACGGCTGAGCGTTCCCGGATTTGCTTCCAGGGTCACTTCGGCATCGGCAGCAAGTCCGCAGCTGTTCCTGACAGCGGCAACCAGCCGGGCAATCTGTCCGGGAGCGAGGAGTGAAGGTGTTCCGCCGCCAAAGTAGAGGGTAGGCGCCGGCTGCAGCGCAAATTCTGCCGCGGTCGCCTTGAGCTCTCCAAGGAGCAGCTCTACGTAATCAACTGGAGATATTTCAGGAGTGTCATAGGAGTTGAAGTCGCAATAGCTGCATTTGCGGCTACAGAACGGGATATGAATGTAAATGGAACAGTTCACCTCTATTTGAAAATAATTGCCAGCAGGATAATGCAGCAGAGAGTCAACACGCCCGCACTGATTTTAAGTGCCAGCAGGCTGTTTTCAAGAGCAAGGCATCTCTTTTCAAGGAGCCCGTTTTTTGCCGTCTGCTCCCGGATCAGATCCTCCTGCTCCAGCAAAAGTATTTCAAGACGGGCCAACCTCTCCTGAAGCGCTGTCGCTTCTGCTATGGCAACCGCAGGAGTTTCCGCGTGGTGACGCTCCATTGCCTTGCAGTAAAGCTCAGGTGCATATTCTATCGCCATGCTGGCAACTTTTGCCCACGTTATCCCTTTAACAAGCGATGAAAACATTGATGATATCCCCATTATTCCTCTCCGGGCAGCATTTGGTCTCTGACTTGAATAGTAGCGCAATTTGCTTTACACTGACAGCTCTTAATCAAGGAGGTTATATGTCCCGTTCGATAAAAGCCGCTGCCGTTCAGTTCAACATTACTCTGGGTGAAATTGAACCGAATCTCGGCCATGTGCGGAAATCTCTGGCACTGCTGGCCGCAGAAGGGGTGCAGCTTGCAGTTCTCCCCGAAATGTGGGGAACCGGCTTTGCCTACAAGGAGCTGAACCGCCTTGCCGAGCGTACCGGCGACCTGGTGGAGGAGTTGGCAGCGCTCTCCGCAGAATACGGCATGGTGATTGTAGGTTCTTTGCCTGAGCCTCATGAAGAGAAGGTCTACAATACGGCATACCTGCTGGACAACGGTAAAATGAGGGGAAAGTACCGCAAAATGCATCTTTTTTCCCTGATGCAGGAGGATCGCTCCTTTGACAGCGGCAGTTCCTGGTTTCTGGCAGACACTACAATCGGCAAGATCGGGGTTTTCATCTGTTACGATCTCCGTTTTCCCGAACTTGCCCGCCGTCTCGCAGTGGAAGGCGCTGAGATACTGGTAGTGCCGGGTGAATGGCCCAAACCGCGCCAGGAACACTGGCGCACTCTATTGCGTGCCAGAGCGATTGAAAACCAGCTCTTCGTAGTTGCCGCCAACTGCTGCGGGGTTGTCGGCAAGCTCGACTTTTTCGGCATGAGCATGATTATCGATCCCCAGGGCGAACTGCTGGCAGAAGCCGGCCATGAACCGGTGAATATTACTGCCACGCTCGATTTCGCCGCGCTGGAGGCATGGCGGCAACAGATACCCTGCTTCACTGACAGAAAGCCTGAATGCTATTAAAAAGTTGACTTGCATGTTGCAGAGGAATATTTAGATTGAGGTTAATCTGAAAATGTTTCTGGAGGTGGCCCCTTGTTTCTATTAGCTGGTACCGGTATCGTCGTGAAAATTGTGCTGCTGATTCTGATCTACTTTTCGGTCGTTTCCTGGGCAATAATTTCTTACAAATTCATTCAGGTGCGCAAAGCAAATCTGGAATCGGAAAGGTTCCTGACGTTCTTCTGGCAGACAAAACGTTTTGATGCGATAAATTCCCAAATCGACAGGTTTGCCAACTCACCGCTCTCGATCCTTTTTACCGAAGGTTACAACGAGATGAAAAAGCTGGGGGAGAAGGTCGAAGAGACTAAAGACCCTAATGTCATCAGTGCAGACCTTGGCGGAGTTGACAATATCGCCCGTGCTCTTCGCCGTGCCACCACTTCCGAAATAACCCGCCTCGAAAAGTATCTTACCTTCCTGGCAACGACAGGCTCCACCGCCCCCTTTATCGGGCTGTTCGGTACTGTCTGGGGGATCATGACCGCCTTCAAGGGGATCGGCGAAACGGGTTCCGCTTCGCTGGCAGTCGTCGCTCCGGGAATTGCCGAGGCGCTGATTGCCACAGCGATCGGCCTGGTAGCCGCCATCCCGGCCGTAATGGGCTTCAATCACTTCCAGAGCAAGATCAAGGTATTGATAGCGGAGATGGACAATTTTTCGACCGAATTCCTGAATATTGTCCAACGCTCTTTTGCAAAAAAATAGGCGGAGAGCTTTTTATGGAAATCGGCAATAGAAACAACGATCGTCAGATAATGTCCCAGATAAACGTCACTCCTTTTGTGGACGTAATGCTGGTACTGCTCGTTATCTTCATGATTACCGCCCCCATGATGCAGCAAGGGATGCAGGTAAACCTCCCCAAAACCGAATCAAAGGCAATGGAGGTCAAGGACAACCCGGTTATTGTCTCGATTGACAGAAGCGGCAGAGCCTTCATCGAAAAGGAAGAGATTCCGCAAGGGCAGCTTAAATCCCGACTGGCTGCCATGTTTTCCTCCAGGAGCAAAAAAGAGGTTTTTCTGAAAGCAGACCGCGATGTGCCCTACGGAGAAGTGGTAAAAGCTATGTCCGAAATCAAGGGGGCGGGAGTAGAGCGCCTCGGGATGCTTACGGAGCCAGCAGGGTCAAAATGATCCAGGCGTCTCGGCAGCGTGATCCAAAACCGGGGAGGTTTTTTTTCCTCTCTATAACGCTTCATCTTGCAGCTTTATTTATCTGCAGCTATACCGAAATATTCAAGCCTGTATTGCACGAAGCAACCCCGTATTATGTCGATATCGTTTCGCTTCCTGCACCTGATCCTGCCCCGGCAACGCCGGAACCTCAGCCTGCTGCAGCTGCACCGGCAGCTCCGTCGCCAACAGTCAAACCGCTATCACTGCCGGGCAAAACTGCTGTTACTGTCCCGTCTTCACGTGCCGCACTGCCTGCCAAGGATGGCCCGGGGGAGGACAGCAAAGGACAGGAAGCAAGAGATTTTGCCCAGAGGATGAGTCGTCTTGAACGCAGCTCTGATGAAAAACATCAGGCGCAAGCGCTCGCCTCGCTGCAGAAGAGAGTTTCCGACAAGAAGGGCTCTGAATATGGGGCATATATCCAGTCACGGCTTAAAGATGCGCTTGCCACTACCATGTTTTACCGCAGCAAGGCGCCGGAAGCCGCTGTTCGCCTCTTCATCGACAAAAAGGGTCGCCTTGTCCGCTACGTCATAGAGCGCCCTTCTCCTGACAAACTTTTTAATGACTCTGTCATCAGGACAATTGAAAAAGCAAAGGTGAATTTCCCGCCAACACCCACGGATGCCGGTTTCGACAAACTTTACGTTTTCAGCCCGCAAGAGGTTATCAATTGAACCGTTTTCTCATAATTGCTGTTCTTCTCGTTGTTGCGCTCCTGCCGTCCGCCATCTTTTCCCAGGAAGATTTCCTGCGGGTCACGGCAAACGGTAATCGCTCCCTTAACATTTTCATACAGCCTCCGGCTCCTATATCCGGAGCATCTGACCTTAAAATAGCCGCGGAGATAGCCGATATTTTCAAGCTCGATCTCGGGATTACCGGCCTGTTTTCGCTTGTTCAACCGGCAGCAGGCGGGACAACAACCGACGCCGATATGCTGCTGAAAACGGGTTACACGCTCGCTGCCACTTCAATCACCCTTGAGTACCGTCTCTATGAAGTCGCCACCGGCAGAGAAATTCTCGCCAAGCGCTACAGCGCGGCAAAACAGGATATTAGAAAAACCGCGCATACTTTTTCCGACGAGATACTTTATGCCCTGACGGGTGAGCGGGGTCCCTTCACAGCAAAACTTGCCTACGTTTCACGCTCTAGCGGGAACAAGGAAATTTATCTCATGGACTGGGATGGCTTCAATGTCCGTAAGCTTACCGCCAACGGATCAATCAATCTCAATCCCGACTTCTCCCCCTCAGGCAAGGAAATAATTTTTACCACTTACAAGCAGGGGAATCCGGACCTTTACCGGCGTGAGCTTTTCACCGGAACGGAAGCCCGTATTTCATCGGCTCCGGGCATCAACATTACCGGCGCTTTCTCCCCAGAGGGAAACCGTATCGCTCTGGCAATGAGCAAAGACGGTAATTCCGAGATCTACATCATCAGTAAAGACGGAAAGCAACTCGCCCGGCTGACGAACCACCCGGCAATCGATCTTGCACCATCCTGGTCACCCGACGGCAAACTGATCGCCTTTGTCTCTGATCGTTTCGGCAAACCGCAGTTATTTGTAATGCGTTATGACGGCAGTGACCAGAAAAGAATAACCCCTGGCCACGGCTATAATGTCGGTCCACGCTGGTCTCCAAAAGGGGACCGGATCGCCTACAGCCGCCAGTACGGTAACAGCTTCCAGATTCACCTGATAAATCCTGATGGCAGCGATGACAAACAGATAACTTTTGAAGGCAGCAACGAACATCCCCGGTGGTCTCCAGACGGTAGATTCATCGTTTTCAGCAGCAAGCGCGGCGGGGGCGAGTTCGTTTATGTAATGCGCGCCGACGGCTCCGGTCAAACCCGGGTATCAAGGGGTAAAGGGAAGGACTCTCACCCTGTATGGTCATCACGCTGGTAATTAACTGTTCGTAAAATATTTTCAATGCTTTTATTGTAAATGTCTAAAAGTCATGTATAATCCGGTCACACGCTGTTTTACAGTCAACGGTTGAAAGGAGAATTTGTGATGCGCAAGAGTTTTTTTGGAGTACTGTTGATACTCTCTTTTGGTTTGCTTCTGCTGAGCGGCTGTGCAAAAGACCAGGTTAAACCTGATGAAGGTATGACCGGGGCGCAAGCAACTGCTGCCACTGCAGACCTCGAAAAACAGGCAGCAGATAAAGCAGCGGCTGAAAAGGCGGCGGCAGACAGGGCGGCAGCTGAAAAGGCAGCAGCAGATAAGGCGGCAGCTGAAAAGGCGGCAGCCCAGCAGGCGGCAGCCCAGCAGCAGGCCGACGCTCAGCTTCAGGCCGGAGCTCAGCAGCAGGCTGCAGCTCAGCAGCAGATTGAAGATCCCAATCGCCCGCTTAAAACTATCTACTTTGACTTTGATTCATACGCTTTGCGCCAGTCAGACAGAGATATCCTTTATAATAACGCCGATTACCTTCTCAAGAAGTACAAGGGTAAAGTCAAGATTGAGGGGCATTGTGACGAGCGCGGCTCTGATGAGTACAACCTTGCTCTTGGCGAAAACCGCGCCAAAGCCGCTTTGAACTACCTCCTGACTCTCGGTGTTCCGGCTGACCAGCTCTCCATCATCAGCTACGGGAAAGAGCGCCCTGCTGACAATGGCAATAATGAAGAGGCCTGGGCAAAGAACCGCCGGGTTGAGTTTGCAATTATCAAATAACCAGACTTAAATCATATAATAAAAAGGAGCCGCAACGGCTCCTTTTTATTATCCGTTAACATTCTGAGAGGTTTACCGATGACAAGATATCTTCTGATAATTCCCTTTGTTCTCTTTATTGCCGGCTGCGCTACCAGAAACGACATGCATCTTGCCCAGCAGGATATAGATGAGATGAAAAGCCGCCTCTTCTCTGCGGAGAAAAATATCTCGGCAGTAACTGTCGAAGCAAAAGAACTAGCCGAGAAAAGTTCGCGTGATGCCCTGAAAAGCCTGGAGATTCTCCGTAAAGGGACTGCCGACATGCAGGCGAATCTTGATGCAATGCGGATAGATGTGCAGGTTATGGCAGGAAGGGTTGAAGATCAGGTGCTTGCTGCAAAGAAGCCCTTTGAGGATATCACCCTGTTGAAAGAGGATACGTCAAAAGCCGTGGCGGCAATGGAGGGGCGCCTGAAAAAACTTGAAGCGGCGGTTGAAGAGAACAACTCCAGGATCGCCGCTCTTACAAAGTCCATGGAACAGCCGCCAAATCCGGAAAACATCTACAAGCAGGCGTATGACACCCTGAAAAGCGGAGAAGTAGGCAAAGCACGGGATATGTTCACCGGTTTTTGCGAGAAGTTCCCCAATCACAAGCTGCTGCCAAATGCAAGATACTGGATCGGTGAAACATATTATCTGGAAAAAAACTATGAGCAGGCTGTTATTGAGTTCCAGCGAGTCATAAAAGAGTATCCCGGAAAGGAAAAGGTTCCGGCAGCCATGCTCAAGCAGGCATTGTCATTCAGAGAACTGGGCGATACTAAAAGCGCAAAGTACCTTCTGAAAGAGATTATCGACAAATATCCCCATGCAGAAGAGGTTGCCGCTGCGAAAGAGGCTTTAATCAAGCTGAAATAGCAAAAGGCGGGGGAACCCGCCTTTTGCTTGTCAAACTCTGGTAAACTGTTACCTAACCTTTATGACTGCTCTCCTGCCCCGCCTTGACTTCAGTTGTCGCATTGTCATGCTTTGACTTGTCTTCTGCTTTGGCGGCAAGCTCGTTAGCGGCCTTATCCTTTTCTTCAGAGAGCTTTACCTCATCATCCACACCCTGGCGGAAGTCCTCGGTAGCCCTTTTGAATTCTGCAAGACCCTTTCCCAAAGATTTGGCAAGTTCCGGCAGTTTCTGCGGGCCTATGACTACAAGGGCAATTACCAGGATTACTATTATTTCAGGCATACCTATTCCGAACATAAATTCCCCTTATCCGCCTGTATTAAGTTTTTAGCATAGTATTTTTATGTTTTATAGTCAACGGCAAAGGGTTTGACAGCGCCGTCAACTTTGACTAGTATCAGCCAAACCAGAGCCTGAGCCGAGGAGCCGCAACGCAGCCGCGCGGCAAAAGATGCGGAATTTGAATGGCTGAATTAACCGCATATGACACCAGCCGTGATACGGGAGCCGAATACGATGCCTAAAGAGTTGCAACAGTCGATAAGAGCCCTGCTCAAGGAACACAATGCCATTCTGCTTGCGCACAATTACATGCGTGACGAAGTGCAGGAGATTGCCGATATCACCGGCGACTCGCTTGGCCTCTCTCAGGAGGCGGCAAAGACAGCTGCTGATGTCATAGTCTTTTGCGGTGTTCACTTCATGGCGGAGTCGGCAGCAATTCTTTCTCCGGGAAAGACCGTCCTTCTGCCAAGGCTCGATGCAGGCTGCCCGATGGCCGACATGATTACGGCTGACGATCTGCAAAAATTCAAGCTGCAGCATCCCGGCGTACCGGTGGTAACCTATGTCAACTCATCGGCTGAAGTTAAAGCCTGCAGCGATATCTGCTGTACATCCGCAAATGCCCTGAAAGTCGTGGAATCGCTGCCTGACGATGAAATCATCTTCACTCCGGACAGAAACCTCGGTCAGTATGTGGCTCGTTTTTCCAACAAGAAATTTCATTTGTGGGATGGTTACTGCCCTACTCATGAGCGATTGAAGCCGGAGGCAGTAACCGCACTTAAGCAGAGCCATCCTGATGCACTCTTCATCTGTCACCCTGAGTGCAATCCGGCTGTCGTCGCTCTTGCAGACCATGTATGCTCGACGTCGGGGATGTATGATTACTGCCGTAACAGCTCTGCCGGGCGCTTCATTGTCGGCACTGAGGCAGGAATTCTGTACCGGCTGAGAATTGAGAGCCCTGACAAGGAATTCATCCTGGCGTCCCCGGCACTGTTCTGCCCTAACATGAAACTTACCTCGCTGGAGGACATCCTTCTCGCCCTGCAGACCATGCAGCCGGTGGTGAAAGTTGCCGCAGAGATCAGTATCCCTGCAAAAAGAGCGCTGGACAGGATGATTGCCGTACCACGCGACTAAAGTGCTGTCCTTGTGGTAACAGTCATCCCCTGCCCCCCCAAAGGAGTCTTAATTGGCACAAAAGGACTATTATGAAATTCTCGGCCTGAAAAAAGGCGCTTCGCCGGAAGAGATAAAAAAAGCCTATCGCAAGCTGGCGGTAAAGTATCACCCTGACAAGAACCCGGGTGACAATAAAGCTGAGGATCGTTTCAAAGGGATTAATGAAGCGTATGCCGTCCTTTCGGATCCACAGAAGAAAAGCCAGTACGATCAGTTCGGCTCAGACGGTTTTCACCAGCGTTACTCACAGGAGGATATTTTCCGGGGGTTCAACAGCGGCGATATTTTCAGAGAATTCGGGCTCGGTTCCGATGATGTTTTTTCACGCATCTTCGGTGGAGCAGGCGGCCACAGACAGGGTGGCAGATACGGCATGAGCAGCAAAGGCAGCGACTATGAAATGGAGCTGGCTATCAGCTTCATGGAGGCCTTTTCAGGTGCCGAGAAGCGCGTCTCTTTCAATCTGGCCGGGCGAAGTGAAGAAGTTTCCGTAAAAATCCCTGCCGGCATCGACAGCGGAGCGCGGCTGCGGCTTGCCGGCAAAGGCGGCGCAGGCAGCGGTGGCGGCCCTGGCGGAGATGTGTTCCTTGATATCGTCGTCAGACCGGACCAGAACTACCTCCGTGAAGGTTATGACATAATCATGCAACAGTTGATTCCATTCAGTCATGCCTGTCTTGGAGGGTCGCTCGACGTTGCCACACTTGACGGCAAAAAACGGATCAAGATTCCCGCCGGAATCCAGAGCGGCACAAAAGTGAGACTTAAAGGGCTCGGCTTCCCGCAAGCAGGGAAAAGCGGCAGGGGGGATTTTTTCGTGCAGGTGCAGATTGCGGTACCGCACACACTTTCGCCTCGCCAGAGTGAGTTACTGGCTGAGATGTCAAAGGAAGGTTTGTAAAGCGGGGACCGGCACCATTAATCTTTTTTCGGCAATGGTTTTGCTTTTATTATCTCCACCGCAGACCCCTTACGGAGTTCCTCAGCCCACTGTTTGAAACGCTCTTCAGATTTTTTCCGGTAGAGGGTCTCATCAATTGCCCCTTTTACCGACTCAAAAGGTTTGGTCTGCGCGACGCTCTTATCTTCCAGCTTGATGATATGCAACCCTGCAGGAGTGGTTACAAGATCGCTGATCTCTCCAGGATTCATGGTGATAACGGTACTTTCTATTTCGGGGAGCATATCCCCCTTCTTGAAAGTCCCGAGATCACCGCCGTCTTTAGCGGCGCCGGGGTCATCAGACTGTTTTTTGGCCAGTTCGGCAAAGTCTGCGCCCCCCTTTGCTTCGGCGATTACTGTTGACGCCTTCGCCATGGTCTTCTTTATTTCCGTATTTGACGCGTTTTGCGGAATCTTGAAGAAAATATGCCGGGCTCTATAGGTCGGCGCTTCGCCAAAGAGAGCCTTGTTTGCTTCATAGTACTCGCGCAGCTCACGTTCACTCACCTGAATCTTTGATTTGACCTCCTGGCTCATCAGGCGCAGCCGTTCAAGCTGCTCCTTCATCTGTGTCTTGTACTGATCAAACGTCAGCCCCTGGGCAAGGAGAGCAGATACCAGCGCCTCCTGGCTGAGCCGGTTCTGCTTTTTAATATCTTCTATTGACTGGCGCACTTCCTCTTCGGATATAACGATATTCAGCTCCTTGATCTTGTCCCGGATAAGTTTCCGGTCGATCAGGGAGTCCAGTATCTCGCTGCGCAGCCTTGTTGCCCCTTCTGCAGACAAAGCTCCTTCCCGTTTCTCTATCTCTTTGGCTGCCAGGGCATATTCACGATTAAGCTCACGAATGGTGATAATATCTTCATTGACAATCGCGGCAACCCCGCTGATAACTTCGGCTGAAGCGACTGCCGTGAGGGTCAGCATGGTCAGGCAGAAGATAATGGCTACTCTGAATAGCATGATATGCTCCTTTGGCATTGCTCTGTCAAATTACCGCTGCAGTGCATTTCGGGCAGATTGACGGATGTTCGGCATGACTGCCAAGCTCATCACTGTAGCACCAGCAGCGTTCGCACTTCTCGCCCGGCGCGGCCTTGACGGCAATCCGCAGATCCGGAATCCCCTCAGTGGTAAAGGCTTCGCCGGAAATCCCGTCTACCAGATCAACTCTGGAGACGATGAAAATTGCGGCCAGGTCAACAGCATATTCGCCGAGAAACGCCAGCAGCTCGGCATCAGCGGTTATGGTAACTGCTGCATCAAGCGGATGACCGATAACCTTGGCTACCCTGGCCTGCTCAAGGGCTTTCTGCACCTCGGAGCGAACTTTCATGATCCGCTCCCATCTTTCCACCAGAGTATTGTCCTTCAGTTCCGGCAGCAGTTGCGGGAACTCCGCCAGATGAACACTTGCCTCATGTTCTCCCGGCAGGTATTGCCACGCCTCGTCCGCAGTGAAGGAGAGCACCGGTGCAATAAGCCGCAGCATGGTGTCCAGTATCCGGTACATGACAGTCTGTGCCGAGCGGCGCTCAAGTGAGCCCTTCCGGCTGGTGTAGATCCGGTCTTTGAGAATGTCGAGATAGAACGAGCTCATCTCGACCGTGCAAAAACCGTTGACCGCCTGACAGAGCACATGGAATTCGTACCCGGTGTAAGAGGTGAGCACCTTTTCCTTTAGCAGTTCCAGTTGATGCAACGCCCAACGGTCGATCTCCGGCATTGCTGCCGGGTCGACGGCATCGGTTGCCGGATCGAAGTCATTGATATTGCCGAGAATATAGCGGCTGGTGTTGCGGATACGGCGATACGCCTCGGAAAGGCGGGTAAGTATCTCCTGAGAGATGCGGATATCGTCACGGTAGTCCTGGGCTGCAACCCAGAGGCGGAGAATTTCGGCGCCGTACTTTTTGATAACCTCTTCCGGTGCGACAACATTACCGACCGACTTGCTCATCTTGCGCCCCGCACCGTCAACAACGAAACCGTGGGTAAGGACATTTTTATAGGGGGCAACGCCGCGCGTGCCGACACTCTCCAGCAGGGAGGAGTGAAACCAGCCGCGGTGCTGATCGCTCCCTTCAAGATACATGTCAGCCGGGGAGCGGAGTTTGGCGTTCGCTTCGAGCACCGCAGCGTGGGAGACGCCGGAGTCGAACCAGACATCGAGAATATCCATCTCCTTCTCGAAGGTATCCGCCCCGCATTTGGGACAGTTCGTCCCCGCCGGCAGCAGCTTCTCCGCACTCCAGTCGAACCAGATATCGGCGCTGTGCTGCCTGAAATGCTCGGCCACATGATCCATAACAGTGCCGTCTGCCAGGAACTCGCCGCAGGCGGTGCAGGAAAAAGCGGTGATCGGCACCCCCCAGGTACGCTGGCGCGAGATGCACCAGTCGGGACGGTTCTCGATCATGCCGGAGATCCTCTCCCGTCCCCATTTTGGAATCCACTCGACCTCGTTGATCGCTGCCAGAGATTTATTACGAAGTTCGTTGGCTTCCATCGAAATGAACCACTGCTCGGTTGCCCGGAAGATGATCGGCTTCTTGCAGCGCCAGCAATGCGGGTAGGAGTGGGAAACCTGTCCCGACCCGACCAGGGCGCCCACCTCCTGCAGCTTTTCGATCACCAGCGGGTTGGCGGCAAAGACGAACTGGCCGCCAAAGAATTCAAGACTCTGGATGTATTTGCCGTGGTTGTCGACCGGGTTGTAGACCTCCAGACCCTCCTTCAGCGCCAGCTGGTAATCTTCGTGGCCATGACCGGGGGCGGTATGGACGCAGCCTGTTCCCGCCTCCAGCGTGACATGCTCGCCAAGGAGGATAACGGAGTTGCGCTCATAAAAAGGGTGTCGACAATTCTTGCGTTCAAGTGCCGCCGCCTTGAAGATGGCAATAACCTCCCCGCTCAGGCCGTTGGCCTTGAGGAAGGAATCCTTCAGCCCCTCGGCGACAATCAGGATCCCCTGCTCGGTCTCAACCGCCACATAATCGAACTCCGGATGCATGGCAACGGCAAGGTTTGCGGGAATGGTCCAGGGGGTTGTCGTCCAGATGACAACATACACTTCTTTTCCGGCAAGAGCAGGTATGGCGGTAGCGATGTCATCAACAATCCTGAACTTGACGAATATCGAAGGCGAGGTGTGGTCGGCATATTCGACTTCAGCCTCTGCCAAAGCGGTGACACAGGAGGAGCACCAGTGCACCGGTTTTCTTCCGCGGTAAAGACCGCCGTTATGGGCAAATTTGGCCAGCTCCCGTGCAGTCAACCCTTCGTACTCATAGTTCATCGTCAAATAGGGATTGTCCCAGTCGCCGAGAACACCGAGCCGCCTGAACTCCTCCTTCTGGATGGCAATGAACTTCTCCGCATATTTGCGGCACTCCTGGCGCATCTCCAGTTTGGACATGGTCTGTTTCTTCGAGCCGAGATTCTTCTCCACCTGCAGCTCGATGGGGAGACCATGACAATCCCACCCCGGTACGTAAGGGGCATGGAAGCCTTCCATCCGCTTGCTCTTGAGGATGACATCCTTGAGGATCTTGTTAAGGGCGTGACCGATATGAATATGACCATTGGCATACGGAGGGCCGTCGTGCAGGATATAAAGCGGCTTTGTCGCTCCGGCTGCCTCCATCTGACCGTAAAGGTCTGTTGCCTCCCACTTGACAAGCATTTCCGGCTCGCGCTGGTTAAGGTTGGCTTTCATCGGAAAGTCGGTAAGCGGTAGATTCAGGGTGTCTTTATAATCCATGGATATCCTCCGGTTGGGTCGTTCGGAACTGTGTAAACTAGCCGGAACTCATTGAAAAGTCAAGGGTAAAGGCTTGAATGGCGGGAATCAGGCATGAAGTCCGGCTATGGTCAATTTGTAGAATCATTCGTGCCATCTTCGGTTCTCCCAAGTTTCTGGCGGGTAATTATCGTGACGTAAACAGGGTTGAATTTTGCCGCGATAGACAGGAAAGCCCGCTTTTGGCGGGCCTTTTTAGTTGGTGAGGAGCGGCGGGGAAAGAACGGATCATTCAAGACTGCTTGCAATTCCTTTTTATGGCCGGACTGGCCCCATCAATATATTTGAAACTGCACATTTCGACAGGGTCAGTTCTCGCATATCGTACAATCAACCGAAGACAATTTAATCAAGGAAAAACAGCTGGGAGAGCAGCGCAATGCTGCGCTCTATATCAGCAAGTGTCATGCCGCCAAAGCCGAGCATTATCTGCAAAGGACCTGGTTCATCTGAAACGCGGAAGACAGAAAACGGAAAGAGCCGGATCCCTTTCTGACCGGCTTTACCGATAAACTCGGCTTCGCTCATGGCAGCGCCAGGGAACTGCACCACAACATGAAGACCTGCTCCATGGCCGAAAATTACGGCCCTGGAACCAAAATGGTGCTCAATACAACTGACCAAAGTATCGTGCTTCTTCTTGTAAAGAGTGCGCATGCGGCGGATATGCCGCTCCCAATGCCCAAGTGACATGAATTTCGCCAGCGTTAATTGTTCAAGCAGAGGAACTGTCGAGAAATAATCCCTGAACATATTTTTATAATCAGCAAGCAGCGCCTTTGGCAGTACCAGATAACTGATGCGTAATACCGGGGAGAGCACCTTGGAAAAGGACCCCAGGTAAATGATGTTACCGCCGGGCCGAAGGCCCTGCAAAGACGGGAACGGCCTGCCCTGGTAGCGCAGTTCACTGTCATAATCGTCTTCGAGGATATATCTGCCACCGGCTTCGGCCCATTCTATCAGGCTGAGGCGCTGGGCAACCGGCATCACGTATCCCAGCGGCAGCTGGTGCGACGGAGTTACACAGGCGATAGTACTCTCGCCGGCCTTGAGTGCTTCCATGTCTATCCCGTCAGGCCCGACCGGAACCGGGATAAGATCATAGCCATGATTACGGAATACCGACCTGGGCAGACGGTAACCGGGGTTCTCTACCGCCACGGAAGAATGATTTCTCTTTAAAAGGTGGGCAACGATGTCAAGGCTTTGCTGCAGACCGGCACAGATAACGATCTGTTCATTCCGGCATAAAACGCCGCGCGAACTTTCCAGGTAGCACCGGATATGGCTGCGCAGTTCCTGCTCGCCCTGGGGGTCGGAATACGCTGACCATGCGTGCGGATTTTCAAGAAGTATGCTGTTGAAACATTTGCGCCAGAGAGCCGCCGGAAAACTCTCCGGGGCGAGGCGGGCCGGATGGAAGTCATATTTGTAGTCCAGCGGGAGTTCCGGGGGATTTTTTTGTTTGTAGGGCGCAAGGTTGGGAGGAAAAGGTATTGAGTCATGACAGTGGGCCGAAACGTAATAACCGCTGTTTGGCCTGCTGTAAATGTATCCTTCGGCGTACAGTTCCTGATAGGCGCCATCAATGGTATTACGGCTTATGGACAGCTCATTGGCGAGCAGTCTTACCGATGGCAGCCTGGTGTCGGCGGATAGTTGCCCGGATAACACACGTTCCCGAATCTGGTTGTAAAGCTGCTTGTATAAAGGCAGCGGATCGTTATTATGCAAAATGAACATATATGCTCCCGATCAATTACGTACGGTACAGCATCCACCTGCGGTTGTCGAACGGAAACTGCCCCCATAAAAAATACAGAAACTGTAACTTTTCATGGATGCATAAGACCAATATAGTGTCACTACGAAAACAAGAAAAACACAAATTTCAGGAGGTAATAGTATGATTCCGGAAAAACTGGTGGAGATTTTGAAGCAGGATGGCGTTGTCGCCATAGCTACCCTGGGGCAGGACGGCCCGCATATGGTCAACACCTGGAACAGCTATATCCGCATTTCCAGCGATGGTCGTCTGTTGATACCGGCAGGGTACATGCAGCACACCGAAGCCAACATTGCCTTCAATCCGCAGGTGCTGCTGACAATGGCCAGCAGCAAGGTACAGGGACTACATGGGCCAGGTGCCGGCTTCCTGATCAAAGGGACTGCCGCCTTTATTACTTCCGGTCCTGATTTCGACCTGCTGAAGTCCAAATTCGACTGGCTGCGGGCCACCCTGGCCGTCACGCCGGATGTTGTGACCCAGACCTGGTAATATGGAAAGCCCGCTTCTGGCGGGCTTTTTGGTTGGTGAAGAGCGGCGGGGCTTTTCAGGTGACAAGAAATAGGTATGGTGTCCGTTTATTTCCTGTATTTCTCCAAGGGCAGACCGTCGTATCTATTACGGCCCACAATCCACCTCGATAAAAACCTGTCCGGAGACGCTTGGCAGCGCCTTGACACTGCTGCCGGCTGGCAGCAGCTTCCAGAACTCCCCGCCACCAGCAGGGCAGACCTGCCTGCCAACCTCCCGAAACTGATCATTGGCGGGTTGCCGCATGATTCCAGCGGCCTGATCGGCAGGGATCGCAACGCTGATCAGCACTTGTGCCCCCAATGAAGTCACCGCAGTGATCTGCCAACCATTGCCGGGAGGTACTTTTTTATAATGCCCGACCAGCCAGGCGACTGCCGGTTGAAGTTGGATCTGGGGAACGGGTGGAGCCGGACTCTGTGGTTTACTGCAACCACAACAGACAAGTGTGATCACAACCAGCGTGAGTCGTTCGATCGTGCGTGTAACCAGCGCGCGCGTAGCGGGATGTGAACTGTTATCTGTCGGCTGCAGTCCTAGCATGGGAGGAATATAGCGTGAGGAGCGCAAGGTTTCAAGTATGCTGTTTGGATGAATAAGTAGCCAGGATTGCAGGAAACCTCCAGGTGGTTCAGAATGTTTGCAGCAGGCAAACGGCAGGGTCGAGATGAACTCGCCCAGAATCAGACCACAAGGAGGTTTCCATGAGAACAATTTACTACATCGGGTTGGACATTCACAAGAAGACAATTTCCTATTGTATCAAAGCCCTTGATGGCCGCCTTGTCGGGCAAGGCAAGATTGATGCAGACAGGCAATCGGTTGGTGCATGGGTAGAGGGATTGCCTGGCCACTGGATCGGGGCAATGGAAGCAACCATCTTTACCGGCTGGATCTACGATTTCCTCACCCCGTATGCTGTAGAGTTGAAAGTGGCACATCCTGAAATGCTGAAGGCCATTACAGCCGCCAAGAAGAAAAACGACCGTGCCGATGCTGAGATGATTGCTGACCTGTTGCGGGTGAACCTACTGCCGGAATGCCACATGCTTTCGGAAGAGATCCGGGAGCTTCGGCGGATACTGCGATATCGCAATCACGTAGTCCGGACAGCGGTGAAGATGCAGAACAAGATGTCCGGCCTGCTCATGGAAGTTGGGGCCAGCTACAGCAAAAGGCGGCTGCATGGAAAGAAATATTTCAATACGCTGCTGGAAAGAGTCGAAGAAATACCGCCTTCGGTGAAAGAGCTCCTCAAGCTGAGCCGTGCCAGCTTCGAAATGTTTCGCGCCGTCCAGAAACGGCTTATCGAGGCACTGCGCACCAACAGCCTGATACGAGATCGGGTACAGCACCTCATGACCATCCAGGGGATTGGCGAGGTAACGGCACTGACCTGGGCATTGGAAATCGGCGATCCCTGGAGGTTCAGCTCCATCCGGCAGGCAATCAGTTACTGCGGATTGTGCAGCGCCCAGCATGAATCGGCTGGCAAGGAACAACGGGGTCCGATATCCAAGAAGCGCAACAAGCACCTGCAAACCATGCTCATCGAGGCTGCCAAGATTGCCCCTCTCTGGAATTCACAACTGGCTGCCGTGCATGAACAGGAATTGCAGAAAGGAAACAGAAACCGGGCAACCCTGGCTGTTGCCAGAAGGCTGGTTGCCTACATGATGGCAGTTGACAAGAATCAGGCCGACTTCGTACTACGCGAAGAAAAGCAAGCTGCCTGAGAAGAAAGTACATAAAATCTGCTGAAATGACGATCTTCCCGCCAGTCCTCGCAGTCTGGGGACTATGCATGCGGAAACACGCATTGCAACGATTATGCTGTTTCGAGGCTGGCGGGTTGGCCCAAACTCAATCTTCTGCAAAGGCCATTGAAGGTACGGGGTAGCGCTACTCGTATCAGACCTTAGTGCAGCAAATGGATGTCTGGTCGCGTGATCTGCGTTGACCCATTGGAAGAGAAGAAAAAGATCGAGTTACGGCAGGTAGAGATGAAAAGCCGCCGGGAGTCCATCAGTCCGGAAGGTTAAGGGAAATCTCCGTTTTCCCCTTGACAAAACTTATCATGGATGTCCCCGGAATAAGCCATTAGTTTATTTATCGGCAACGCTGCATTTCCCTTTCAAGCAGACGATACGGGCATCTTTTTTTAATTTCGTCAGTCAATTGTCGACGTTGCGAAGAATTTCTTCACGGCGACCAGGCACCAACCCCCGGATGTATTTTGCATCGGCATCAAACCAGTAGCCACAATAGCGCCCCATCTCCTCCACAGCAGCCTCAACACCTGCACCTTCAACAATCACCCGGTAAGCGGCAATCATCAGACCGGTTCGATTCTCTCCTGAACGGCGGTGGACATAGACCGGCTTCGGCAGCGGCCTGACAATCGCCAGGAAACAAGAAATCCGGGACAGATCTATTTTCTGTTACTGTTTTAAAATAAATCCGTCCCCTTTTCTAAAGGGTGATGAGGAAATGGGCAGGTCGAGTGTTCTGTGAAGGTATAATGTGAAAATCCGGAGAATATTTGTTGACATAAATCAAGTATGGTGTCCCCTGAATTCCCGCGCAAGACGTCCATTGCGGCGCCTTTTCTTTTGTGGTATGAGTCACTTATGGGCAAACAAGAGATAGTAGACATAATCAGGAGCAGCAAGGCGGATATTATAGCCCGCTACGGCGTACAGCGCCTTGGCCTGTTCGGTTCGTATGTGAGAGAACAACAGCGCAAGCGGAGCGATATAGATATTCTCGTTTCATTCAACCGTGATATAGACCTCTTCGATTTCGTTGATCTTCGCGAGTATTTGGAGGCGCGGCTTCATGCCAAGGTTGATCTGGTGATGGAGTCGGCACTTAAGCCGGCAATCGGCAAACGTATTCTGGCAGAGGTAGAATATGTCTAAGGGACGGGAGATTGCCGATTACCTTGGCGACATTCTTAACGCCATTGTCGAAGTTGAGGAGTTCACTCGCGGCATGTCATACGATACCTTTATAGTTGATAAGCGCACCACCAATGCCGTGATCAGGAGTCTTGAGGTGCTTGGGGAAGCTACCAAGCACATACCGGCAGGTTTCCGTAATAAACATCCCGACGTCCCCTGGAACAAGATGGCCGGTATGCGGGATGTACTCATTCATGATTACATGGGGGTTGATCTCAAGACAGTCTGGAAGGTCGCACGGGAAAGGTTGCCTGAGATCAAGCCGTTTATTGAGACATTAGTATAGTTCACCTTGAAGCCGCCGATGGCCATGTTTAATTGGTATTGTGTCCCCGGAACTCCCGGGAAAGGTTGCCTGAGATCAAGCCGTTTGTTGAGACATTAGTATAGTTCACCTTGAAGCCGCCGATGGCCATGTTTAATTGGTATTGTGTCCCCGCAACTCCCTAAAAGGAGATGCTATGAGAAAAATAATCTTATTACTTTCTATCGGTTTATCAGTTGGTATCGCATTCGCTATTGTTGGCTGTGATAGTAACAGTGATGTTAGCAGTAATTCATCATTTATGCCCCCCAGCGAGGCTAATGGTTTCGCAGACTATACCGCCGTTATTCACCGGCAGGCGCCCACCGTCATGCTGCATCAGCATGAGAATTATTATCCAATTGATATAGATACGTATTTGAATAAGAGCACTGGATTATACGCTTTTGGAAATTTGTCCAGTTACCCTCCCAATCAGTTGAACCGTGATAAAATCGCGAAGATTAATAACACTGACTGGGGCCAAGCTTACGTACTCGCTCCCGCTCCTGATTCAGTAAAAGCAGGCAGAAAGAGTGAGCCGACTAAATGGACTGCGTATGTCTCTGTAGGCAGAGTGACAATAACCGCTGGCAAAGACAAGGGTGATTACCTTTTTGCCCAGTACAACACTTTTTACGCCTACAACACATTCAGTCAATATTTTGCTGTTGATGGAGACTATCATTTTGCTGATTGGGAACGGGTGTCCGTAATCTGGAAGTTTGATAAACCATCACCTGACCATTGGAAAATCCTAGCGGTGCTGACAAAAGCGCACACTGAAGACTCTGTCATGACAAAATCGAATGCGTTTTCACGCGACGGCAGCAGAGTGAAAGTCTGGGCTGCTCAAAACTCACACGGAACACATCCCGACACTGGTGATTTTGGTAATTGCGGCAAAGGGTTAAGCATAGATCAATGCGGCGATGGGGGTACTAAATGGGACATGACAAAGAGCCCGATAGAGGTCGTGCAACACCGGGAGTATACGCTTAATTCAAATAATTTTGTCACGTATGCTGATTACTCTACTGCAGGCGGCAAGAGGAACCCACCGACAATGGTTCTTTCTCCGTGGCTGCATTTTTCTGGTCTGTGGGGTCAGATGCGAGCCCCAAACTGCACCACCTTTGATTTAACTCAAATCATCTGTTCCGATAAAACCGGCGATAGCCCGGGAACATACCTATCATTATCATCGCCTCCTCGTATTATCGATGCTACACACAAAAATACCAGTGAAGTATCGTTTCTCTCCAAATATCTTCTTGAAGAAGGAAAAGGGGTCAGCCCTTGACGGCCTGCTGCCCAAAGCACCTTTGCGGAGTTGAGCTGATAAGCGAGTAATCAAGTAATCCGCTGTCGTCTTGGGAAACCAAGGGGGAAACCAAGGGGGACATTCTATACTTTTTCTGTCAATTGAAAATATCGCTCTTTAAAAATCAAATAGTTAGCATTCTGTTCGAATTTAAGGCGCACTAATCCCTTGCTTTCGTAATATGGCGAGTCTCTCACTTACGGCGAACCTTGAGC
>JBBRBA010000011.1:0-52055 GCA_038206285.1 Geobacterales bacterium
ATAACGCCATAAGCCTGACCAGCCGGTTTTTGGGCTGGTCTTGGCGCTTGTTGAGCATTCTCTCCCACACATGGATTAATTTCTCACTCTCTCATTGCCATTGGAGTCTATGTATTTCCTGTTTTTTAGTCGATAACCAGTTCTTATGCCATTTGGCCCACCGACTATTGAGCATAAATACGTATCGATATAATTGCGGTCCTTTAAGTCCTTGTACTCAAGATAAATCTCATCTGTATGGTTTACAGGGATAGATAAGTCTACTAATGCAATTCTAGTAATCGCTTCCCCTGATGGTATCATTATTTCCATATCTTCTTGCTTTGTAGAACCTATTTTAATCACAACGTCAGTTGCGGCAACCAGACCACAATTTTTCATTACCTGCTTCATCTTCCATTGAGTGCTGTTGTTGATTTGCTCACATTTGTGACTCGGGAAAAAAATAGGAACTTTGTTATCTTCCAAGTCTTTCCAGAAGGTCACGCTGTCTGTCCACGTTTTCAAATCTCGCTTTATCTGGTTCTTTAAATCAACGGAGTCAGTATACGTTGAAATCCAATTGGGATGATTCGAGAGTTTGGAACGCTCTTCTATGATTTCAAAAATTCTATTATCCTTTCTGTCTATCCAGCCATAATTTATAGAAATCTTGTCAGTCGATCTTTTCCATACGGCATGATCCGCCAGTAATCGATCTCTGGCATATACATAAATTGGGATACCTAACTTTTTTGCCTCAATATATTCCAAATGTGTTGCAGAATGATCTGAGAAACCATGATTTTTTAGACTGGGACCATATCGTTGAGATAAAATCAAAATAGCTATATCGCAGGTTTTCAAATTTATTAAACATGTATCTATTGAATTAGTTTGAATTGTAGAATCAAAGCCATCATTTCTCGAATCTGACATTACTGGCGACAGGCCTGAATCTCTGAGCATATTTTCGACTTCTGCACGAATATCAAACAAGTCGTAAATTGTTGAGCTTACAAACACACGATTACTATTTCGCTGGTTTTTCATAAATAAATACTTCCTTAAATTTACTTTTCTTAGCCAGTCAAACATTTATGCCTCATTCATGGTTAGGGCTCAACATTTCTATTTACTGCCGCATTGTTCAAGAACTCGTCATGAGTTTGCTTGTGTTTTTTCATATTGCACTTTGGACATAATAACTGGATGTTCCTAATTTCGTTTGATCCTCCACGAACCAGCGGGATCATGTGGTCTCGGTGAAAGCCGAGGTCTCTCAAATCTACTTGGCAATACACACAAAGACCTTCTTGTTTTATGAACAACTCTTCAATGTCATTCACTGTAAATCGTCCTTCTGCATTCCTTGCTGTAGCCCGTCTTCTGGCAGAGACAATTGCAGAGTATTCTTTGGTGCCAGCCTTACCGTGTTTTCTGAATGTTTTTGAAGTTTGTTCTGACTTCCAGCAACCACAAGATTTTGTTTTTCCTTGCAGAAGCATCGTCGCAGATACAATGTGGTTCTTTCCACAATCGCAGATACATTTATAGCGGTTTTCACTCTTGGGAAGCTTAGGCAACCTTTCCACAACTGTTAATCTTGAAAATTTCTGACCAACCAAATCAACTGTTCTGATAATGGTTTGGCAACCGCATGAAGTTCGATGTCCAGCGTTTAGCTGGCCTGTTGTGGCCTTGGTATACTGTCCGCAGTCACATAAACAAAGCCAATAGCGCTGTCCATTGAACACTTCAGATGAAGAAGTAACAGATAGATAGCCAAAATGCTGATGGGAAATATCGTTTTCTTTCTTATGCTTTTCCTTGAGGGTTTCACTTTTGTAGCATCCGCAGGAGCGATTATTTCCAGTTGTTAAACGTCCGGTAGTAACCTCTATTCTATTCCCACATTCGCATACACAACCCCACACGATGCCAGATTCAGCGGCTCCAGTTTTCTCGACTACAGTCAATTTCCCAAAAGTGCTCCCAATAAGGGAATAAGCTCGCTTAGCGTTCTTTTTGGCAAGGCATTCCTTGCGAAAACAGCCACAAGAGGATGTTTTTCCAGAAACCAGTAATTGAGTCAAAACGACTTTCGACTTGCCGCAACTGCATTGACAAAGCCATGCAGTTCTTTTCCCTGTATTTTCCGGAGAAATCACCGTTAAACGGCCAAATATTTTATTTTCGAGATTTAATTTTGCAGGCATTATGATGGCAACTTTTTAGCCATGTTCAGGCTTGGCAACACTCCGTCTTTTCTTCTTTGCTCAACTCGTTAATCACCGGTTATGACCGGGTTGGTATATGTAGAAACAAGTATGTATATGTAGAAACTTGTTTCTACATATACATACTGCAAATGTTTCTAGTATCATAAACATCTGAAGTTTTACCAAATCTAAATGTTTCTACATGTATAAACTTTGCTACTTTTGGTCTGTTTGTAAAGTTTCTACATGTATAAACTTTTCCAGCTTTGTGCCGGCAATGCATACATAGGGTACAAACCAGAGTTTCTTTTCTCTGTCCCACCGACCACCCACGGCTCTTAACTGTTCCTGTAAGGCAGTCTCCTTGATGCCAATTTTGAGGGAAACCAGAGCGCTGTCCGGGTACTTGGCCGGTGGCGGCGTCCAGTTACTTTCACTGACAATAATTTCTACGGTTTTATACTGCTTGCCATTTTGTGCATCATAGCGATAGCGGACACATACCAAGGAATCGCCATACTTCTCGACAAACCTTTTTGTTCCGTTCTGTCCTGGGTTTAACCTAGCGCGTGTTTTCATTAAAACCCCTGTGTGTCAGCATGGTTATGCAGTTTAATTAACATATAAGCGGAGAATTAGAAACTGATTTATTAAAATCTATTTTGCGCAGAAAATGTTGCATGACATTGGTCTCATCATGTAAATTTGAGGTGGTCTGGCAACTTCTCTCAAGGAGATGTGACTTATGGTTCCTCTGCCTCATGCCGTTATGAATGAATATGTTGAACTGCTCGAGAAGCGTGAGGTGTCTTTAGCGGAGTTGGAGCAGTACAAAAAATGGCTGCGTTATTTTTATGATTTTTATGCCAAATATCTCAACACGGATGACAAGTCGGAAAAGGTTAAATTATTTCTGGAGAAGCTGCGAAGTAAGGGACAGTCGCCGGCACAGTGCCAGCAGGCAGCCCACGCGGTATCACTCTATTTCGAGATGCGAGGCAAGCAAGTTCATGAGGACAAGTCTGCTAAAGAAGCCTTGCCGCAGCAAAGTCAAAGTACAGCCCCCGCTCGTTCATCTGCTTTGTTGTCACAGCCATCTTCTCAAGCCCCACCGGTTCCAGTATTCAAGCAACAGCAATCACAATATTCAGTTGCCGGCTATGAAGAGAAATCCGCCTCGCCTGAATGGGATGAACTGATTGGCAAACTGGCAGACGAGATCAAGGTGCGGCACTACTCCAGAAAAACCCTCAAGACTTACGCCCACTGGTCACGGCAGTTTCAACGATTCCTAAAGAATAAACCACCACAGGAGCTGTCAACGGAGGATGTGAAGGCGTACTTGACCTATCTGGCAGTAAAGTGCCAGGTGGCGGCCTCGACGCAGAATCAAGCGTTCAACTCACTACTGTTCCTCTTCCGCCATGCGCTCAAACTCGATTTCGGCATATTGAGCGATGTGCCACGGGCGAAGAAGTCGCTCTATATCCCCGTGGTGCTTTCCCGGGAGGAGATCGACGCCATCCTGGTGAACCTCTATCATCCCTACAAGTTGGTAGTAAATCTGCTGTTTGGCTGCGGTCTGAGGCTGTTCGAGTGTCTGCAACTGCGGGTGCGGGATTTTAATTTCGACGCGGGGGTGCTGACGATTCACGGCAAGGGAAAGAAGGACCGGACAGTGCCGTTGCCGGAGTCGGTCATGAACGAGTTGAAGGGACAGATCAAAAGGATAGGGGCGCTGCATCTGCGGGATCTTGCCGATGGTTATGATGGCGTGTTTCTGGATGATGCGGTGGAAAAGAAATATCCAAAGGCGCCGAAGGAACTGGTACACCAGTGGTTCTTTCCGCAGAAGACGTTGACGGAAATGGAGGAAACCGGCGAGCGGCGGCGCTACCATCTCCATGAGACACAACTGCAAAAAGCGCTGTACCTTGCCGTACGCAAGGCGCAAATTCCGAAGCGGGTCACTGCCCACACCTTCCGCCATTCATTCGCAACCCATCTGCTGCAGGCCGGTTACGACATCCGCACTATCCAGACCAAGCTCGGCCACTCCAGCCTGAAAACAACGATGATCTATACCCACTGCGTACCGGTGCGGACCATAAAGGAGGCAAAAAGTCCGCTGGATTTATGACTTTTTGGCTTTTAATCAGGCGAATTCATTCTCAGTACTTCGTAACGACAACAATCCCTGAATCGGTTATCGTATACCCTCTGGCCGCATCTTTCTTGTGGTCATAGCCGATCACCGCATTGTCGGGGATGACGTTGTTCTTGTCGATGATGGCCCTTTTTATCCTGGCGTGTCTGCCGACGGTGACATTTTCAAAAATGATCGAATCCTCCACCAGACTGTAGCTGTTGATCCTGGTGCGCGGGCCGATGATGGAGCGCTTGACGGTACCGCCGCTGGTGATACAGCCGGCGCAGACGTAGGAGTCGATGTTTACTCCCCGCCGTTCGTCATCATCAAAGATCGTCTTGGCCGGCGGCAGGTTCCCCTGATTGGTCAAGATCGGCCATTTGTAGTTGTAAAGGTTGAGCTGCGGCGAGACATGAATCAGATCCATGTTGGCTTCGTAGTATGAATCGATGGTGCCGACATCCTTCCAGTAGCCGCGCTCTTCCGATTTCATCCCCGGAATCAGGTTGTCGTTGAAGTTGTAGGCAAAGACCCGGTCGCCGGCTTTGAGCATTGCCGGAATCACATGCTTGCCGAAGTCGAGATCGGCATTATGTTTTTTCCCTTCCAGCAGCACTTCGATGAGCTTTCTGGTGGAGAAGATATAGTTCCCCATCGAGGCGAAACAGACATCCTTTCCCGGAACAGGGGTCGGTTTCTCCGGCTTCTCCTCGAAACCGATCACCCGGCTGTCGTCATCAACTACCACAACGCCGAATCTGGCAGCCTCATCAAGCGGCACTTCAATGGCCGAGACAGTGATGTCCGCCCGGTTCATCCGGTGAAAATTTATCATCTGGCTGATATCCATCTTGTAGATATGATCGCCGCCAAAGATCGCCACGTACTCGGCATCGGATGATTCGATAAAGTGGACATACTGGTAGATTGCATCCGCTGTCCCCTTGAACCACTCCTCGGATTCGTTCCTTGTTTCCGGCGAGATGGCAACGAAAAACTCGTTGAGGCCGGTCCATTTGCCCCACGATTCGCGGATATGTCTCATCAGCGAATAAGCGCGGTACTGGGTGAGGATGTATACCTGCCTGATGCCTGAGTTGAAGAGGTTGCTCAGGACAAAGTCGATGATCTTGTACTTGCCGCCGAAAGGGACGCCCGGCTTTGGCCTGTTCTGTGTCAACGGGCTGAGGCGTTCCCCCTTGCCACCGGCAAGTACCATGGCCAGAGTGTTTTTTGCAGCGTTGCCGTCACCGTACATAACATCCTCCTGTAACTCATTAGATCAAAAACCTATTGTAGCAGAAATTTCATAACCTGCTGCAGATCGGCCCATGCTTCCCGTTTTTTTTCCGGCGAGCGGAGCAGAAAAGAGGGGTGAAAGGTCGGCATCAGCGGGATGCCATGGTAGTCATGAAATCTTCCCCTGAGCCTGCTGACAGGTTCACGGCTCTTGAGCAGCGTCTGCGCGGCAAAGGCGCCAAGGGCAATAATCACCTGCGGAGCAATCGCCTGCACCTGCCGGAGCAGAAACGGGCTGCAAAGGGCAATCTCGTCAGGCTCCGGATCCCGGTTACCGGGCGGCCGGCATTTGAGCACGTTGCAGATGTAGACCTCATGCCGCTGGAAATTCATCGCCACTATCATCCTGGTTAGCAGTTGCCCGGCTTCACCGACGAACGGCTCCCCCTGGAGATCCTCATCCCTGCCGGGAGCTTCACCGACAAAGAGCACTTTTGCCGCGGGGTTGCCGACGCCGAAGACGATATTCTTTCTCCCAGCACAGAGCTTGCAGCGGTGGCAGTCGCCGATGTCCGCCCGGATATCTTCCAGCGACTCCCTGCCTTCACCCGGGGGCAAGTTAGGGCTCTCCTGCCTGCCGGCAGCGGGGCGGCTTGTCATTGTCAGCGGCAGTTCATCAACCCCGGTATCACGGAGATCTTCAAGGTAGCTGCGGAGTGCTCCGGCAAGCAGCGCTCGCTCATCAGTCTGAACCATGCCAATCCCCTTTACTTTCAGGCGCTCTGACCATAAAATATGGCTATGCTCCATATCATACTTGCTGCACTTTTGCTGCTCCTGCTCCCTGCGACTTCTTTTGCCTGGGGCCCGGGATTCCACTTGCAGCTCGGGACAACCGTTCTGGGGAATCTGCCGCTCCTTCCCCAGGCTGTTGCCGCTGTTATCGGCAGTTTCCCGAATGACTTTCTCTACGGCTGCATTGCCGCTGACATCACCCTGGGCAAGAAATATACCGCCTATCTGGAGCACTGTCACCGCTGGTATGCCGGCAGGAACCTGCTCGACAAGGCTGCTACCGATGCCCAGAAATCGTGTGCCTACGGCTACCTCTCCCATCTTGCTGCTGATGTTGTGGCGCACTGCTACTATGTACCGCTCAGCATCATGCGGAGTTACCAGTCTGTCATGCAGAAGCATGCCTACTGGGAGATCCGGTTCGACATTTTCACCCCGCCTGAGATCTGGGCTGTCGGCAGAAGAGTCGCGCTGGCGCATTTCCGGGAGAACGATGCGCTGCTGCGGCAGGAGATTGCCAATACCCTCTTTTCTTTCGGCACCAACAAGAAGATTTTCAACTCCATCCTCCTGGTCACCAGGCTGGAAAAGTGGCAGCAGCTGATCAGCGCCATGAATGACGTCTCCAGGTTCCAGTTTGATGCGGAGGAGACCGCCGGGTTTGTCAGGCTGACGGAGCAGGCTGTGCTGGAAACCCTGGCCGATGTCGATTCATCAGCGTGGCTGGCTGCCGACCCGACCGGAGAGCAGGCGCTGCAGGCGGCTGCAATCGTCAGGAAAAACCTCAGAATTCTTTACCAGGGCGGTAAAATCAGCAAGGAAGCAGCTGCCGGCGAACTGGAAGAGATGAAAAAGCGCCTTGAATACGCCATCCTCCAGCCGCAAGAGCTCAGGCAGATGATCTCAAAAGCCTGAACCGCGCAACTGCAGCACTCTTGCCAGTATCTCTTCGGCAACCTTCTCTTTCGGCAGCAGCGGCAGCTCTTCGCTGCTGCCGTCACGATAGATGAATCTGACGATATTGGTAGCGACATTGAAGCCGGCACCGTCAGCCAGGACATCATTGGCAACGATCATGTCGAGGTTTTTGTCTGCAAGTTTTGCTGCTGCGTTTGCCTGCAGGTTATCGGTTTCTGCGGCAAAGCCGATCAGGGTCTGTCCCTTTGGTTTCATCCGCCCAAGTTCAGCCAGAATATCGTTGTTTTTAACCAGGTGAAGGGTGAGTTCGGCGCTCTTTTTCTTCAACTTCAGGTCTGAGCGCTCGGCAGAACGGTAGTCTGACACCGCCGCCGCCTTGATGATTATGTCTGCCTTTCTCCCGCGGAGCATTACCGCCGCATGCATCTGGCCAGCGCTCTCCACGGATATCAGCTCTACCCCTGTTGGCGGCTCCAGAGCCGCCGGGCCGCTTATCAGGGTGACGCACGCACCGCGCAGCCTGGCGGCGCGGGCAATGGCATACCCCATTCTGCCGGAGGAGTGGTTGCTGATGTATCTTACCGGATCAATTTCCTCCCGCGTCGGCCCGGCAGTGACCAGCACCGACAACCCTGCCAGCTCCTGCGGCGTGAGCGCCATTGCCGCCTCTTCCATGATTACCGCGGGCTCCTGCAACTTCCCTTTCCCCTCCCAGCCGCAGGCCAGATAGCCGCTGACCGGCGCGGCGAAGAGGTAGCCATGCCTTTTCAGCTTTGCCTCATTCTCAAGATAGATCGAGTTTTCATACATGTTGACATTCATCGCCGGGGCAATCAGCACCGGCGCTTTGGTTGCCATTACCGTTGTCGTCAGGAGGTCATCGGCTATGCCGTTTGCCAGCTTGCCGATGAAGTTGGCGGTTGCCGGGGCGATGATGAAGAGATCGGCACGGTCGGCAAGGGAGATATGGCCGATCTCCTGCTCGGTGAGCAGATTGAAGATTTCGCTATGGACCGGGTTTCCCGAAAGGGTTTGAAAGGCGAGCGGCGTGACGAACTGGGTGGCCCCCTTTGTCATGACTACATGGACAACGGCGCCGGCTTTTACCAGCAGGCGGAGCAGCTCAACCGACTTGTAGGCGGCGATGCCGCCGGTAACACCGAGAATGACGGTTTTTCCCTTGAACATGTTTACCCTCCCAGATAAGGGTTGGAACTTTTTTCGTGGCCGATCGTCGTTGCCGGCCCATGCCCCGGAAAAACCCTGGTCTCTGCGGGGAGGGTCAGAAGTTTTGCGCGAATCGCGATTACCAGCTGCGCCTGTGAACCGCCGGGCAGGTCGGTGCGCCCTATCGATTCGGCAAAGAGGGAGTCGCCACTGATAAGAACCCCCTCCGTTGGCAGGTAAAAACAGCTGCCGCCCGGTGAATGTCCGGGGATATGGATGACTTTTATCTCATGCCTGCCAAAACGGATAGTCTCTTCTTCTGCAAGATATGCCGCCGCTGGCGGGGAGTCCTCGGCAGTCAGACCGTACATGGTTGCCGAGCGTGAGGCGCGGGCGAGAAACGGCTCGTCCTCCCGGCTGATCATCAGCCTGCCGCCGGTTGCCTCCGCAATCTTGCGGTTAGCGCCGATATGGTCGAAGTGTCCGTGCGTGTTGAGGACATAAAGAACCTTTACTCCGCTCGCCTTGACCCGGGCGAGGATTCTCTCCGCTTCCGCCCCCGGATCTATCACTACCCCTTCTTTGGTCTCGCTGTCCGCAAGGATGTAGCAGTTTACCCCCAGCTCGCCAACAACAATCGTTTCGAATATCATGGTTCCTCTTTTCAGACCGGTATTGTGGCAGCCTGTCAGCGCCGCAGCGAGAAGCAGCAGTGCGGCACAGGCAAAGCTATTAATCTTGAAACGCCAATTACTCAGGCGACGGATCCAAAGGGCTCGTCGCGTTCGTCGCCTGATACTGCTTTTACTTGAAGAGATCAAGGTTTTCAGCCGCTTGCGGCTCATTTTTCAGCTTTTCAAACGGGCTGTTTTGAAACCCTTTGCACTCCTGCTGGACAGGCGCAGCCTTTTCAGCAGGGGGGGCAGGAGGTGGCGGCTGTTGCCGGGTTTCATCTGCACGCTCTTCCCCGGCGGATTCTTCGCTCCGGTCAACGTAGAAATAGCGGTCGTAGAGGCGGTGATAGGCTGTCCAGTTCCCCTGCATCTCCCCCTCTTTTTTTATGTGTGTTCTTATGCCGTTTATCTTCGAGTCGAGATCATCGAGATAATTGAGCACGGTCGCTTCGACTGTTTTCGGGCGTTTCGGGGAACCGTACTCATACTGCCCGTGATGGGAGAGGATGAGGTGCTTCAGATGCATGGCAAGCTCCGGCGGAAAGCCCGGAATCAGGCTGATCCGTTCATGGATCATCTCCACACCGATAGAGATATGACCGATCAGTTTTCCTTCATCACTGTAGTCAAAGGCTCTGGCATATTTCATCTCCCGCACCTTGCCCAGATCGTGCAGCAGCGCTCCGGCAATCAGCAGGTCACGATTGAGCCCCGGATAGAGCGGAATGACGGCCTCCGCAAGTTTTGCGACCGCCAGCGAGTGCTCAAGAAGCCCCCCCAGGTAGACATGGTGCATTCCTTTGGCTGCCGGGGCGACACGGTAGAGCGGGGCAATCTGCGGATCGGCAAAGATGTCGCCAAGCAGTCTGGCCAGCCAGCTGTTCTCCAGGGATGACAGAAGAGTCTGCAGTTCTGCCTCCATCTCCTTGATATCGCGCTCCGTCTCCGGGAGGAAGTCAGCGAGCGCCACCTCTTCTTCGGGTATTTTGCGCAGGTCGGCAATTACAAGCTGCATCTTGCCGAGATAGACAGACGCCTTTGCCGCAATCTTCAGGAAATCATTCTTTTCAAAGAGCGACGCTATCTGGTCAATGTTGTCCCAGACCTTGGAGTCAATTTCACCGGTTTTATCCATCAGCCGGAGCGTCAGATAAGGCTTGCCGTTCTTGGCCATGGCCGTGATTTTCTCTTTGACGAGAAAAATCTCGTTAACCTGATCCCTGTCTTTAATGTCCTTTACAAAAACTTTGCGCACTATTTGCGACTCCTGAACAGATTGTATTTGATTATGCATCTTAATGCCGAAAAGCCGTCCTGCCAGCCGATCTTCTTCCCTTCCGAGTAGGTGCGACCGGCGTATGAAATTCCTACTTCGTAGATTCTTGCCCCAAGCTTTGCCACCTTGGCGGTAATCTCCGGCTCGAAGCCGAAGCGGTTCTCCTCGATAGTGATCTGCTCGAGTATCTCCCGCCGGAATGCCTTGTAGCAGGTCTCCATGTCTGTAAGATTAAGGTTGGTCAGCATGTTGGAGCAGAGGGTGAGCAGCCTGTTGCCGATCATGTGCCAGAAAAAGAGCGCCCGGTGCTCTTCACCGCCTGCAAAACGTGAACCGTAGACCACATCAGCCCTGCCGTCAAGGAGAGGTTTGAGAAGCTTCGGATAGTCGCCGGGGCTATACTCAAGATCAGCGTCCTGAATGATGATGAAAGCACCTGACGCTACGCTGAAAGCTGTTCTCAGGGCAGCTCCCTTGCCGCGGTTTTTGTCGTGCCGGACTATTTTCACAGCCGGGTCGCTGATGCCGGCCAGAATCCCGCTGGTGCCGTCGGTAGAGCAGTCATCGACAATGATCAGCTCAAGGTTGAGCGGTACCGACCTGACTGCTGCGATCACGTCAAGAATCGTCGAAACTTCGTTGTATACCGGTATGAGGACAGATATCTTCATTTCAGGCCAGCTCCCTGGCAACCGCATCCGCGACCCTGATCCCGTCCAGTGCGGCGCTCATGATTCCGCCGGCGTAACCGGCGCCTTCGCCGCAAGGGTAGAGACCTTTTATCCCCGGCGACTGAAAATCCTCTCCGCGCAGAATTCGCAGCGGCGCCGAGGTGCGGCTCTCTACGCCGATCAGGGTTGCCTCACTGGTGATGAAGCCGCGCATCTTCCGCTCAAAGGCGGCAATGCCGTCCCGCAGTGTGGCGGTGATGAATTCCGGGAACAGTTCCGCCAGTTCCGCCTCCCTGATGCCGGGTCTGTAGGTCGATGCGGCCACCTGTCCGCCCCCTTTTTTGAGGAAGGAGAGCATTTTCTGCGCCGGCGCATGGTAGTTACCGCCGCCGCAGGTGAAGGCTGCCTGTTCGAGGCGGCGCTGCAGGGCGATACCGGCAAGTGGCGAGCTGCCGGCAAAATCCGTCGTTCTCACTGTCGCCACCAGTGCGCTGTTCGCCCGGCCGCTGCCCCTCTTCAGGTCGCTCATACCGTTGGTCACAACAGTGCCGGTTTCGGAAGAGCCGCCAATGACAACCCCGCCCGGACACATGCAGAATGAGTACGCTGACCGGCCGCTGCTTACATCATTCCAGGCCAGCGCATAGTCGGCGGCAGGGAGGCGCGGATCATGCGAGGCGCCGTACTGGATCCTGTTGATCAGCTCCTGCGGGTGTTCCACCCTGAGCCCCACGGCAAAAGCCTTCTGCTCCATCGGCACTTCGTGAGCCTCCAGCATGGCGTAGGTGTCGCGGCTGCTGTGCCCCGGAGCCAGCAGCAGGGCGTCGCACGCCTCTTCCTCGGAGCTGTTGATGACAGCGGCTCTGATTTTACGGTCAAGCAGCGTCAGGCCGGTAAGCTTTGCCCGGAAACGGACGTCAACCCCGCGATTGGTGAGAAACCGGCGCATGTTCAGGAGAATTGCCCGCAGCCGGTCGGTGCCGATATGCGGTTTTGCCAGCCATTCGATCTCCGGCGGGGCGCCGAACTCGACAAAACGGTGCAGCACATACCCTGCATTGGGGTCACGCACCCTAGTGGTCAGCTTGCCGTCTGAAAAGGTGCCGGCGCCACCTTCGCCGAACTGGACATTGCTCTCTTCGTCAAGAATCCCCTCCTGCCAGAAGCGCTCGACATCCCTGACACGCTCTTCAATCCCCTGGCCGCGCTCCAGCAGCAGCGATCCCAGGCCGTAGTCCGCCAGTCTCAGGGCGGCGAAAATGCCGGCAGGGCCGCTGCCGACAATGACTACCCGTTTCACGCTGCTGATCTGCTTCACTGTTGCAGGCAGCTGCCTTTCAACCAGTTCGAGATCGGGTTCTGCGCGATGCTTTTCCCAGAATCGCTCCGGATCGGTAACAGAAAATTCGACCGTGTAGACATATTTTATGCGGCTTTTTTTGCGCGCATCAATCCCCTTGCGCAGGATTCTGAAGCTGACAAGCGCATTTTTATCAAGCTGGAAACGTTTGCCGATCCTGAGCGGCAGCGTTGATTCCTCCTCGTCAAGAAAGAGCGCCATGCTGCGGAGCAGGAAAACGGTTCTGTCAGGCAGCACTGGAGGAGCCTTCTTTTTGCCGGTGGAGCAGCTGTTCAACAAGGACGACAACATTAAGGGGGTGGGTCGATTTCGGGATATGTATCTTTGCCCCCATTTCCGGTGATTCGAGCATTCGGGGCGGACCCTTGAACATGGAGGTTAAAAGAGCGATGATCGGTTCGTTGCCGGCGGCGATTTTGCGAATGGTCATGCAGGTGCTGACCCCCCCCATGCCGGGCATGATCAGGTCGCAGACAACAACTGCCGGTCTCTTTTCGAGATAGGTTTTGACCCCTTCGTTGCCGTTGGCTGCGGTAAATACGTGGAAACCGCTTCCGGAAAAGGCTTCCGAGAGCACCTTCAGGAAAAAGGCATCGTCATCGATAAGTAGAACGGTTACAGGCGACTGCGGCATTAAAACCCCTCGTGAAAGTATGAGGAGTAAATATTAGCGAATTTAACCGGAAATTGAAAGCTCGGTGTTGAGTTTGCGGAGGTTTTCTGGCTGGAGCTGCTCGTTGAGAGGGAGGCGGACCAGGAATGTCGTGCCGTTTCCATCGCTGCGGGCTACTTCTATCCTGCCGCCGTAATTCTTGACGATTCTGAGAACCAGAGAGAGTCCCATTCCGGTACCTCTGCTCTTTGTGGTGAAAAACGGGTCGAAGATGTTCGGCAGGTTCTCTTTCGGGATACCTTTGCCGCTGTCGCTTACCAGGATGACGGCATCACTGTTTTCCTGCAGCAGCTCAACCGTCAGCTCTCCGCCGCCGGACATCTCGTCGATGGCGTTAAGGAAAAGATTGGTGAATATCTGCTCCAGTTCTGACGGATCTGCTTTAAGCTCCGGCAAGTTACCGGCAAAGGTAAAAGTTACCTTGATCCCCTGCATGGTTATCTGCGGGTTGAACGCCTCAAGCGTATTGCGGATGACACGTTCGATGTTTACCTCGGTAAGTTCATAAACAGGTCGTTTGGCAGTATCGAGCAGTTTGCGCAGCGTGCCGTCAACACGATCGACCTCTTTCAGTATCTTTTCGATATACTCCAGTTTTTCCGGATCATTGATGCCGACACGGATCAGCTGGGTAAAAAGAGATATGGAGTTGAGCGGATTGCGTATTTCGTGCGCCATGCCGACTGCCAGATAGCCGAGTGTCGCCAGTTTCTGCGACTGTACAACCTCGGTGTGCGCCCTGGTAAGAGCTTCCGACTCTTTCCGGATTCTGCTTTCAAGCTGCTGATTCCAGGCTCTTATCTCGTGCAGCAACTGTTCGCGTTCGGCAGTGAGTTCCCGGTTTTTGAGCTCAACATCTCGGATTCGCAGGACGCCTTCAATTCTTTCAATCAGATTCTGATTACTGAATGGTTTGAGCATGTAGTCAGAGGCGCCTGACTTCATCAGCTCGACAGCAATCTCTTCGCTCCCCTTGCCGGTAAACATGATGACATAGGTGTCATGATGCACGCTTCTGATTTTTTTCAGCGCTTCGAGCCCGTCCATGCACGGCATCATGTAGTCCAGAAGGACAAGCGACGGCTTAAGGCTGGCGACCAGTTCCAGGCCGATGATGGCATTTTTTGCCGTGGCGACAGTATAGCCGCGATTTCTGAGCAGAATCGAAACGAGAGTGAGGATGCTCTCTTCATCATCGATGACAAGAATTGTTGTATTTTCGCGGTTTGCCACTGTTTTCATGATTACCAAAAAAATGAGCAGCAATATT
Organism: Geobacterales bacterium; assembly: GCA_038206285.1. Classification (GTDB taxonomy): domain Bacteria; phylum Desulfobacterota; class Desulfuromonadia; order Geobacterales; family DSM-12255; genus VEOV01. Next base: position 14,394 of record JBBRBA010000011.1, read on the forward strand.
GCGGCTGCTCATTAGTAAGTTGGAATACATTTTCTCTGTTTTTCAGACAGCAAATATATTCGTGAACGCACTTATCCTGTTTATCAGGGCTGCAGGAAATCAAAACCGGTTAACGCTACTGTACAGCAGGCGGATTACGGCAGGCGGACCGTCATGACGGGAATACGGGCGCTTCTTACCACGCGCTCGGCAGTGCTGCCGAAGAGGAGGTGATCCATCCCCTTTCTGCCGTGTGTCCCCATTACTATGAGGTCTGCCCCGCATTCATCGGCCTTGTTGACAATCTCCTCATAAGGGATCCCGGAGAGCACAAACTTTTCATAATTGGCAAATCCTTTCAGATTGTCACTGCAGAATCGTTCCAGCATCTTTTCAGCACTGTCGGCAATCTCTTTTTCGAGATTCTCGAAGGAGATATGCGGTACGTAAAAGCCGCGCAGGTCTACAGGCTCGTTAATGACATGAACAATAACCAGTTTTGCCGAGAACTGTGTTACCAGAGACATTGCATAGTCAAAGGCATAATCAGACCCTTCCGAAAAATCATTGGCAAACAGAATGGTAGCGAACTGCTTCATACTTGCGCCTCCTGGCAGTGATCAGGCAATGAAAAAATCCTGTCAAGTATCGATTTAAGCTCTTCAATCTTGACCGGTTTGTTGATGTACTCGAATGCTCCCAGATTGATCGCTTCAATATAGGATTCAACCCCGCCGTACGCCGTTATCATGATGACATTGATGCCGGGGAAAGATCTGTTCGCTTCGCGAAGAAATGAAATTCCGTCCATTTCCGGCATGTTGATGTCGGTTACAATCAGGTTTACATCATGTTCACGCAGATAATTGAGCGCTTCAAAGCCGTTGGATACCGTGTTAACAACGTAACCTTCCCGGGAAAGGAGCCTCGACAGAGCGATCCTGGCATTCTCTTCATCATCTACCAGCAGTATACGTTTTGCGTTTTTGTGCAAGCAAAACTCCATGGAACAGTCTTTTACAAAACAGTATCATGGCGTTTTGTCCTGTCAAGTCAATGCGCTTTTTGAAAGTTTAAGCCGGAGCTTTACAGCGTTTAAAATGAGATTGGCGATGATGGATGCGTAATAAATTTCATCTTCTGAAAAAGTCTTGCTGGAGGTCGTGTTGAGGTTAATGACCCCGTAAAGTTCCTGTTTGTCGGCAATCGGGAAGGTAGATACTGCAGACGCCGGCCTTGAGCTGTCCGGCAACCTTGTCTGCCAGTTGTTGCAGGGTTTGCGGCAGGTCATAGCCGGAGGAGACGAGCATGCTGATCTCTTCCAGGGATATGATCTCAAGGTGTTCCCGGTTGGCCTTCTGCATGGTGAGGACCATCTTACCTTTTTCGCTCTCTATAAAAGGGGTGAAGCTGGCTTTCTGGCAGAAGGGGTTAACAGTTTTCACCCGCTCCATGACAGTCTTGTAGTCTGAAAAGCCGCAACTGCATGTGAGTTTGACACGGTAATTGTCGATACGCTGACTCTGCATAACCCGGCCGCATTTGCGACAGCGTGCTGCTGCCTGCATAGAGGCAAGACTCCTGTGTTGGAAATTAGTCCCTCTGGACACCATTTTTGCGGATGATCAGATGCGCCGTCTTGCCGGCTTCGCCAAAAGGCTTTAGCGGTTTGCCGTCAAGCTCCCCTTCTACCGAAGAGGCATTTTCAAGGTCGAGAAGAAACATTTTTTCAGCCTTCCATTCGACCAGGTCGCCGGCAACAAGATCATACTCCTGCGAAACTGAACCGTCTATAGTGATATGCAGGCGGCCGGAGCTCACCGCTTTCAGACGAAGGACAATCCCCTCTTCGGTAATAACCTCGCCGCTCCCGGTTTGCAGGGGCGAGGCAGCAGGCGGGGCATCGATCCTCGGGAGGGTGGGGGCTGTTACTGTTGCGGCAGGCGCTGTTTCTGCCGGAGGCTGTAAGGCTGTCACCGGCTGGCTTCCCGGTAATGAGGTTTTCTGACTGTTCCGGTTGACAATGGTAACAACGATGACTGCCAGGGCGACAGCACAGATAAGAGGAAAAAGCAGCTTTCTTGTTCTTCCTGCGCCGGTTGATTGCTGCCTGATCGGCAGGGGTGGCGCGGGGGTGGAGGGGATTTCCCGGCGAGTATGTTGAGAGGCATCAGCAACCTGACCATTCAGCATCCTGAGAGCCTCGTCCGGCGAAAGTCCCAGATGGGAGGCATAAAGGCGGATAAAGCCTCTGGTATATGCCGGATTGGGGAGTTTGGCGGCAGCGCCCTCTTCTATTGCCTCAAGATAGTTTTTACCGATCCTGGTGATATTCGCGACATTCTCAACTGTTTCGCCTTTCAGCTCGCGGGCCTCTTTAAGCCAGAGCCCGACTGACCGGAGTGTCTGTTCCCCGCAGGTATTGCCGATATTGTCCACTGTAGGCGATCTCATTTGAGCAGGTCGAGATATTCACGGGAGAGGAGAGCCATTTCAGATTCCGGAGCGATCCTGACAACCTCCCGGAAAGCTTTGGCTGCGGTTTTCTTGTCACCCAGTTTCATGCTTGCCTGGCCAAGGCTGAAATTTGCTTGCATATAGTTAGGGTAAAGTTCTACCGCCTTACGGTACTCGGCTATGGCCAGGTCTAACTTGTCGATGGCATAGTAGACCCGGCCGATGTTGTACCGTATCCTCGGATCAAGCGGGTTCACGGCTACCAGCGCCCTGAGAGTTGTCATCGCCTGGTTGAAATCCCCCTTGCCCAAATAGGCAAGCGCCAGGTTAATGCCTGTATCCGCCTGGCTCGGGTAGAAAATATCCTCGGCGACAAGATTCAGCTGATAGATGGCGTCATCCCAGCGCTTCATTTCGAGATAGGTAACGCCAAGGTTGTTTCGAGCTTCCGAATAATCCGGTTTCAGGGCAATCGCCCGGAGATATTTCTTTTCAGAAATGTCGAGTTTGTTCTTCCTGAAATAGACTATGCCGAGATAGTTCTGCAGCTCATGGCGATCGGGATCGATCTTTTCTGCGGCGGTGAACTCGATGAGGGCACTGGTAATATTGTTTTCGCCCAGGTACGAAAGCCCCATCTTGAAGTGATAGTCAGCCTGGTTTCTGGATGCTTTTCCGAGAGCGCAGCCGGTAAGCAGCAGTAGAGCCAGGGCAGACAGCATAAAACGGGAAAATTGCTTTTTCACCTTGTCCCCTTTCTGAAGTCGCGAACCCTCAGAACAGTCATGGGAGAACCATAACTAAATTAACGGATAAGTAGCAGAATATCCATTACTTGTCAATCAGCGTGCCCTGGTTGTGTCTCCTTTTGCTTGAAGACCACGGATGTTTATCTTACTATGCGCTCGACAACAGGAGCGTTATGGCAAAAATTGACATTAAAAACTTCAATATGCAGGAACTGCAAAAGTTCCTTTCCGGTCAAGGCAAGGAGCGTTTTCGTGCCACCCAGATTTTCAAATGGATCTATCAGTTCGGGGCGCTCTCGTTCGCCGAGATGACCAACCTCTCCAAGGCTCTGCGCGCCGAACTCGAAGAGAGGGCAGTGATCAGTGATCTCCTGCCGGCAGCGATCGAAGAGGGGAGCGACGGCACCAGAAAATATCTTTTCACCCTTGAGGACGGGGAGTCGGTCGAGTCGGTTCTTATCCCGGATGAGGGGCGCAACACCCTCTGTATTTCCACCCAGGTCGGCTGCGCCATGGCGTGCGAGTTCTGCCTGACCGGTACCTTCCGCCTGAAGCGGAACCTGACGACTGCCGAAATTATCAATCAGGTCTGTGCCATCCGCCGTGATGCAGAGATCCGCAATATCGTCTTTATGGGGATGGGCGAACCGTTGCAGAACCTTGATAATCTTGTCCGTGCCATCGAGATCATGCTTGACGGCAACGGGCTGCAGCTCTCCAATCGCCGGATCACGGTTTCGACCTGCGGGCTGGTGCCGCAGATGGCGGAGCTGGGCAGGCGGGTCACCGTCAATCTGGCGGTATCGCTGAACGCCACCACCGATGAACTGCGCGACCGGATCATGCCGGTTAACCGCAAATACCCTATGGCTGAACTGCTGCAGGCGTGCCGCGAATTTCCGCTCCCTTCGCGCCGCAAGGTCACTATCGAGTACGTTATGATCGGCGAGGTGAACGATTCTCTTGAGGATGCCAAAAGGCTGCTCAAGCTCACCAGTGACATTCCCAACAAGGTTAACCTGATCCCGTTCAACGAGCATGAGGGGTGCGGTTTCAAGGCGCCGACCAGGGCTGCTGTTGATGCGTTTCACAAGTATCTTGTTGACCGGCATGTAACGGTAATTACCAGAAACAGCAGAGGCGGAGACATCTCCGCTGCCTGCGGGCAGCTTAAAGGGCGGCTGGAAATGAAGTGCGAGTGAAGAGTGAATACCCTCTGGGGCATAAAAGGAGAGTTTGTCATGGGTGAAACAGTGATTGGTGTAATCGGCGGGAGCGGACTTTACGAAATGGAGGGGCTGACCGACGTGCAGGAGGAGGTGCTTGCCACCCCTTTTGGTGATCCTTCAGATGTTTTCATTACCGGCACTCTGAACGGGGTGAAGATGGTCTTTCTGCCCAGGCACGGCAGAGGACACCGCCTGTTGCCGTCAGAGGTGAATTACCGGGCGAACATCTATGGTATGAAGAAACTCGGAGTGGAGCGGATAATCTCTGTTTCTGCCGTCGGCAGCCTGAAAGAGGAGATCGTTCCCGGGCATATTGTCATCCCCGACCAGTTTATCGACCGGACCAAAGGGGTGCGCAAGGATACCTTCTTCGGTAACGGCATTGCCGGCCATGTCGCTTTTGCCGACCCTGTCTGCGCCTCTCTTTCGGACGTACTGGAGCAGGCTGCCAAGGCAGCCGGGGCTGTCGTTCACCGCGGCGGAACCTATGTCTGCATGGAGGGACCGGCGTTTTCCACCCGGGCCGAGTCATTCATGTATCGCGGCCTTGAGGCATCAATCATCGGCATGACCAACCTGACCGAAGCCAAGCTGGCGCGGGAGGCGGAGATCTGTTACGGCATCATTGCCCTGTCGACCGACTACGACTGCTGGCACAGTTCGCATGACGACGTATCCGTTGAAGCGATCATAAAGATCATCCACCAGAATGTGGCCATGGCCAAGAACATCATCCGTCATGCGGTAGGCAATATCGCTGCTGACAGGAGCTGCTCCTGCACCACGGCGATGCAGTACGCGGTCATCACCGACAAAAGGATGATTCCGCAGCAGGCGAGGGAGGATCTGGCGCTGATTGTCGGCAAGTATCTGTAGAATATTCACACTGTGACTGCTGCCGGGAAAGCCGGCTATTTCATGATCTCGATCCGGCCGATTTTCGGCTGCGGCACCAGCGCCTTGGTCAGGGCGCTTACTGAGCCGCTCTTCCCACTTTGCCACCATGACAGAAGTCGCCAGCAGCGCGCAGATGGCGACACTCCCCCAGAAACGCTGGGTTTGCATCAGGCAGTCATAGTCAGATGGAGACCGGGCCATGTTGTTCCAGTTTACAGTTGAAATTGTCGGCGGCGAGGTGTAGGAGTGAGGAATTATAGAAGTCTCTTTATAAAAAGCAAGAGTGGAGATCATGACAAAAAAAGTCACCAGAAAGCAGCATAATTCAAAGATGTGTTTTGTCTGCGGCCTGAAGAATGTCGCCGGTTTGCAGGCATCATTTTACGAGACTGAGGATGGCAGCCTGGTCGGTCTGTTCACCCCCCGGGCGGAGCATCAGAGCTACCCGGGCAGGCTTCATGGCGGACTGGCATCGACCATTCTCGACGAGGTGATCGGCAGGGCAATCATGATAGGCAGCGGCAGTGAGGTGTGGGGGGTGACCCTTGAACTGACAGTTGAGTATAAAAAGCCGATCCCGCTTGGAGTTGAACTTAAAGTGATCGGCCGGATCACCGAAGAGAATAGCCGTTTTTTCTCCGGTAGCGGCGAAATCATTCTGCCGGATGGTGCGGTAGCCGTGCTTGCCCGGGGCAGGTACATGAAGGCAGCCATAGAGAAGATCGCCGATTTTGATGCAGCCGAGTTCGGCTGGGCGGTTGTGCAGAGTGATGATGATCCGCAGAGTTTCAGCTACTGAAAAAAAGCCTCTCCAATTTTACCCTTCCAGCCCCAATCTTTTCATCTTCTCCACCAGCGTAGTCCGGTTCATTTTCAAAAGAGCCGCAGCTTTTGACTTGACGCTGCCTGTTGCGGCCAGGGCGCGGCTGATAATGGTTCTCTCCATTTCACTGACAGCTGCTGCCAGATCCAGCCCGTTATCGGTCAGTTCATAGTTGAAAGAGAGCATGCTGCCATGCTGTTTGCCGATATTGTCCGGGAGGTCGGCGATATTGGCAGAATCGCTTTCCGCAAGGGCGACAAGGCGCTCTACCGCATTTTCAAGCTCACGGACATTCCCGGGCCAGTCATACATTTCCATTGCTTCAAGAGCCTGTCTGCTGATGGTTATCGGCAGACGTTTCATTTCGGTGCAGTATTTGCCGAGGAAAAAACGTGCCAGAGGGACGATGTCCTCCTTCCTTTCCCGCAGCGGCGGGACCACGAGCGGAATGACATTCAGGCGGTAATAAAGGTCCTCTCTGAACCGTCCGTTTTTAACTTCATTCTCTAGGGAGAGGTTTGATGCGGCGATAACCCGTACATCCAGCTTGACCATGCTGTTTGAGCCGACCCGTTCAATCTCCTGTTCCTGCAGAACCCTGAGGAGCTTGATCTGCAGATGCAGCGGCATGGTGCCGATTTCGTCAAGAAAGATGGTGCCGTTGTGCGCACTTTCAAACTTGCCGATCTTGTCCCGGTGCGCCCCGGTAAAGGCTCCTTTGGCGTGGCCGAAGAGTTCGCTTTCCAGCAGGGTTTCAGGGATGGCGCCGCAGTGAACCGCCACAAACGGCTTCTCCTGCCGCGGGCTGTTGAAGTGAATAGCTTTGGCAACAATCTCCTTGCCGGTTCCTGACTCACCCATCAGCAGCACAGTCGAGTCGGTTTTGATGATCCGCTGCATCAGCCTGAAAACATGCTGCATTGCCGGTGAATTGCCGATTATGTTGGCGAAACCGTATTTTTCCCGCAGCTGTTTCTTCAGGTAGATGTTTTCAGTGAGCAGGCGGCGCTTTTCGAGCGCTTTTGCCAGGATAATTCGCAGCTCCTCCATGTTGAGCGGCTTGGTGACGTAGTCGAAAGCCCCCTCCTTCATGGCGCTGACAGCAGTTTCAGCGGACGCATGGCCGGTTATCAGCACCACCTCTGTTGCCGGATGATAGCTTCTTATCTGTTTTAAAAGATCAATGCCGCTGCAGTCAGGCAGGCGGAGATCAGTGATGACAATGTCGAATTGCTCTGCTGCCAGCCTCTGTCTGGCCTCATGACCGCTGGCCGCACCGGTCACGTTGTAACTTCCTTTCAGCAGAAGAATCAGCGCCTGGCGACTCCCCTCCTCATCATCAATCAGCAGAACAGCGGCTTTGTCTTTCATCGTTCCTCCATCAGGAAGTAAGGCTGACTGTCGGTTTATTAACACGTTTCAATGGCCCATGGCAAGCGGAAGGGGGTTGACTGCCGTATAATCTGCGCTAGTATTGAATCTGCGCCGGTAAAATAGGGGGTCAAGCCATGCCAGAACCGTTTTCGTTCCTTCAATATGCCATACCGGTTTTTCTGCTGATAGTTTTTCTTGCCAATGCCCTGAAAGTGCTGCCGGAGTATGAACGGGGCGTGCTCTTCAGGCTTGGTCGGCTGCAATCGGTTAAAGGGCCGGGGCTGATAATTATTATCCCTGTTATCGACCGTCTGGTAAGGGTCTCGCTACGGATAATCGCTCTCGATGTCCCTGCCCAGGACGTCATCAGCCGCGACAATGTAACGGTGAAAGTCTCTGCTGTGGTCTATTTCCGGGTTACTGAGGCGGAAAAAGCGATTGTGCAGGTGGAGAACTATCTCTACGCGACCAGCCAGTTGGCGCAAACAACACTGCGGAGCGTGCTGGGACAGGTCGAACTTGACGAACTTCTGGCCAACCGGGATAAGATCAACAGGCAGCTGCAGGAGATTCTGGATGCCCACACCGGCCCCTGGGGGGTGAAGGTCACCAATGTGGAGGTGAAGAACATCGATCTGCCCCAGGAGATGCAGCGGGCGATTGCCAAGCAGGCCGAGGCGGAACGGGAGCGCCGCGCAAAGATCATCCATGCTGAAGGCGAGATGCAGGCTTCGTCGAAACTTGCCGAGGCGGCTAAAATACTTGCTACCGAGCCGACCTCACTCCAGCTGCGTTACCTGCAGACCCTTACGGAAATAGCTGCAGAGAAGAATTCGACCACCATCTTTCCGGTGCCGATTGATCTCATCAAAATGTTTCTGGAGAAGAAGTGAGGATTTGAAAACAACATGATTTATGAATAACCCCCACCCCTTCTACAGTTTCAGCGGCTTACCACGATTTGGAGTTTATCTCCGTGATGTCACTGCGGCTCCAGGAGTCAAGTGTCCCGTCCGCAAGTTTTACCTGCACCGTTTCTCCTGCTGTGGTGCAACCGAAGCTGTACCCTGCCTTGCCGTTTTTCAGGTTGTGCAGCAGAACCCCCTCATCGCGCTGCTCGGTGCGGTAACATACCTGTTGATATTTTCCGGTGCTCATTGATCTCATCTCCTTATCTCCTCTTTACCCCTACAGAGTCCTGAGGTTGCTGAATTCGCCCCATTCCAGGTAGGTTCTCGGGTCCTCGGCAAAGGAGTAGATGTTCTCTACCATCTGCAGATAGTCCCTTTCCTTTTCTGCCGCTGCCAGACAGACTTTTTTCATCGTTTCAGTCTCTGCCTCGGTTGCCAGTCTGTCGAAGAATTCAATGGTGTCTTCTTCCTCTTTCAGCAGATGTATATAGGCATCAGGATCGTTGCGGAGCGCTTTTCCGGGGTTGCGCAAATCTATCAGCGGATTGTAGACACAGACGCTGTCGCTGAGCCTGTTTTCGGTTGCTGCCGAGAGTTTGAACTGGTCATTGATCCCGCGCAAATTGTCGATATGCTCGTCCTCTGCCGCAGCCAGCATCGCAAAAAGTCTCTTCAAATCCTTGCCAGCTACAGTCTGCGAAAGATTTGCATAGTTTGCCTGCGCCTCTCGCCTCATTTTTATGGTGCACTCGATGATGTTCATAACTTTCCCCCTCGCGGCCAAAAAGCCTTGCTCGGTCACGTTATTTTCCTGTATAAATAATACCACCTTTTGCAACAAATTACTAAATAACCCGGCCCCGGCAAACACCGGTCTCGGGAAGCAGCAGCAGCCGTCTGGTGCATGTTTGCTGAAACGGTAAGACAGGCTTGAGCTATGTTGCCAGGTATCGGCACGACCGGCACCCGGACAGAGACATTCAGTCTCAACCCGGTTTTTGTAGAAATGAAGGCGGCTGTCTGGCATTCTCCTGACGCTGCGCTATACTGGCAAATATCTATCATGCATAAGGAGGGTTTACCGCGATGATTTCAAAAACAGTTTACGCTGCACTCAACAAACAGATGAACACCGAGCTTTTCTCTGCCTATCTTTACTTGAATATGGCAGCGGCGGCAAATGACATGGGATTCAAGGGGAGCGCCAACTGGTTCAATGTCCAGTATCAGGAAGAGATGGTGCACTTCATGAAGTTTTACACCTATATCAACAGTCAGGGGGCGCAGGCGGTAGTGGACAAGATGGCCAAACCTGCCAGCAGCTTCAGCGCAATGCTCAACTTCTTCGAAGAGACCCTGAAGCACGAGCAGTTTATCACCAGGTGCATCAATGAGCTGACAGAGTTAGCTGTCAAAGAGAAGGATCATGCGACGCAGATTTTTCTGCAGTGGTTCATCACCGAACAGATTGAGGAAGAGGAGAACGACCGGGAGATAATCGGCAAGCTGAAGCTGATCGGCGATAACGGTTACGGCCAGCTGATGCTGGATAATGAGCTCGGCACAAGGGTATTCGTTCCGCCACCGGCTGTCGTTTGATGGATTATTAAACAAAAAGCATATCGAACGCAGAGGAGGGCCTGAAAAGCCAGACGCGGAGGGAAAACAGTAAGCTAAGGGTTTTTCTGTATCACTTGTTTGTTGAGTTAATACATTTGAATCAGGTTTTGATTTTCTTTGCGTCTCTGCGTTAATTAATCGCCGTTTTAGTTGCAAACATTCATAAAAAGAGCCCGGAGGCAACCCCCGGGCTCTTTTTTGTTCTGCATACAGCTCTTTTCCTTACAGCAGAACTTCTACCTTTGCCTCTTTTCTCAGCTTGGTGACAAACTCAAAGACCGCTTTCTGCGTCTTCTGCCCTTTGAGGAAGGCGGCTATCTTCTCCTTCAGCTCCTCAAGTTTCGGCACGTCGCCCCCTTTCTTTTCGGTCAGCTTGATAATGTGGTAGCCGAACTGGGTTTCGACGACACCGCTCATTTCGCCCGGCTTGAGCGCAAAAGCCGCCTGCTCGAATTCCGGTACCATCTGCCCTTTGGCGAAGAGGCCGAGGTCGCCCCCCTGATCCTTGCTCGGACAGGTTGAATTTGTCCTGGCTGCTTCGGCAAAGTCCTTGCCGGCAATCAGCTCCTTCAGGATTGCTTCGGCTTTCTCTTTGGCCTTGAGTTTGGTTTCCGGGGTGGCGGCCGTGTCAACACCTATAAGGATGTGGCTGGCCCTTACCTGCGGCGCCTCTGCCAGTTTCTCCCGGTTTTCATTGTAAAAAGTCTTTATCTCCTCTTCGCTGACAACGATGGTCGGGACAATCGTTGTTTCGATATAGTTGCTGATGACGATATCTTTTTTGGTGATTTCAACAAGATCCTTCTCTGTTACGCCGGAGCTTTTGAGAGCTTCTTCAAACTGGGTCGCCGAGGGAAACTTCCCCTTGTTCTGTGCCATTTTGAAATCAACCTGCTTGTCAAGATCGGCCGGCGGGTTTTTTATCCCCTGCTGATACATCAGTTCGGCAAAAATCAGCTGATCAAGGGCAGCGCTCTGCGCTTTTTTTGCGGCTTCCGGTGTAGTGCCGGGCTGAATACGGTTCTGTGCTGTCAGGACAGCCATTGCTCTGTCAAGCTCGCCGCGGGTGATAGGGGTAGTTTCTACTTTCGCTACCGGGTCATTGGGTGAAATGTCCGGTTTTACAATTGTTTCAGCCACAGCAGATTTGGCAGCAGGTTCGCTGGTTACGGGAGCAGTTTGTGCCGCTGCCGGGGCAGGCTGTGCCTCTATCGGCGCAGCCTGTGTCGTTGCCGGAGCGTTCTGTGCCTTTACGGCGCTTTTCTCACCAGCGCAGCCGCCGCTAAAAAGAGCAGCGCAAGCAAGTAAAATGAAATAAGCAGAAAAAGAATTACGCATTTGAATCTCCTTTGAATAATGACCATCTCGTTTAGTGGACAGTTCACTGCAGCCGGATGAGCGGGGTGCAGGTCATAACAGGTTGCAATGAACCGCCTTATGGTTTTGCAGCATTATACACGAGTGCAATGAATTTTCAATCCTGGCGGCGTGTCATTGTTCCAGACCATTATTCTTGTTGACAATTTTGTTGCAGTCTGTTTTTATGCGCTGTGCTTGGTCGTGTAAGTATCTAGAATAACTAAATATTTTTAGTTTACCTAAAATATTGAGGCAGATTTTTACAGCTTGATTTCAATAAAAAACGGTCCGGGGGTTTTTGATGCAGAAGAGAAAATTCAGAAAGATTATGGCGGCCAATCGCGGCGAGATTGCAATCAGGATTTTCCGCGCCTGTACCGAGCTTGGTATCGGCACTGTTGCCATCTACTCGGAGGAGGACAAGCTCTCCCTGCATCGTTACAAGGCTGATGAAGCGTATCACATCGGCAAGGGGAAAGCGCCGATTGACGCTTACCTGGGGATCGACGAGATCATCGCCCTGGCGCTCAAGGCCGATGTTGACGCCATCCATCCCGGTTACGGCTTTCTGGCCGAAAATGCCGATTTCGCCGAAAGGTGCGAAGCTGCCGGCATCGCCTTCATCGGCCCCAATGCCGATATGATGCGGGCGCTCGGAGACAAGGTCGCCGGTCGCAAGGCGGCCATCGCCGCCGGTGTCCAGGTGGTGCCGGGAACCGAAGAGCCGGTCGTGAAAGAGGAGGAGGCGCTCAGGTTTGCCAAGGAGCATGGCTATCCGATCATTATCAAGGCCTCTGCCGGTGGTGGCGGACGCGGCATGAGGGTGGCAACCAACAAAAAAGAGCTCCTCGAAGGGCTGGTCGCTGCCGGCAGTGAGGCACAGGCCTCTTTCGGCAATGCCGCCGTATTCCTCGAACGCTACATTGAAAATCCGAAACATATCGAGGTACAGGTGCTGGGCGACAATTACGGCAACCTGGTTCACTTCTTCGAGCGGGACTGCTCGGTGCAGCGCCGCCATCAGAAGGTGGTGGAATTCGCCCCGGCACTCTGTCTGACCCAGAGCCAGCGCGAAGAGCTCTGCACCGCAGCTCTCAATATTGCCGGTCATGTCAAATACCGCAATGCCGGCACCATCGAGTTCCTGGTGGACGCTGAGGGGAATCACTACTTCATCGAGATGAATCCGCGGATTCAGGTGGAACATACTGTCACCGAGATGATAACCGGCAGAAACCTCGTCCAGAATCAGATCCTGGTTGCCCAGGGGGCAAAGCTTTCCGATCCGGAGATCAATATCCCTTCGCAAAGCGCCATTGACATGCGCGGTTATGCAATTCAGTGCCGGATAACCACGGAAGATCCGGCCAACAACTTTGCCCCGGATTTCGGCACCCTGACAACCTACCGCTCGGCGGCCGGTTGCGGTATCCGGCTCGATGCGGGTAGCGCCTTCACCGGGTGCAAGATTACCCCTCATTACGACTCGCTGCTGGTAAAAGTCAGCTCCTGGGGGCTCACCTTCAAGGATGCCGCCCATATCATGAATCGTGCCCTGCAGGAGTTCCGGGTGCGCGGCGTCAAGACCAACATCGGTTTTCTGGAAAACGTGGTCACCCATCCGGTGTTTATCAAGGGGAACTGTGACACCTCTTTTATCGAAAAGCACCCGGAACTGCTCAAGTTCAGGGAGAAGAAAGACCGCGCCAGCAAGGTGCTCTCCTTCCTCGGTGATGTCATTGTCAACGGCTCGCCCGGCGTTGCCAGACCGCTGAAATCAGCTGAACTTATCGAGGCCAGGGTCCCGGAGGTTGACTACAATCAACGCCGGCCTGCCGGGAGCAAAGATCTCTTCATGAAGCTGGGCGCAGACGGGCTGTCAAAGTGGATCCTGGAGCAGAAAAAGCTCCTCATCACCGACACTACCATGCGCGACGCCCATCAGTCCAACCTCGCCACGCGGGTCAGAACCCATGATCTGCTGAGAATCGCCGAACCGACCTCCTATCTCGGTGCAGAGCTCTTTTCCCTGGAGTGCTGGGGCGGGGCAACCTTCGATGTCTCCATGCGCTTTCTCAAGGAGGATCCGTGGCAGCGGCTGCACAAGCTTTCCGAGGCGGTGCCCAATATCCTTTTCCAGATGCTCCTGCGCGGCTCGAACGCGGTCGGCTACACCAACTACCCGGACAACGTGGTGCAGAAGTTTGTTGAGGAGGCCGCCAATTCAGGGGTCGACATCTTCCGCGTCTTCGACTCGCTCAACTGGACTACCGGCATGAAGGTGGCGATGGAGGCGGTACGCAAGAGCGGCAAGATTTGCGAGGCGGCCATCTGTTACACCGGTGACATCACCGATCCGAGGCGCGACAAGTACCCGCTGGAATACTATGTCAATATGGCCAGGGAACTGGAAAAAATGGGCAGCCACATCCTGGCTATCAAGGACATGGCCGGCCTGCTCAAACCGCTCGCCGCCTACAAGCTGGTGAAAGCCCTGAAAGAGAGCGTCGGCATTCCGGTCCATCTCCATACCCATGACACCTCCTCGAACGGCAGCGCCATTCTGCTCATGGCGTCTGAGGCCGGGGTCGATATCGTCGATGCGGCGCTCTCCTCACTCTCCGGTCTGACTGCCCAGCCGAACCTGAACGCTCTGGTCGCGACCCTCGAAGGGAGCGAACGCGATCCACAGGTAAACGCAGCCGGGCTGCAGCTGCTTGCCAACTACTGGGAGACGGTGCGTGACTACTATGCGCCGTTCGAGTCGGGCTTGAAGTCAGGGACAGCCGAGGTCTACCATCACGAAATCCCCGGCGGCCAGTACTCCAACTTCAAGCCTCAGGTGGCGGGGCTTGGTCTCATTGAGCGCTGGGATGAGTGCAAGGAGATGTATCACCAGGTCAACATGATGTTCGGCGACATCGTCAAGGTAACGCCATCCTCCAAGGTGGTCGGCGACATGGCGATGTTCCTGGTGAAGAACAACCTCCAGCCGGCCGATGTCTTCACCTCCAAGGAGGAGCTGGCCTTTCCCGAATCGGTTGTCGGCATGTTCAAGGGGATGCTCGGGCAGCCGTATCAGGGGTGGCCGCAGGAGCTGCAGAAGATCGTCCTCAGGGACCAGCAGCCGATCACCTGCCGGCCGGGCGAACTGCTTGAGCCGGTCGATTTTGACGAGGAGCAGTTGAAGCTGGAGGAGAAGCTCGGCCACAGAATTGATGACAAGGCGCTTATTTCCGCCATCCTCTATCCGAACGTCTATCCGGAATTCGATCGCCACCGGCAGGAATACTCCGATACCTCGGTCATCCCGACGCCGATCTTCTTCTACGGCCTGGAGCCGGGGCAGGAAACCTCGCTCGACATCGAGCCGGGCAAGACCCTGATCATCAAACTCAACGCCATCGGCAAGGTGCAGGCCGACGGTACCCGTGCCGTCTACTTCGAACTGAACGGCAATGCCCGTTCGGTAGTTGTCCGTGACCAGTCGGCGCAGACCGACGAAGTGGTGCGCGAGAAGGCGGACAAGGGGAATGCGCACCATGTAGGCGCTCCCATGCCGGGCAAGGTCCTGAAGGTCTGCGTCAAGGCGGGCGATGACGTTAAGGCTGGCGATGTCCTGCTGGTTACCGAAGCGATGAAGATGGAGACCAACATCAAGGCCAGGGCTGACGGCAAAGTGGCGGAGGTGAAGTTCAAGGAAGGGGAGCAGGTCGAGAAAGGGGACCTGGTAATAGTCATGGGATAGAGCGGCTCCGACAAATGGCCATCTGCGGCGTTGCTCCTCGGATTGTACGCTCAACGTAGCTATGCTACGCCTCGCGCCCACTTCTGCGGTGCGCCTGGCATATGGCTCATTTCTCGAAGCCGGTTGGATATAGCAAAACCCAAAAAAAGCCCCGCTCCGGATTATCCGAGGCGGGGCTTTTTTATTGATCTTAATAATTATTATGGACGGCTATGCCGCCGTTTTGAACGGTACGACTTCCTGTTCGATCTTTTTCGCCAGGCGCAACTCCAGGCACTCAAGGTCATAGTGAGTCTGAAGGTTCAGCCAGCTCTGAGGATCGGTAGCGAAGAAACGGGCCAGACGCATAGCGGTCTCGGCGGTAATGGCCCGTTTTCCGGCGCAGATTTCGTCGATGCGGCGTTGAGGAACGCCAATGGACTTGGCCAGGCGGTAACGGGTGATATTGAGCGGCTTAATAAAATCCTCCAGGAGGATTTCGCCGGGGTGAACCGGCGGCAGGTCATGATGTTCCATGATATGTTCTCCGTTAGTGGTAATCGACGATTTCGCAGTCATAGGCGTTGCCTTCCTGCCAGCGGAAACAGATGTGCCACTGGTCGTTGATGCGGATGCTCCATTGACCGGTCCGGTTGCCGGACAGCTGTTCAAGGCGGTTCCCCGGCGGTACGCGGAGAAAGTCGAGGTGTGCTGCGCCATGGAGTTGTTTCAGCTTGCGCTGGGCCGTCCTTTGGACGTCCTGTGGCAAGCTGGCCGAGAATCTGCCGTAAAAGAGCTTTTCCGTTTCCTTGCAGGCAAAGGATTTAATCATGAAGAAATAGTATCGCCACGCAGTAGTATTGTCAAGCGGTAGTATAGCTGCGACAACGGGACGCCTGCCGTCATAGCAGTATGCTAAGCTGCATGTGTATGTTATAACTTGCCAGGTTTATGGGAATACATGCTGTGCGGAGAATCATGTTATGACGGCGGAAGAATTCATTGCCATCTGGAAAGACAACAAGCTGACCGAGCGCGGCGGTGCCCAGGCTCATTTTGACGACCTCTGCGATCTGCTCGGCGTTGACAAACCTCGCGACCCGGATAACTACTGTTTTGAGCGTGGCGCGAAAAAGTCGGCCGGTGGTGATGGATGGGCCGATGTCTGGAAACGGGGCTGTTTCGGCTGGGAAAACAAGAAACCGGGGCGCGATCTCGATGCCGCCCTGAAGCAGCTGACCGATTATGCGCTACAACTGGAAAATCCGCCGCTGCTGGTTGTCTCCGACCGTGAACGGATCATTATCCATACTGCCTTTACCGGTTACCCGGACGAACCGCGAGAAATCCGCATCGAGGAGTTGACCGACCCCGGCAAGCGGCAACTGCTGAAATGGGTCTTCACTGAACATGAAAAGCTCCGCCCGGAAACCCCGGCCACCTTATTTCAGGCAAGCTCCGACCTTGAGTAGCTCATTATAAAGTAAACAGGGACATCCCCATTTATTCATAAAGGTCAAATCTCCAAAATAATAAATAGCCAATGAAACGCCCCGCTCCGGTTTATCCGAGGCGGGGCGTTTCAGTTTCCACAGCGATTACATCTGGTGGCGACCATCGCCCAGCAGCGCTTGTCAGTGCGACATCAGCACCGGCAGGGTCATCTGTTTGAGGATATGTCTGGCAACCGGACCGAGGACCGCCTTGCCGTTGCCGGTCTTGTTGTAGGCGCCCATTACCAAAAGATCGCTCCTCTCCTCGCAGGCGCGGTTCAGCAGCATGTCTCCGGGGGGGAAGTCGATCGAGAGGACCATCTCCCCCTTGACCCTGATCCCTGAGCGGACGAGGTGGCCCACTATCTCTTCAAGCCTCTCTTCTGCGCCGTCGATGGCGGCTTTCTCCGTGACCATGTTGACGAGGTGCACCTTCTGCGCTTTGCGCAGCAGCGGCATGGCGTCATGCAGTGCCCGGCCGGATTCTCTGCCGCCGCTCCAGGCGACCAGGATTCGCTCGCAGCGGGGGATGAACCTGCCGGTGTACGGCACCGTGACCACCGGCCGGCCCGAAATCAGCACCAGCCGCTCCGGCAGGTCTGCCGGCAGAGTGCCGCTCCCGCGCGCATCCGTCTGCCCGACAACTATCAAGTCACTCGCATGGGCAAGATGCGTCAACCGGTCCATACCTTGCCCGCACCAGCGCGCATCGATGTCCATCTCTTCACACCTTTCAATGAATTGTGCTGCCAGCTCATCCTGCCAGGACAGGTAGGCAGCACCCGGCTCGGCGTAGATGATGCCGTTCAGTCTGGCCCCATGCCTTGAAGCGTATGCCAGGGCGAGCTCGAAACGCACATCAGCCGCCGGTGAGCGATCCATTACCACTAAAATGTCAGCCAGATTCATGAGTTGCCTCTGCCATGCCGCTTGCGGATCTCTTCCTTCATGCTGCGGTAGCTGCTTTTGCCGTGCTGGTCGGAGAGCCCGAGATAGAACTCCTTGACCTCCCGGTTGGCGCGCAGTTCAGCGGAGCTGCCGGAGAGGACCACTCTCCCCCCTTCCATCAGATACGCCTGGTGGGCGATGGAGAGGGCGATATTGGCATTCTGCTCCACCAGGAGGATGGTCGTCCCTTTTTCCCGGTTGATCCGCGCGATCAGCTGGAAGATCTCCTGCACCAGCAGCGGGGCGATGCCGAGGGACGGCTCGTCCAGGAGCAGCAGGCGGGGGGCAGCCATCAGGCCCCGGCCGATGGCGAGCATCTGCTGTTCACCGCCGGAGAGATAGCCGGCAAGCTGCCGGCGCCGCTCCCGCAGGCGGGGGAAGAGGTCGTAGACCTCCTCCAGATCCTGTTTCAGCGCCCGCCGGTCCTTGCGACAATAGCCCCCGGCAAAAAGGTTCTCCTCTACACTCAGCTCTTCGAATACCCGCCGGCCTTCGATGACATGGAAGATCCCCATGGCGACCCGTTTTTCCGGGGAACAGGCAAGCAGATCCTCCCCCTTGAAGCTTATGGCGCCGGAGGTTAGCGCTCCCTGTTCGGAAGCAAGGAGCCCGGAGATCGCTTTGAGCGTCGTACTCTTGCCGGCGCCGTTTGCCCCCAAAAGGGCGACAATCCGCCCTGCCGGGACTGCCAGCGAAAGCCCCCGCAGGACGAGAATTGCCGAACCGTATGCCACTTCGATGGAATCTATCTTCAGCAAAATATCACCATTTTTTCGCAAAGCCGGACCCTAAAGGTTTTAAAAACCTTTAGGGTCTGCAGTCACTAAAGCCCGAGCCACTCTTTTTTGCGCGGCACCTCAAACTCCTCCACCTTGGTCAGTTTGCCGGCTTTTACCACATAGACAACACTTCTGGTGCTGGAGCGGTGGTCGGTTGCGCTGAAGGTGATCGGCTGGATAAGGCCGCCCAGGTCAAAGTTCTTCATCGACTCCATCGCCTTTTTAAGCCCTTCGCCGTTCAGCTGCTTGTTTTTGTCGGCTATCTTGAGCCCTTCTCCCCAGGTGAGGGCATAGACCCAGCCACGGACGTAGAAGATGTTGTGGCTGTCAGTGGGGTGTTTCTTGTCATGCGTCTCGACGATTTTCTTCATCCCCGGCACTTTGGTGCCGTAGGGGACGTTGGTTACCATGCCGTAAACACCTTCCGCCGCCTCTCTGGCCAGTTCCGGCAGCTGTTCGGTCATGCCGTAGTTGTTGAGGAAGAATTTGGTCTTGAGGCCGAGTTTCTTTGAATCCTTGAGGATGATGGCTGCCCACTTGACCGTATTCTGGATAAAGGCGTAGTCTGCCCCCTGCTTCTGCATGTTCAGCAGCTGGGTGGTTGCGTCCTGAAAGCCGGTTGGCGGAGTCACCTGGTCATCAGCCACCTCTATGCCCAGTTCCCTGGCATAGGCTTTGCCCGCCTCGATGGGGGACTTGCCGAAACCGTTGTTGGGATAGATAAAACAGACTTTCGGTTTGCGGTTCTTATCCTTGAAATCCTTTTTGACGAACTGCAGGAAAGCCCGTACCTGATCCGAGTAGCTGGCGCCGATAAAGAAGTTGAACGGCGTCTTTGCCGGGTCGTTCATGTGGGCGGTGAAGCCGGCGGAGAAATAGGGGACCCTGTCTTTGGTAACCTGTTCCCGGAGCGCTTCGGTGTCGCCGCTTCCCCAGCCTTCAATCATGATTACTTTGTCCTGTTCGACGAATTTCTTGTAGGCGGCAACCGCCTCCGGCGTCTTGTAACCGTAGTCCACGGCGATAAGGTCGATTTTCTTGCCGTTTACGCCACCCTTGTCGTTAATCCAGGAGACCGCATCGCGCACCCCGTCAAGGAACGGCTTGCCGACTTCGGCGGTGGCGCCGGTCAGATCGAACAGCCCGCCTACCTTGATGGTCTCTGCTCCAGTTGCGGGAGCGACCGCTACTACGGTCAGAAGAACAGCCGCTGCCAGTTTTCTCAAAATCACCATTTCTTACCTCCTTTTTGGTTTCTGCACGGCGCTGTCGCGCCTGAATCTAGCCGTCAGACTCCGCCACCAGGAGACGATTCCGTGCGGGGAGTAGACGAGGAATACTATTATGAGGATGCTGAAGATCATCTCCTTGAGCGGAGCGATATTGCCGACCAGCGCCGGGTAACTGCCGGAGAGGGCGGTGGTGGCCAGTCGCAGCGCTTCCGGGAGAAGCGTCAGGAAGAGCGCTCCGAGGATCGAGCCGGTAACGCTTCCGAGTCCGCCGATGATGATCATTGCCAGAGAGTCTATGGCCAGGGAGAAAGGGAAGGTTTCCGGAGAGATGATCTTTGCCTGGCAGGCTGTCAGCGCTCCGGCCACACCGACGTAGAAGGAGCTGAGGCCGAAGGCGGCAAGTTTGTACTGGAAGACGTTGATTCCCATGACACCGGCAGCTGTTTCGTGGTCACGGATGGCGATAAAAGCCCTGCCGGTGCGGGTCCGGAAAAGATTGGCGGCAAAGATCGTCGCCAGCAGCACCACGCCGTAGATCAGGTAAAACAGGCTCCGGTCGCTATCCAGCTGCAGACCGGCAAGCACCGGCGCCGGTATGGACAGCCCGGCGACGCCGCCGGTGACCGACTCCCATTTTACTACCAGGAACTCGACGATGAAGTGCGCTGCCAGGGTCGCCATGGCAAGGTAGAGCCCTTTGAGCCGGAGCGACGGAATGCCGATCACCATGCCCAAAAGGGCGGTGATCAGTCCGGCCAGAGGAATGCAGTAAAGCGTGTTGAGTCCCCCTTTTGTTGCCAGGAAGCCGGCGGCAAAGGCGCCGATGGCCATGAAGGCGGCATTGCCAAGAGAGATGAGGCCGGTGTAACCGGTGAGGATATTGAGGCCGATGGCGGCAACAATGGCGATGCCGCAGCGGTTGGCGACGTCAAGAATATAGGAAGAGTTGCTCAGCGGCAGACAGGCGGTCAGAGCTATTACCAGCAGCAGGGAGATTCTGGCCGGAGCCGAGCCGAGCAGTGCCAGGTCGTTTTTGAAAACGGTTGTCGTTGGCCCGGCGCTGCTGGTACTGTTGTCTGTCGATCGGCTCATACCCTGTCGATCCTCTTTTTGCCGAAAAGTCCGGACGGACGGATCATCAGGATCAGTACCAGGACGATGTAGGGGACGACCTCCTTGATCCCCCCGCCGACCAGCGGGTCGAGGTAGCCGCCGGAGATGTTTTCGAGGATGCCGATCACCAGGCCGCCGACGATGGCGCCGACAATGCTGTCGAGACCCCCGAGGATGACAACCGGCAGAACTTTCAGCCCCATGTAGGCGAGCGACATGTCGACGCCGCCCCGGATTGCCGCCAGCAGTATGCCGCCGATGGCCGAAACTACGGCGGCGATCCCCCAGGAGATGGCAAACATCTGTTTGACGCTGATACCCATGGAGAGGGCGGTCTGCTGGTTGGAGGCAGTTGCCCGCAGGGCAAGACCGGCGCGGGAGTAGTGGAAGAACAGGGTCAAAAGGACCAGCAGCAGGGCCGCGCCGGCTACGGCATACAGATATCCCTGGGTGATCGGCACCGGTCCGAGGTGTACCGGCGCCGAGGGCAGAATCTCCGGGAACGGCTTCGTGTCCGTGCCGAAACAGAGCTGCAGGGATGAGCGGAGCAGCCCGGAAAGGCCGAGGGTAACCATGATAACCGAGATTACCGGGCTGCCGAGCAGCGGCCGCAGGATCACCCGCTCAATGAGGATGCCGAGCAGTCCGGTAAAGAGCAGGGTAACGCAGAACGCCGCCAGAAAAGGGAGTTTGAAGCCGACCATCGCCTGCATGCAGACATAGGCGCCGACCATGAGGAACTCCCCTTGCGCGAGGTTAAGGGCGCTGGTTGACTTGTAGATGATGACAAAGCCGGTCGCCACCAGGGCGTAGATGCTCCCCACCACCAGTCCGTTGATCAGCAGTTGCAGTAGAAAAGTCAGATCCATCGGCTCTCCGTAACCAGACTGGCAATTATGGATAATGCTCCATTTAAGCGCTTCTGCTGCTCAGTCATCCTCTTCTCCGAGATACGCCTTGATGACATGCGGATCGCTTTGTACCTCTGCTGGTGTGCCGAGAGCGATCCGCCGGCCGAAGTCGAGTACGCAGACCGTATCGGAGATGTCCATGACGATCCCCATGTCGTGCTCGATCATGACAACAGTAACACCATAGGCGGCATTCGCTTCGAGGATGGAACGCACCATGTCGTCCCTCTCTCCCGCTGTCATCCCCGCCATCGGCTCGTCGAGCAGCAGCAGTTCGGGCTCCAGCGCCAGGGCGCGGGCCAGTTCGACCCTTTTCTGGAGACCGTAAGCCAGGTTGCCTACCGGTTGGGAGCGGACAGCGGTCAGGCCGAGGAAGGAGATGATCTCCTCTGCCTTTGCCCGGTGGCGCAACTCTTCACTTCTGGCCCGGCCAAAAAAGATGCCGTTCGCAATTAGTCCGCAGCCAAGGTGCAGATGTCTGCCGACAAGGATGTTGTCGACTACCGTCATCTCCCTGAACAGGGCGATGTTCTGGAAAGATCTGGCGATTCCGAGCCTGGCGCGACGGTGAGAGGGGAGATCGTTCAGCGTGGTCTCTTTGAAGCGGATGCTCCCTTTCTGCGGCCGGTAGAGACCGCTGATGCAGTTGAGCATGGATGACTTGCCGGCGCCGTTCGGCCCGATGATGGCAAATATTTCGCCGCACAGGACATCAAAAGAGACTCCGGCAAGGGCGGAGACCCCGCCGAAAGAGAGGAAGACATCACGGCATGATAAGGATATTGGCACCTGTGGCAATGTTATGACCTTTCTCTGGAATAAAGATAATCCATAGCATTTTTTTCAGACTTGAAAAACAAAAAAAGGTTTTATTATTATCAAACATGCTGCGTCATTTTGCCGAAAAGAGTATGGCCACGGAGTGTGCTGTAAGCCTTTAAACCTGAATTCGGCAGCTAATGAACGTTTGTGGGCGGGTGTTTTATTTTACAAGCTGGGTGCTGCAGCCGGCGTATTCATGCCAAACAGCTAAAAGACGAATTGTCATGCCCGGGTGATTCTGTCGCGCCGCCAGCGGCAAAATCCGGATTTCCGGTTAAACCCGCGGGAATGACTGCTGATTTATTGAATACGGCTGGTGTCAGGCTACTGACGCAACAAGCCCCTGAACAGCTGTTCAGGGGCTTGTCGAAAGCGGGGATGGATTGAACGGCTTACTTTTTGCCGCTTTTTTTGTTGCAGTTGGCGCACTGTTTTGTACTCTTGGCAGCTTTGGCGCACGCTTTGCCATTCCGGCAGTTCTTGCAGTTGCAGGTCTTGCAGTCGCAGCCTTTGCTGCTGTCGCAGTTTGTGCAGCCTTTGCAGTCGGCGCCGCCTTTGCCGTTTTTGCAACCGGCGCAGTCACCATCCATCAGCGGACAATCACCCTTGAAGCATGAGGCCGATACGGGGATTTTCGCGGCGGTTTTCAGCGCATCGATCCTGACTTTGATTGCCTCGATCTCAGCCTTGATGGTAGCGACTCTGGCGCTGTCAGGCGTCTCCTTCAGGTTTTCACGCTGCAGGTCGAAACGCTTGTTCATCATCTCCTGGCGCAGGTCGATGGAGTCGGCCTTGAACTTCTTCATCTGTTCCGGGGTTGCGCACGTTTTGTTACATGAAGCGCATCCTGGTTTTTTCGCTCCCTTGTCGGCAGTCTTCCCTTGCGCCATGGCCGTAACCCCGAGGGTGAGACTCAAGGCAAATACAGTTATTGCTGCATAAAGCTTTTTCATGGATTATTCTCCTTGATCAATTGGTGCGGCGATAATACGTTACCGCCGCAGAAAAGTCATTCGGTTTTTTGCATATACGCCGATGCTTTTTCCCGCTCCTCACTGGAGAGCGAGTCTGTCTGCAGAGTTACCCCGAAAGTAGCGCTGAATGATGTTGCCAGGAGCGTGGCAAGGCTGCCGGCGTCAACGGCAACCCCCTCGTCAGCCAGAGAAGTTGTGCCGCTTACTATCTCCGGAGCCGGCCCAAGCAGGAACTGCTGGCTTTCTGCCGCCATCTGTAGAAGCGGGATGGAGCCGTGCTGAAAGATGACATTTCTCAGCCGGCGCTGGGCGTTGCCGCCGATTTTCCTGCCACCTATGAGGATGTCGCAGCTTTCCGTGCCGGCGAAGCAGAGCGCCGAGCGGCCGCCAAGTCTTTTCTCGCCGCCATAGTAGTCGGTGGCGTGCATTGCCTCAAGGCCAAGCTTCCGGTAGAAGGTGATGAGGAAGGAGGTGAGATGAAAAAAAGCATCCTTGACACTCTGCGCCCCGGTGATGAACTCCGCAGGGCAGGCGAGGGAATAGGTCAGCTCGTTGCCATGATAGAGCAGGCCGCCGCCGGTGATCCGCCGGACAACCTGCACCCCTGCTGCTGCGCACTTCTCCAGCGACAGGGTCTCTTCCGGATGCTGGAACCTGCCGTAGGAGAAAGCCGGCGGCGACCAGCCGTAGAGCCGTAGTATCGGCAGCGGTTTCTCCGCAGCGAAACATGAAAGCAGTGCCTCATCAATCGCCATGTTTTCCACGCCGGTGAGCGATCCGGTAGCGATGAGGCGCCAGGTAGTGTCTGCTTCTCCGGTCATGCTCTCACCCTTGCCCTGTTGACAGCTTTAGCAGGGCCAGAGCCCGGCGGCAAAGGGCAGGTTTCGTCCAGCCGGGTGGCGGCGTTATTGGTTGCTGTCATGGATCCCTCCCGGTTGTTTTTCGAGTGCTTTGTCCTAGCGGTAACGAAGCTGCAGCGAGTGAAGTGAAACAAGCCGCTTGCAGGCAGTGTCTAACGGCTTAAAAACCTGTAAAAAGGAGATCAAGCGCCGCAATAATTTCGCTGCGCTGTTCCTTGAGTGAGCAGACCTTTTCGCCCAGGGCCAGCAGATTAACACCGGCCAGTTCAGTAGTGGACATAACCAGAGAGGTCCGGTTGATGTTGAATTGAGGGTTGAGGTAGTTGGCAGCTTTGCCCATGGCGGACACAGTAATCAGCGGAACAACCACCCGCGTTTTCAGGTTGTCAAGCAGGTCAGCCTGCACATCGAGCAGATAGGGGATCGATATATTGGTTTTCGGGTTTGGATTTTGATAGACATCGAACTGGGCCATCAGAAGCGCCTCAAGCCGTCACTGAAAGTGCCGCTGGCTTCAATGCGGCGGTTGTAGTTTTCGATAGCTTCCTGGTTTTCTTCCAGCCAGGTACAGCTTTTTTCCTCCCGCAGCAATTCGGTCAGCCGCAACTCCAGCGACTGTGAAAGGTTGATGTGGCGTTCCTTGGCTTGACGGAGCAGGTCGCTGTTAATGCTGAGGTTGGTTGATTTTTTAGGAGCGCTTTGATCAAAAATAGTGGAATGCATTGCGGACCCCTTATGCGCATATAGTATGCGTATAATTTATCCCTCTTCACCCCAGGTCACAAGTAATATATTCTCTTCAGCGGCAACGTTGCTGAGGCTGACCCGCCCTCGGCGGGTCTTGCCGATGGTTGGAAGCTTCACTCGGCAGCTGTTTTTGATTGACCGGTGTAAACAAATTGTTTATATTGAGCCCATGATCACTTCATTCGCAAACAAAGAAACGGAGAAACTCTTTGTAACCGGGAAATCAAAAAAGTTCCCTACGGAAATCATCCCCCGTGCGATTATGCGTTTGACCCAGTTGGATAATGCACTCGAAGTTACTGATTTGCATTTACCCCCGTCAAACCGCCTCGAAACCCTTTCCGGGAATAAGGCGGGGCAGTGGAGCATAAGGATCAATGATCAGTGGCGTATCTGTTTTCAGTTTGCCAACGGCGAAGCAACTGATGTTGAAATAGCCGACTACCATTAAGGAGAAATTTTATGGCTGTAAAAAACGGACTTCCCCCCATTCATCCCGGGATATTCCTGAAAGAAATACTTGATGAGCTTGGAATGTCGCAGAACGCTTTTGCCCATGCGATTGGCGTATCCCCTATGCGAATATCTCATGTTATCAAGGGGTCGCGACCTGTTACGGCTGAACTGGCTGTGCTTTTCGGCAAGGTGTTTGGTCAGACACCTACCTACTGGATGAATCTGCAAACCAGCCATGACCTGAAAACCGTTGAAAAAGCGCTTGCCCAGAGGATGCAACAAGTACAACCACTTTTGCTGGCTGCGTAAGATTGCTAATTAAGGCAGTTTCTTGTGCTCAAGATCTATAAGGCGAGACCTCTTTTTATTAGAAAAATGCTACAGCGACCCGGAGAGTAATTACTGTAAGCACAATAATAACCAGGTTCGCTTTCCTTTTTGCCTCTTCTGGTTCGAATTGTAGGTCTGGTAGATGCGAGCCAATAAATCGATTACAAAATGGGCTAAGTTTTTCAAGGGGAAAACCAAGAAAACCAAGGGACATTGCTAATTAGCTAACTGACGCCAACACAACTTGATCCCGAAGTATCGGCTCATTTTTCAGCAACTCTCCGCCCCGCCTGGCCCGACCCCAGAAAGCCATAACACGAAACTCCCTGTAAATCCATTGACGGAGACTCATTTCGGGTGGTATACAGTCTGCACGCAAAAAGCAAATTCCTATCCTGTTTATGTCAGAAGGTATTTAAATGTCTATTAAAAGTTCTCTTTTTTGTGCGATCGTTCTGGTACCGAGCTTTGCGTCATTTGCCTTGGCCGCGCTGGTGCCAGCGCCGAAAATCTCTGCTTCTCCGGCAACTATCAATCTCGGCAATATTAAGGCAGGTAGTATTTCACCGACCGCGTCTGTTACCATCAAAAATAACGGCAGGGGCGATCTTGTCGTCGGTTCGTTGACAATAACCGGAGTCAATGCTGCGGAATTCAGCCAGTCCGGCACCTGCGGAACAATAGTTGCCGGCGGTACCTGCAGCCTAAATGTGACTTTTTCCCCCGTACTACCATTTGGCAAGAAGAGCGCTCTGTTGCAAATCCCCTCCAATGACCCCAAAAAGTCGCTGCTGTCCGTCAAGCTGTCGGGTGCTGCGCCGGCACCGTCAATGACTGCTTCTCCCAGTTCCCTTAATTTCGGGAAAGTAACTGAAGGGAGCGCGAAGGTAACTAAAACAGTAACAATCGGAAACAGAGGGTTAAGCGACCTTGAAATCAGCTCTGTCGAAGTTTCAGGTAGCAATTATTCCGAGTTCAGTGCTGTCAGTGCCTGTAGTACGGTCAAAACCGGAGAAACCTGCACCATAGATGTATCATTCGAGGCAGCGTCGCCGGACGGCAAGAAGATTGCGGAACTGGTTATTTCATCCAATTACCCGAATAAGCCGGTCGTGATCGTGAGACTTGCGGGACAGGGACCGGTAGCCCCCCCCCGAAGTAAATTGATTGGCAGCTGGTATATGCCGTATCCGAAAGCCGGTAAGGCTAAAGGCCCGGTAATTATTACATTCATCGATGATGCTAACTTCATGATGGCGCATGATGGCAGTGTCGCTGACGACCCTTCCGGTCAGCCCGGAATTGAAAGAGGCACATATACCTGGGATAAAGACACGGGAGCATTAGTTGCCACTGTGCTGGTAGACACTAACGGTCAATGGGGTTTTTCACACCCTGCTCCCGGTGAATCAATAAATTTCAAAGTCTCTGCCGATGGTAATTCGCTATTGTCGGCTGGAGTTCCATTCGCAATAAAAATCAATAAATCAGGCGCCAACCCGTTGATTGGCAGTTGGTATATGCCTTATCCAGATGCCGGGCAGGCTCTGGGACCAGTTGTCATAACATTCATTGACAACACAAGCTACATGATGGCGCACGATGGCAGTATTGTAGCGGATCCTTCCGGTCAGCCCGGAATTGAAAGAGGCACATATACCTGGGATAAAATCAGTGGGGCATTTGCGGCCACAGTACTGGTAGATACTAACGGGGAATGGGGTTTTTCACACCCTGGAGCCGGTGAATCTCTAAATTTTAAAGTCTCTGCCGACGGTAATTCGTTATTGTCTGGCGGAACGGAGATAGCTACACGAGTTCAATAATTAAGCGCAAGGGCAGACTTTTCCTCCAGGCGGATTTACTCAGAATATTCTAGGCCCGACAGGTTTGTGGAGCCGCTAACCGGTGAGAACAATCAAAAAAGCAGGAAGCCCGCTGCATTTTTAAGCGAAAAGTCGCTCAACAGAAAACTTATACAAAAAAGCACCCTGACATCATTTGCCAGGGTGCTTTTTGTTTTCAGATTAACAACAGTTCAACTTCAATCCACGTAGCAGACCTTCTGTTCCCGTGCCGCCTTGGTTTCATCCAGCCTCGTAACCGGCATGGTGAGCGGCATGGCGGCAAAGGCTGCCGGGTCGCTCTCCGCCAGTCTGGCCGCATCAATCATCACTTCAATGAAAGCGTCCATGGTCGCCTTGCTCTCGGTCTCGGTCGGTTCGATCATGATCGCCTCTTTGACAATCATCGGGAAGTAGACAGTCGGTGGATGATAGCCGCGGTCGATCAGGTATTTGGCGATGTCGATGGCATGAACACCGGCGGCTGACTGTTTCGATGCCGAGAAGACGCATTCGTGCATGCAGATGGTGTCATAAGGGACATCGTAGTAGGCTTTGAGCCGTTCCTTGATGTAGTTGGCATTGAGAACCGCCTGCTCGGAAACCTGGATAAGCCCTTCCTTGCCCAGCATGATGATGTAGGCATAGGCCTTTGCCATGACGCCGAAGTTACCGAAAAAGGCGGCGGTGCGACCGATACTTTCCGGCCTGCGGGTTTCAAGGGAGAAGGTGTTCTCCCCGGTTTTGACGATCCGTGGCGTCGGCAGGAACGGGATGAGGGCTTTCTTCACTCCTACCGGACCGGAGCCGGGGCCGCCGCCGCCGTGCGGCGTGCCGAAGGTCTTGTGCAGATTGACATGGATGACATCAAAACCGACTTCCCCCGGCTTCACTTTCCCCATGATGGCGTTGAGATTGGCGCCGTCATAGTACATCAGGGCATCGTGGGAGTGGGCGATATCGGCAATCTCTTTGATATGGGGGTTGAAGAGCCCGAGGGTGTTCGGGCAGGTCATCATGACGGCTGCCACCTCGTCCGTCATTGCCTGGCGGAAGAGCTCTATATCCATGTCGCCGTATGGCGCTGTCGGGATGGTAATGATCTCGTAACCGGCAATCGCTGCCGAGGCAGGGTTGGTGCCGTGAGAGGAGTCGGGAACAACGACATATTTTTTCTTTGCCTTGTTCCCCCTGGCGGCATGATAAGCGGCAATCAGCAGGACGCCGGTCATCTCGCCTTGTGCACCGGCCAAAGGCTGCATGGTGACTTCATCCATGCCGGTGATTTCGGCAAGAAGCTCGCCAAGATGGTGGAGCATGCCGAGTGACCCCTGGCAGAACGTCTCTCCTCCCGGCAGCAGCGCTGTCATCGGATGAAACGAGGCAAAGAGGGTCGCACTGTTCTCGAGGATTTTGGCATTGTACTTCATGGTACAGGAGCCGAGCGGATAGAAGTTGGTATCGACCGAGAAGTTGCGGCGGGACAGATTGGTAAAGTGGCGGACAGTGTCCAGCTCGGACATCTCCGGCAGGGCGGCGGACTCTTTGCGCAGGAATGCTGCCGGCAGCGGCGTTGCCGACGGTACATCCGCGGTCGGGAGTTTTACCCCTTTTCTGCCTGGTACTGATTTTTCATAGATCAGTTGCATTGCAGCACCTCCTGAAGCGCTCGTGCCAGCCGGTCAATCTCGGCTTTGGATCTCTTTTCGGTGACCGTCACGATCAGGCCGTTTTCGAGTCCGGCGTAATACTCTCCGGCAGGAACGCCGGCGGCGACTCCCTTTTTCAGCAGGGCGGCGGCAACAGGTGCGGCAGCCATCGGCAGCAGCAGGGTGAACTCGTTGAAGGTAGGCTGCGACTGCAGCAGCTTGACGCCACGGATGGCAGTCAGCGCCGCCTTGGCATATTCACCCTTGTCGCGGTTGAGCTGCGCCAGCTGCACCAGGCCGCTTCTTCCGAGAGTGGTGAGGAAAATCAGCCCGCGCAGGGCGCAGAGCCCCTGGTTGCTGCAGATGTTGGAAGTTGCCTTGTGCCGCTTGATATGCTGCTCCCGTGCCTGCAGGGTAAGCACAAAGCCGCGCTTGCCGTTTTTGTCAACGGTCTCGCCGACGATTCGCCCCGGCATATTCCTGATCAGAGACTTTCTGGCGGCGATGAAGCCGAAGGACGGCCCGCCGAAGGAGAGGGGATTGCCCAGGCTCTGGCCGTCGCCAATGGCAATGTCCACCCCCATCTCGCCCGGCGACTTGAGCATGCCGAGCGCAACCGGATAGACAGAGGCGATCAGGAGCGCTCCCTGGGCATGAATCTCGGCCGCCAGGGAGGTGAAGTCGTCGATGCTGCCGAAAAAGTTGGGATTCTGCACCAGCACCCCGGCAACGCTGCTGTCAAGGAGCCGGTTGATGCCTTCTCTGTCCAGAG
Organism: Geobacterales bacterium; assembly: GCA_038206285.1. GTDB lineage: Bacteria > Desulfobacterota > Desulfuromonadia > Geobacterales > DSM-12255 > VEOV01. Next base: position 44,449 of record JBBRBA010000011.1, read on the forward strand.
CGCCCTTAAGCGGCTGGATCTCGACTATTTCGACGTCGAGGTTGTAGAGGTAGGTTTTGAGGACTTCGCGGGAAAAGGGACTGACACAAGCATCCACGAGAATCCTGTTCCTGCCGGTCACCCGCAGCGCCATCATGGCCGCCTCGGCGCAGGCGGTCGCGCCGTCGTAAAGTGAGGCATTGGAAACGTCAAGCCCGGTCAGGCGACAGATTGCGCTCTGATACTCGAACAGCGCCTGCAGCGTCCCCTGCGAACATTCTGGCTGGTAGGGGGTGTAGGCGGTGTAGAACTCGGCCCGGCCGGAGAGGTGATCGACCGCAGCCGGGATGATGTGATCGTAGAAACCGCCGCCGATGAAGTTGACGCTGCCGGCGCTGTTCTGACCGGCAATCGCCTTCATCCGGTCAAAGGTTTCAAACTCCGACATCCCGCTGGGGAGAGCGAAACTTTCAGCACGCAGCGGCGCGGGGATCGGTGCGAACAGCGCTTCGACAGAAGGGACGCCGATGGCGGCGAGCATTTCCTGCTGTTCTTTGTCAGTATTCGGACAATAGCTCATATATATTCCTTTAATTTAAAGGCGGGAACCGGGAATAGAAATCATAAAGCGGGAACTGAATCCGGAAAATCAAAAGCGGGAACTGGGAACTGTAAAGGCCTTAACAGTTCCCGCACTCAGATTTTACTGTTCCCGGCTCCCGCTTTTACAGGTTTTTCAGAAACTCGTCGTATTGCGCCCGGTTCATCAGGTTCTGGACTTCTGTCGGATCGCTCATCTCGATCACGCAGATCCAGCCCGACTCTTCGGCTGATTCGTTGACCACTTCAGGGGTGTTTTCAAGGGTTTCATTGACGGCAATAACCTTGCCGGACACCGGCGCATAGATGTCGCTGGCAGCTTTTACCGACTCTATGGCCGCCAGGGCAGCGAACTGCTTCGCCGTTTTGCCGACTTGCGGCAGTTCGACAAAGGTGATGTCGCCCAGTTCATGCGCTGCATGGTCGCTGATGCCGACAGTTGCAGTGGTGCCGCTGACTTTAACCCACTCATGCTCTTTGCTGAAAAAACAATCCATAAATCCTCCGAAATCTTTAGGTGTTTACTGTTTCATATACATGGGGCACATACCGGAAGCAATAACCCCCCTGCTCGCTTCCCTCGCTTCACCCCTTAGTTAAGTGGGGATTGAGGGTGGTTAGTTTCGTAAAGACCCGTTGTTGTAAAACGGAAGGCTGCAGACTTCTGCATCCATTGAAACCTTGTCGTGACAGATTTTAAGCGGTGTTCCGGCAGTTGCCATCTGTGGCGGCACAAAGCCGATGCCGATGCCGCAGCCGAGCATCGGCGAAAATGCGCCGCTGGTGACGACGCCGACCGGATTGTCATTGCTCACGATCGTGTAGTCGTGCCGCGGGGAACGACGGCTGGAGACGCGGAAAGGAACTTTCACTCTTGTCAGCCCGCGCTCTTTTTGCTGCAGCAGAGCCTCTTTGCCGACAAAGCTCTTGTCGAAATTGACAAAACTCTCCAGCCCGGCTTCCAACGGGGTAATAGCCTCGCTCAGATCGCTGCCGTAAAGGCTGTAGCCGACTTCAAGCCGGAGCAGATCCCGGCTGCCAAGTCCTGCCGGTTTTACCCTGTCGTCGGCGAGCAGCAGATGCCAAAGCTCTGCCGTTTTTGTCGCCGGGAGGAAAATTTCGAAGCCGAGTTCGCCGGTATAGCCGGTACGGCTGACAATCGCCTCAACGCCGAGCACGGTTGTGGTGGTTAATTTGAAATAGGGGAGGGCGCAGGTTGCGGCGTCGAAAAACCTCGCCATTACCTCGCGGGAAAGCGGCCCCTGCAGGTCGAGCTTGCCGGTAGCTTCGGTGATGTTTTCCAGCTTCCCGCCGCTGATACGGCTCCGGATGACGGCAAAGTCATTGGGGCCGGTAGCGGCGTTGACAACGATCATCACCTTGTCTGCTGCAAGCCTGAAGATAATCAGGTCGTCAATGATGCCGCCACGCTCGTTGAGCAGGAAGCCGTAGCGGGAGCGTCCGACCGGAATTGAGACGACAGAAAAGGTGAAAACATCTTCCAGCCCGTCTTTGACAATATCCCCCTGGAAGATGAACTCTCCCATATGGCAGATATCAAATAGAGCTGACTGCTCACGGCAGGCGCGGTGTTCGGCAATGATCCCCTCGTACTGAATCGGCATATCCCAGCCGCCGAAAGGCGCCATGAGCGCATTCAGTCTGCGGTGTTCGGCATTGAGAGGGGTGAGTTGCAGCTGTTCCATATGAAGTCTCCTCTGTAAGAGCTGATCACTTTATTCTATCAGCCCGGTTTTGTAAAGAAGATGACGACCAGGTTTTTCATTCGTCGGCATTCTGTCAGGAGGGGAATCACGGTAGAGGGAAAAGTTCATGGCAGTTACCGCGGATTTGTTGGTGTTGTCAGCCTTTCAAGGGCAGACTTTGCCTCCTGAGAGCCGAGTGCCGCTGCTTTTTCATAACACCTGAGCGCTTCCGGTCTGTTCTTGCTTACGCCGCTACCGCTTTCGTACATTGAGCCGAGATTTGTCAGCGCCTGCGGGTTATCCTTTTCGGCGGCCTGACGATACCATGCTGCCGCTGCCGCTTCGTCTTTTTGTACCCCGTTGCCTTTTGCATACATCAGCCCGAGATTGTTCTGTGCTGCCGCGTTCCCTTTTTCCGCTGCCTTGCGGTACCAGGAAAGCGCCTGGGAGTCATCTTTTGCTACGCCGCAGCCATTGTCATACATCCACCCCAGGTTATATTCGGCGGCAACATCACCTTTTTCCGCGGCCAGGCGATACCACTTGAGCGCCTCATTCTCATCTTTTGCCGTACCGCTGCCGTTGGCATACATCCAGCCCAGATTGGACTGCGCCGTGACATTCCCCTGTTCGGCTGCCCGCCGATACCAGAATAGAGCCCGTGCCGCGTCTTTTTTCACGCCGCTGCCATTGGCATACATGATGGCAAGATTGCTCTGCGCCGCCGCATTGCCATCTTCCGCTGCCTTGCGGTACCAGTAGAGCGCTTCGGTTTCATCTTTCCGGGTACCGCGTCCATTGGCGAACATGTTCCCGAGATTAAGCTGCGCCAGAGGACTTCCCCTTTCGGCCGCTTTCTTGTACCAGTTCATGGCTTCTGCGTCATTGCGTAAAGAGGCTGGGCCGCTGGCGTACAACCAGCCGAGATTGTACTGCGCAATGATGTCGCCGCCTGCAGCCGCTTTGCAGAATATGTAGGCGGTTTCCGCCTCCTTTTCGCTGATGCGGCAGCCGGCTGCTTTCAGCTTTTCCAGGCCGAGGCGCGCCGCGGCGCTCCCCTGTGCGGCAGCCTTGCCGTACCAGTAAACGGCCATGGCTTCGTCTTTGGGAGCGTTGCCGGCGTTGGCATATTTCCAGCCGAGATTGCTCTGGGCAAGGAGGTTGCCATGCTCTGCAGCTCTGCTGAACCAGGAAAATGCCTCAGCCGGATTACTGTCAACGCCGTCACCGAATTCATACATCCGGGCAAGGTCGTACTCTGCCTGGTCGTCAGACTGCTCAGCCGCGGACCGGAGCTTCACCAGGGCCTCACTGAACAGGCGTTTTGCCTCCAGCGGATCTTTGGGAACCTGGTGACCGGAGTCATACATGGTGGCTAGACGCCGCAGGGCGCTGCCGTTTCCCTGGTCAGCGGCAAGCCTGGTCCATTTCAAAGCCTGGCCGCCATCTTTGGCGACGCCGTGGCCGTTGTAGTAGATCTCGGCAATCCGGTACTGGGCAGCGGCAACACCTGCGGTTGCCAACGGCAGGAGAAGTTTCATGGCAACAGGATAATCAGTGCGGCGATAGGCTGCGGTGCCGTCTTCAAGGTCGCCTGCAAAAACCGGGCATGGTTGGGAGGTCAAAAAAGCTGTTATCAGGAGATTGCATGCCAATGTGCGCCAGCCGATCAACTTGTAGAACATGTTGATACCCTCCGCAGAAGATTTCCGGCCGATATTAGCATAATTATTCTTAATGCTCATGCAAAAGTTGACCGGTTACTTTCAGGAAATGAAAAAACCTGGGGTCGGATGGCGGATGCTCTAAGTGCAGTGTTGTCGCGTTCCTGGTGGCGATAAATGTTGTCTTATCTCTGGGGCATGGCCAAATAATTGCCTTAATTACTGACGCCGTGATCCGTGGCCTTACCGGTGGGCTGCTTATTATCGGCGGCTGTTGTGTCGGCTGGTGATGCTGGCGGCAACCGGCGGCGGATGCTTGAAATAACGCTCGACGATTTCCTCGATGACGATAGCGGGGCGCTCCTGTTCGATGAGGGCGGGATCAAAGGAAAAGTAGCCGCCGAGGTAGACTATCCGCCGGAACTGTTCGGAAAGAAACGGCCTCAGGGCGTTACCGAAGGAATCGTGGAACATTACCGCTTTGCCGAGCCTCCCTTGCCGGCTTTCCGTTGCTGCCAGCTCGGCTTTGTTGCCGGCATTGAAAGTGATCGCCGCACTTATGGCCGAACGCTGCTGTTTCGGCGTGAGTTCATACCCGGTATCTTTGTACCGGCGCGACAAGGAGAGCATCTCCGCCAGGTCCCCCCCCTGCTTTACCCTGGCAACGATGCTGTAATCATCCAGGGACAGGCCGCTTGCCTGCGGCTGCGACCGGTCGAGGCGGCCGATGATTTCCGCCTGGGCGAAAAACGCCCCGCAGGCATTCCAGTGGGTATCTGTCCGGTAATAGAGCGGATAGCACCCTTTCCGGCGGCGTAGCGTCTCGCGCAGATCGAGGATTTTGATATCGGAATTGGCCGTTAGATAGGCAGCCACCTGATCCATGACAGTCGGACCGTGCTCCCGGGGATACGTGTCAGGCAGGTACTCCGGATAGATGCTATGTTTTTCCGGAGCGACCACGATGAGGTAGACGATCCCCTGTTGCGCCAGCCACCGGCGTTTTGCCTCGAAGGCTGACTGCCAGTCCTGCAGCTGCTGGTTTGTGAGGATTTTTGCTTCCGGATAGTAATCGATGGCATTCCCCCCGGCATAGAACAGCCAGTTCTGTCTGCCGAGGACAACCTTATCGGTTGGCGACACAGAAAAAAGGGTCACCTTAAGCATGTTGTTTAGGTAGATCAGCCCGTCTCTGCAGCCTAAATGATCGTCGTAAAACTGCTCGAAACGGCCCGGAAAGGCGACCAGCGAGGCAAAGCCGGGGGAGAGGGGAGGGAAGGGCTTAAGCTGGCGTTTCTCGGTCAGGAGCGCCTGCGGCGCAAGCGGCAATATGTTGCCGAGCGTCGGCAACAGCAGGACGGCGATGAACAGGACGATTATCGACAGATTTGTTATTGCTGCGCGCAAAGTTTTCTCCGAAATAGCAGTTTCAGCCGGAAGCGGTGGTTCATGAAACTAGAACCTGGCGTAAATGAAGGAGTCATATGTGCCGCTTACCAGAGAGATGACGGCCAGCACAAGCACCAGCAGCAGTCCGGCCACTTTTGCCGCTGCCAGCGCATTCGCCGAAAACCGGCTTTCCCCGAGGTCGCATGCCTGTTCAGACGCACGGGCATAGCCTGCCACTAGCGGCATGATGGGGAGCGATGCGGCGACGGCGCAGACAAGTGCCAGCAGGAGTTCGTTGTTCAGATAAAAGTAAACGGACGGCGTCAAGGCTTCGCCACGGGTGAAGCCGAACATGGTTTTGAGAAAGGCCGTGGCCCCTGCCAGGGAATCCACCCTGAAAAAGACCCAGCCGACCATGATCACCAGCAGCGCATAACCGTGTCTTAGCGGCCGCCAGCTCCGTTTCAGCAGTTTGCCGAAACTGAAGGTTTCCGCAGCCAGAAAAAGTCCGTGGAACAGCCCCCAGACGATGAAATTCCAGTTGGCGCCGTGCCACAGCCCGCAGAGGGAAAAAACCAGCAGAATGAGGATGCGGGTCTGCCAGGGGTTTCCCCTGTAATTGCCGGCAACGATTTTTTCCCGCATGCGGCCTGTTACCAGCAGGTAGGAGAGCGGCGTGAACAGGTAGTCCCGAAACCAGCTCGACAGGGAAATGTGCCAGCGACGCCAGAATTCGGAAATTGATTGCGAGATATAGGGATAATTGAAATTCTCGGCAAAACGAAAACCGAACATTTGACCGAGGCCGATTGCCATGTCGGTGTAACCGGAGAAGTCAAAATATATCTGCAGCGTATAGCAGGCTATGCCGAGCCAGGCTGTGCCGCTGTTCAGGTGGTCGGGAGCGATTGCCATGATCTGGTTTGCGCCCCTGGCAAGGGTATTGGCCAGCAGGGTTTTCTTGCCGAAACCGATGATGAAGCGCGTCACCCCTGCGGCAAAGCATTCGCGGCTGACAGTCCGCTCGACAAGCGCCGCGGCTACTTCATGAAAACGGATTATCGGTCCTGCGGCCAGTTTTGGGAAAAGCGCCATGAAAAGCGAGAAGTTGAGAAGGTTTTTCTCCACACAACTGTCATCATGGTAGACATCGAACAGGTATGCCATTGCCTGGAAGGTGAAAAACGAAATGCCGAGAGGCAGAAGCAGCGGCTGCTAGCTGATCTGCGCGTCGCCTGCAGGGAGGAGCGAGTTCAGGTTGCTGATGATGAAATTGGCATATTTGTAATAGGCCAGCAGGGCGACGTTGACCGCAATGCCGATGCCAAGGGCGGCCCATGCCCGCCGGTTCTGCCGGCAGCGGGCGATCAGGAGGCCGCAGGCGTAATTGGCGGCGATGGAGAAGAGCAGAATCAGGAGATAGTGCGTCTCGCCCCAGGCGTAAAAGAGCAGGCTTGCGCCCAGGAGCAACAGGTTTTTCCCTCGTGTTCCCGCAAGCCAGTATGCGGCGAGGACAATCGGCAGGAAGAGGAACATGAATACCGGTGAAGTGAAAACCATGGATACCTTGAGACTCTTGCAAAAGCGGTTGCATTGCTCTGATTGTTTTGCCCGGCCAGCCTGACGCCCTGTGCCTGTTGGGCTCCAGAGATCAGTGCCGGGGGATGCCCGTGACTTTCAGGGAAAAATATCATGGTTGATAATGTCAGTACAGCGGAGTTTGTTGCCTGCGGATAAAAAAGGGAGCCGCCGGCATGGTGAAGGAGATTTGTTGGCCGACCGGCCATGATGGTGGAATTTGTGCCAATACGCTTGAATTGACCGCTGTTAATTAGTCGTGATATATTTACACCCTGAACCGCCGGGGCCTGTCAGCTCCCCTGATAAAGCAGCTTGCCGTCAGACGGTTCTCAGGGTGCCGGTATGCTGCCGGCTGGCGATCTGCCGCGTCACAGACCGGCAGCAAAAAACTCTGCCCGGTCCAACCTGTGAAAGGATCAATATGACTAAAGCTGCCGGACGTAATGAACTCATGCCTGCCCTGTTCGTCAGGCACGGCAATCCGCTGAACGCCATCGAAGAGACTTGCGTCTCGCGTCTGACATCTTGCGTCCCGCGAATTTAAAGCACCACTGTTTCCGTATGCTTGCCGAATACCGACCGGAAGACATCGGCAATCTCACCGAGAGTGGCATAGGCATTGACAGCTGCAAGGATATGCGGCATCAGGTTGTCGCTCCCCCTGGCCTTGCTCTCCAGCTGAACCAGT
>JBBRBA010000012.1:0-50532 GCA_038206285.1 Geobacterales bacterium
CTTCCCTGAGCGTAAAAGTCGCCTTGCCTGCCAGCAGTCCGAGTCTGCGCTGCGGTTTCCCCTGATAGTGGGAAAATGGGACCAGCACGGCGATCTTCTCCTTTTTCTTACCGAAGCTGATAACTACATCCTCGCCACTTTGAACTATGTCGAGAACCTCAGAAAAATGAGCTTTTACCTCACCGACTGTCATGGTTTGCATATAAATTAACCTCGCTGTTTTTCTTCAATAATACTTATTCGTGACAAGTTGTCAAGTATTTGCCTGAGGTTCAACGGCTATGAGTGTGACCGGCGTGGCAGGTTTTCCGCCGCGACCGAGTCCACACGAGAGTTGGGACATCCCTTTTCCTCAAATGTGAATATATGAAGGGCGTCCCCCAAAGACTCCCCGGTCCTGGCGCTGGTTGATTGTTATTTCCGTGTATTTAAAGCTGCAAGCTTACGATCCATGCAATCATCAAAAAATAATTGGCCCTTAACCTTTGCTTCAAAACAAGCCATTTCCATCGTGGCTTTTTGATTTGGAGTAAGATCAGTCCGTTTGATTGGTTGCTGTATTTTAATGCTGTCACTTGCGACATTATTGCTAGATTTAATGGCATTGGAAGTGCTTTTGTGAATTTGATTTGATTTGTAAGTGGTAGTTTTCGACCGATATTTTCTAGTGATGACTTTGGTATGGGCAATTGATTTTCTACTATTGGTGGCCTTTGGAGCAGTTACTATGCTGTTATTTTGCACATTCTGCTTAATTTGAGAGGTCGCAGACGAATTTGTTGTCGTTGTAGGATAATTTGCAGCAGGCAAAGATTGATATTTTGTCTTCGGTTGAGGTTTATTATTATTGGAAGCAATCAAGATAAATAAAACGAACCCTATGAAACCAAGTATTACCAATATACCTTTGTTGCTACGCTGTTGCTCTTTGTTAAATCGGTGATAATTTTCAGCCTGCCCTGCTAATCTAGTTTTTTCTTCGATATTAGCAATTCGTTCCTGTTCGATTTTTTCTGCTCTTGCAGCTTTTTGCCTTACAGCTTTTTGCCTTACAGCTTCTTGCCTTGCAGCTTCTTGCCTTGCAGCTTCCTGCCTTGTAGCTTCTTGCCTTGCAGCTTCCTGCCTTGCAGCTTCTTGCCTTGCAGCTTCTTGATTTAGAGTATGTGGAGCGTCTTTACCAACAAATGTGGAATTTCCAGGTAAGTTGAGTTGTAAATCAGGGTGTGCTTTTTGGTGACATGCTTCACATAAGGTTATTAAGTTGTTTACGTGATTAGATCCGAATTTACTAAGTGGAATAATGTGATGAACATGTAGCATAGTATTGCTATATTTTGCACCGCATATATTGCATTTGTTGTCGTCTTCTTTTCTTATAGTTACGCGCAAATCATACCATTCGTTATCTGACATTCTTTCAATTCTTGAATTGCCTGTGGTAATCGAGTAATGAATTGCTGCAAAGTATTTTAGTGTTGAAACGTCAACTGGTTTATGGCTAATTGACCTCCGTATCCTCAACCCAAAATAATTGTTTCCTTTGACATGAACCTTAGTTTTGGTGATTATCGGTATATACTTCCTGGTCACTACTTCACTGATTATTGATTTGAATACTGCTCGTATTCTATCTTCTTTATCTGGCGGAACAGCAGCATTCTCTGCTGATCTCAACATCTCATTAATTTCTGAATTCAGTCTTTGATCTTGTAATCTAATTTCGCTTGCCTTAAACAACTTATTCTTAAAAGTATCTTCTATTAATGTGCCGGCATATCTAGCTGATACCTCATTCTTTACTTGCTGATAAGATGGAATTTTTTGCCTAATCTCATGTTCTATTTCAGCTACAGCACTAAATTTTGCTTTTTCGTAAATATCTTTGGTTACAATTATCGGATCAACAGGGTTTTTACATAGGAACGAAACACACCACTGACAAATTTGCATTCTTTTAGAAACAAATCTAACCGGTCTTTTGTCGGAACAACATATGAGGCATGTTATATTTGTAGCGTTTTCGAGCATTTACGTAAGAGCATCCTTTCAGTGCAAACTTATGTAGAACTGCAAAAGAATAGGTTTGAGGATTAGTGTTAGTAACTCTACAAGTCCGGAGTCTGACTAAATGTGATTATGAAAAGTTGCCGTGCTCAAGAGTCGTGAAAAAGTCCTCAATGGCGCGCTTATCATATACATATGCAATTCCTGGCGGTGTCAGTCCGGTTTGCTTTACAAATTCATTCCATCTCTTATCAAGCAGTACAATATCGCAGTATGCAACCGGCACTATAAGATGAAATATATCATTCCATTCGCTTATGGCTTTCATTTTCATGGATTGGTTTTTAATTATAAAAGCAATTACCATTTCAAACAATTCTCTGGTAGCAGCGCAATACTGTTGTCCAACTGAGTGAAGTTTGCTGAAATGCTTCTGCATTTTAGTAGTAACAGCTTTATCTTGCCTGGCCTTTTCGGTGGCAGAAATTATCTTGTCTAGGAAATCTTCAGAACAAAAACTACTCTCATTTGTGTTGTTAAGACAAGTCTTAACAATTTGAGAAATTGGCCATGAATGTGGATTGTTCATTGCTATTAAGTAAATATCTATAATCTCTAAGTCTGCCGATGGATTACCTACAGTGAGATCCCCCGCATGAATTAAATTCTCTAGTTCGACCACTTGAGTTGGGTGAATATTTATGAAACCTGTATCAACTTCGTCAAAGAGTGTAAGAATATAATTTATTCGACTTTTATCACTTTGTTTTGCAAGCTCGCGGATGCTATATGCAGAGATCCGAAGCATTCCCTCCCTATCGTTCAAGATGTATGTAAAACGCTGCCGATAGGCATCAATTAGCGCAATGTCGTTTAGTGCCCAATGATCTAGATAAACCGTCGGTCGCCGAAAAACCTCATTTAGCCTTCGTCGGCCATTTTCGATATAGTCGATGGTATACATGGGTCTTTGTCTCTGTGATCAACTACCTATTGACCTGCCCCCCGCGCACGCACGCGTGAACCGGTGATCTACCCAAATGGAACATTTAAGCTGTGATCATGAAAAATATCATAATAAGGCATCACCAACAACAGATCGTATCAGTTGAACCACCCTAGGCTCTACCAGATAAAAGCCGTCAAATATTTCTGCACCTTTGAATGCCTTTTGTATCACTCCGATCAACATTAAAATACTAAAAACTTCGGCGCGCCGATAACTTGTCGCCCCGGACTGCTCTCTACTCAACCGCCTTGATTTGTTGGGAGAAAACCGCAAGAAAGCCGGGATACACGGAGACCGGGACAGATCTATTTTCAGCAGCCTTTCACGGTCACAGGGGTGAAAGAAAAAACCGCCCGGCAGCGCATGGCTGCTCCGGACGGCTCAAATATCCATCAGGTTTGGTGTACGTATGGATAACCTTGACGCTGCTAACATGCTGCTTCAGTCAAGCCAGCTGCATCATGCACCCTGGACAGCCTGTGGCCACTACTTCGGCGCCGGTCCGGATGATGGCGGCACTCTTGGCGGCGTTTCTGCATGGAGGCAACTAATTCTCTTTACAGTGGCAACAGTTGTGCTATACAATTCATGGCATGAAAACTGCCATTAATACATCCCATAATTTTCATCTGCCGCTTCCCGAACCGGTTTATCAGCGCCTTAAATCAACAGCAAAGAAACAGCATAAACCGGCTACCCAGCTTGTAAAACAGGCCCTCGAACAGTGGCTTGACGAGCAGGAGAGGCTGGCCGTACATGAGGAGATTGCCAGCTATGCAGCCTCCATGGCCGGCAGCGCCGATGATCTCGACAGTTCTCTTGAAGCCGCTTCACTTGAGCATCTGGATAAAACGGAAACCGGCCGATGAAGCGGGGCGACATCTACTGGGCAGATCTTGCTCCCCGCTCCGGTTCGGAGCAGACCGGCAGACGTCCGGTCATCATCCTTTCCCACGACGCTTTCAACCAGACTGCCAAGTGGCGCTCCATTATCGTCATTCCTGTTTCGACATCCGCACAACAGGCAAAACGCGGGCCGACCGTTGTTCCTCTATCTCCCGACACTGGTGGGCTGGCAGCTGATTGCGCTGCCATCTGTCACCAGATCACCACCCTTGACCGCGCCAAACTGACGGAACGCATCGGCGCCCTACCCGCGGAAAAGCTTGCTCTCGTGGAAAAAGCCCTGCTCGCAGCGGTGAATATTCGTTTTTAGCGTTAGCATCAGCTGCCAGGCCGAAAAGTTCGCATCTAAAAGGAAAGGACAGACGTACCGTCTGTCCTTTTCGTTACTGCCATAACTTCTGGTGCTGTTTCCCTTCCGAAAGAAACAACTTTGGAACAATCACCGCCGCTTGTCGTGCAACAATTTCCTGGCAAGCACCTCAAGGGTGTGGATGACCTTGACCTTGCTGCCGCGCTGCTTCAGCCCGTCGCTAAGCTGCATAATGCAGCCGGGACAGCCTGTGGCCACGGCTTCGGCGCCGGTTCTGATGATGGCAGCACTCTTGGCGGCATTGATCTGCAGGGATGCTTCGTAGTGATAGACATTGAACGTGCCGCCAAGTCCGCAGCAGCGGTCAGCCCCCTCCATCTCGGCAAGCTCCACGCCGGGGGTGGCTTGCAGCAGTTCGCGCGGCTGCCTGGTTATCCCTCTGGTCCGCAGATGACAAGGGTCGTGATAGGTGATTTTCACCTCCCTGCCGGCGCCGGTCTCTTCTGGATGAAGGCCGAGCTTTTGCAGAAGCTCTGCCGCATCGACCGTCTTGTCGGCAACGGCTTTCAGGCGGACGGCCAGATCCGGATGGCGCTTGCCGACTAGGTTCGGGTAGAACTTGTGCAGCGCCCCGCCGCAGGTAGCGCAGGCGGTCATGATGTAATCCGCTTCATAACGCTCCAGCTCGACAAGGTTCTTTACCGCCAGCTCCCGCACCGTGTCGAGGTCGCCGCCGGACATCCCCGGCAGGCCGCAGCACTGCTGGTTCTTCGGGATAATTACCGTACAGCCGAGGTGCCGAAAGAGCGCCAGCGCCGCTTCGCCGATCTGTGGATAGCAGAAATTGGTCATGCAGCCGACAAAGAAGACAATGCGGGGTCTGCCCGGCTCGCCCTGAATAACTTCCGGGTGCCGCTGCAGAAACGGTTTTTTCGTCAGGGGGGGGATATGGCGTTTGCCGCCGAGGAAAGGCAACGGAAAGCGGAGGCGGAGCCCTGAGGTTTCCGGAACCTTGCGGAAGAAGAGCGGGCCGAGAATCCTGCCGGCGGCAGCGCCGAATTTCATCAGCGTGCGGTTTTTGATCACCTGGCCGACAGCGGCGTGGAAGGTCGTCAGTCCGCGTCTTTTGGCGAGCGCCTCGCGGGCAACCATGACAATTTCATCGGTGGGGACATTGTTGGGGCACTTCTCCACGCAGCTGCCGCAGAGCAGGCATTTGGACATGGCTGCGTATGTGGCATCATCCAGCTCGATATCCCCTTTGAGCAGATGCTGGCAGAGGGCGATCTTCCCCCGGGCAACAGCCGGCTCCTTGCCGAAGGTGGCAAAGGCCGGGCAGTGGGCCCGGCAGGCGCCGCACTTGACGCATTTCTTCAGTTCCTGTTCGATTCTTTCTAACGGATCCATTTAACACCTTTTCAAACCCACCACAGGATCACAGAGAGCACTGAGAAAGCCTAACAGCAATTTACAAGGATATTCAGGATGAACAGAGATAAGACTAGAAGATGTAAAGCCCAAAAACCTTTAATCCTGATTATCCTGTTCATCCCTGTTAAATCGACTTTGCTTTTCCTCTGTGTCCTCTGTGGTTAATGCTTTTGCTTTTTCATCCCAGCGGGAACATCTTCCCGGGATTGAGTATATTATTCGGGTCCAAGGCAGACTTGATCGCCTGCATCGCCGCCACCTGCTCCGCTTTCAGCTCCAGATGGATGTACGGCTGCTTGGCCAGGCCGACGCCATGCTCGCCTGACATGGTACCATTCAGATCGAGCGCCGCCTGGAATACCTCGGCAATCGCCAAATGCGCCTTCGCCTCCATCCCGGCCACACTCTTGTCGATCATGATGTTGACATGGATGTTGCCGTCGCCGGCATGACCGAAGTTGACTATCGGAATATCGTACTTCTGCTGGATTTTTTCTATTGCCCTGATGACATCCGGTACCTTGCTGCGGGGAACGACAATATCTTCGTTGAACTTGTCCGGATTTACATCCCGAAGAGACGGCGAGACCAGCCGGCGGACTTTCCAGAGTGCCTCGGACTCTTCTGCATCCCGCGCTATCTTGCACTCGACCAGCCCGAGCGGCCTGATCAGCTCCTGAATCCTCGTTGCCTGTTTCTCGATGAGATCCCGGTCGCCATCCACCTCAATCAGCAGCACTGCCCGGCCATTCTCCGGAATCCCCAGGCTGAAGCGCTTGTTGACGCACTGCAGGGTCGCATAATCCATAAACTCAAGGGTTGTCGGAATGATCTTGTTGCCGATGATGGTCGAAACCGCCTTGGCCGCGCCGTCAATCGAATCGAAGATGGTCAGCATGGTCTTCTTTGCTTCCGGCAGCGGCAGAAGCTTGAAGATTATCTTGGTGATGACGCCGAGCGTCCCTTCAGAGCCGCAAAGGAGCCTGGTCAGATCGTAGCCGACCACCCCCTTGTAGGTCTCACCGCCGGTACGGATCACAGCGCCTGTCGGCAGAACCACCTCCAGCCCCATGACAAAATCGCGGGTAACGCCGTATTTGACACAGCGCGGACCACCGGCATTTTCGGCGACATTGCCGCCAAGGGTCGAGAATTTTAGCGACGCCGGATCAGGGGGGTAGAACAGCCCCAGTTTCTCCACCTCAAGCTGGAACTGTTCGGTGACGACACCCGGCTCAACTTCGGCAATCAGGTTTTCCGTGTCGATGCGCAAAATCCTGTTCAGCCTGGTAACAACCAGCACCACCCCGCCGCCGCTGGGGAGCGCCCCGCCGGTAAAGCCGCTGCCGGCGCCGCGCGGAATAACCGGAAACTTTTCGGCATTTGCCAGCCTGAGAATCGCGGCAACCTCTGCTGTCGAACCGGGATGAACAACCGCGTCAGGAAGAAACTCCATCTGCGTGGCGTCGTAACCGTAGCAGATCAGATCCTGGCGGTCGGTGGCAACGTTGTCGGCGCCGACGATTTTTTTTAGATTTTCAATTACATTGGATGTAAGCATATGGATTCCTGAATAATTTGTTGGCTAATGGCTAAGGGCGAAAGGCTAAGGGGTAAAACCTTGAACTTTGAACCTGTGAGCCTTTCGCCCTTACCCGCGAAGCACAGGCAAAACCGTGCCGCCTTCCGGGATAATATACGCCGAATACTCATCCGGGAGCATCTCCTCGGCCATCTCCAGCGCTTCATCAAGCCCATTTGCCGGCAGCATCCGCATGGTTTTCACTTCTTCGTCCGGCAGATGCGAGACAAGTATTATCCTGAAGTTGAGCGCCTTCTGCAGCATTGAATAGGCAGTCTGCCCGTTGATCTCGTAGTTTTTCCTGAGCTCAGTTTCAAACTCATCGAGTCCGCTGAAGCGGAACCAATTGGAAAAGGTGCCATTGCCGTAGCCGTCGCGGCACTCGGCAAGGAGGACCATCACGCCGCCATCTTTAAGCGCCTTTGAAGCGTACTCCATCGATTTGTGCGCCTGGATCAGGTTGATATCCTTTGGAAACCCGCCGCAAGAGACGATGACGAGGTCACTTTTCTCCCGGATAGCGAAAGAAAACTCCCTGGCGTAGTAGCTGCACCCCCTGTCATGTGCTTCACGCCAATCTCCGGCAAAGGCCGCCAGCAGCTTTTTGTCGGATGACAGGACGCTGTTCAGCATCATAAGCGGGTTGAGCATGGCGCAGGCCTCATGCATGGCTGCATGCACCGGATTGCCGGCGATGATCCCGGTTGCGGCAAGGGGGTTCCTGCCGCTCCCCTCGCCCGGATTGAGGACAGCAAAGTGACTCGCCATGCAGCTCTTGCGGCTTGCCACACCCGGCAGGACACTCTTGCGCCCGCCGCCGAAGCCGGCAAAATAATGAAAGCCGATAGTTCCGGTCAGAATCACATGATCGGCCTCGGCAACGGAGCGGTTGATGCTGACTTCAATCCCGGCGGCGGTATAGCCCAGGGTTACCAGTTTTCCTGGATCGTCGCAGTCATGGTCGGTTACCCTGATGCTGCCATAAAGCTTCCCGAGAATCTTTTTATGCTCGGCCTCACTCTGACGACGATGAATCCCCAGGGCGATGATTATGGTAATATTCCTGTCAGCAACGCCGCAGCGGCGAAGTCGGTCGACCAGCAGTGGCAGATAGATTTCACTGCCGGTATAGCGGGTTATGTCAGAAGTGATGATGACGATCTGCTCGCCCGGTTTGATCTTCGCCAGGTATGACGAACATGAGTCAAGAGCGGTGGCGATGATCTCATCCGGGCTCAAACCTGGGCTGGAAGGTGTTGCGCGGATTACCGCCGCTGCGCCCCCCTCGGGCAGATCAAGACTGAAGCTGTTTTCGCCGTATTTAAGTTCCATAGTCATTCATGATACCCGAGCAACAGCACAAGGTAAAGATGAGAAAAGGGGGGCAAAAGCCCCCCTGATTTATATTCGACTCTGAAGGCCGTGAGATTTTCTCAAGGTCAAAGCGCCGAAGGAATCCCGCGGAGGCGTAGCACCGCTACGCCGCAGAAAGGAGAGTCCGCACGGCAACGCCGAGATTGCGGAAATATCGCGGCCGACTAAGCTTCGGCTTTCCAGTGGCCGTGGAGGTTGCAATACTCCCGGGCAATCACCTTGTCAGACTTGACACAGAAAGTGGCCTCCGGTGCCTGGCCAGGCTTGAGCATCTGCCGGGAGATCTTGCCACCGTCAATAATCTCGATCCACTGGATGTAATGCGCCTCTTCCATCGGATGCGGCACCGAACCGACCTTGACAGTCACTTTGCCGTCACCTTTCTCGATTACCGGCACATGCTTCTCTTTCGAAGCATCTACGGTGTTCTCCGCGCAGAGCGACATCGGCTCGCCGCAGCAGGCGAGCGGAGCGCCGCCGGAGATGAAAAGCTCGACAATATTGCCGCAGACTTTGCATTTGTATACTTCAAGAACCTTTGACATTTGTGTATCTCCCTTTTCTGTAAGGTCAGAATTTCTGGTGGTACTCTTTTACCTTGTGCGCAAATTCCCTGCCAAACTGGAAACAGGCATCTTCATCCTGAAGCGATGGTTTGTAGAGAATCTGCAGCCCCGGCTCTACAGCATCCAGCCCCATTCTTTTGAAGTCGTCATAGATCTCCTTTACTGCTCCGCCACCCCAGCCATAACTGCCGAATGCACCGACCAGCCTGTTTTTGGGGCGCAGACCGCGCAAATGGGTGAGGAACTCCGCTACTGACGGATAGGTAATGTTGTTCAGCGTCGGTGAACCGATCAGAGCCCCCCTGGCTTTCCAGAACTCCTTGATGGCAACACTCATCGCTGATGCCCGGAGCTTGATAACTTTTACGCCGACCCCGGCGTCGCGGATACCCTCGGATATCGGCACCATCATCTTTTCCGTGCTCTGCCACATGGTATCGTAGATGACGGCGACAGAAAGATCCGCTTTGCCGTTTGCCATATCCAGATACATCCTGAAGACCTTGCCCGGATCTTTTCTCCAGATAATGCCATGATCAGGCGCTACCATCTCGATTTCGAGGCCGAGTTTTTCGATTTCCGCAATCTTGGTCTTTATCATCTGGCCAAACGGCATGAGGATATTTGCATAGTAGTCTGTTACCGCATCTTCCAGATCGGCAGCAGAGTATTCGGCAATAAACTCATCGTCAAACCGGCCGGATGAAGCAATGTGTTGACCGAACGCATCCTGGGTAAAGAGGATTTTATCTTCTTCAAGATAGGTAACCATCGAGTCAGGCCAGTGGAGCATCGGCGTCTCGACAAAGCGGAAGGTTTTCCTGCCGGTAGTAAGAGTGTCGCCGCTCTTGACAACCTTCACTTTCCATTTGTCCAGATCGAAAAACCGCTCGATGCCGCGCTTACCCTTTTCGGTAATGTAGATGGTCGCATCCGGAGCCAGGGCCATTATCCGATCCAGGCTGGTAGCATGGTCGTTTTCAATATGGTTGATAATGACATTTCTGATTTTGGCAGGATCAACCACGCTGCTGATATTCTTCAGGGTTATTTCGGCGAAGTCGTACTTGACCGTATCAATAAGGGTGATTTCATCATCCAGCACAAGGTAGTTATTGTATGATGTGCCGCGGGATATTTCGTAACCGTGAAAATCACGTACCGCCCAATCCAGGGCTCCTACCCAGTAAACATCTTTTTTCAGCGCAACTGCCTTCATCTATAAGATCCTTTCAAAGCAAACGGTTTTAAAGTGCTTATATTATGCCGCCACAAACTGATCACTGCCGACGCCACACACAGGACAGGTCTCTGGGGGCTCATCACCTTCATGAATGTAATCACAGACAGTGCATCTCCATTTTTTCATACACATAGCTCCTTTTCAGTTGAATTTGAACGAAGAGGCAATCCACTTGTTACTGCTGCAATCCCGGCAGAGTCCAACAGCCACTACTGAGCAGTCAAAAAGTTCAAAACCATCGAGATCGACACCGGTAAGGTCAAGATCAGGAAGAAGCCGCGCATCGATATCAAGCACCTTTTCACAGGCAACACAGACAGCGTGGTGATGCTTGCTGGTATCAGCGTCAAAACGGGCCTTTGCTTCCGGATTGCAGATTTTCTGGGCAATACCGAGCTGCACGAAAGTTTCAAGAACCCTGTAGACCGTAGTGCGTGAAACACCGCTTAGCCGATCCTTGATCGCCACATAGATCTGATCGGCAGTGGGGTGATCAGTCCGGGAAGAAAGATTTTCAAGAATTGTCCGGCGCTGCACCGTAAGAGAGAGCCTGTTCTTCCGGCAGCGCTCTTCCATCAGCTTAAGCTTGGCAGCGATGAACTCGTGTCGTTGGTGTTGCTGGTCTTCTGGCATAATTAACACCTTATTGCAAAATTGATGATGCTGTCAACTTTATTGTAACTGCCGACAGAGGCTGTGTTGAAAATTATGTAATAATTGCGGATTGTTATAGGTTGTCAGGCCAATCTGTTCCGCTGTTGCCTGATAAGAAAGTTTGAGGATTATAGCAGAGAAATAAAGCGTTACAAGGCACTAATTGCAAAAGCATATAATAACAATCCGGTTTGATTAACTGGTTGACAAAAAAGCACATTTCCTTTAGTTATTATGCGTTTTTGCTTATAAGCCCTTTACCGGGCGCACAATAAAGGAGGATTTTCAAAAATGGAACAGTACGCCGTCTACTTTGCCTTGGTATGCGCCGTGGCCGCCGTGGCTTATGGCCTGGTCACGGCTCAGTGGATTCTTGCCCTGCCCCAGGGTAATGACCGCATGCGTCAGATCGCCGCAGCCATTCAGGAGGGAGCTGGCGCCTACATGAAGCGTCAGTACACCATTATCGCCGTTGTCGGTGCAATTATTTTTGTGATATTGCTCATCCTGCCGGCACCGCTCGGAGCCAAAACCGCCATCGGCTTTGCTATCGGCGCACTCTTCTCCGGTCTAACCGGCTTTATCGGCATGTTTGTTTCTGTCCGGGCCAATGTCCGCACCACCGAGGCAGCCAAAAGCGGCATCAAGAAAGCGCTTGATGTAGCTTTCAAAGGTGGCGCCATCACCGGCATGCTGGTAGTCGGCCTGGGCCTTTTAGGTGTTGCCGGCTACTACCTCATCCTGCAAAAACTTATGCCGGGAGCGCCGATTAAAGACGTGGTCAGCCAACTGGTCGGCCTTGGCTTCGGCGGCTCGCTCATCTCCATTTTCGCCCGTCTCGGCGGTGGTATCTTCACCAAAGGGGCTGACGTCGGTGCCGACCTGGTAGGCAAGGTCGAGGCCGGCATCCCTGAGGACGACCCGCGTAACCCGGCCGTCATCGCCGACAACGTTGGCGATAATGTTGGCGACTGTGCCGGCATGGCTGCCGACCTGTTTGAAACCTATGCCGTTACCCTGATCGCCGCCATGCTGCTCGGCGCCATGGCCTTTGTCGGCAATTCAGCGGCAGTGAACTACCCGCTGATCCTTGGTGGCGTCTCCATTATCACCTCCATCATCGGCACCTATTTTGTCAAGCTCGGCGCCAACCAGAAAATCATGCCGGCCCTTTACAAAGGCCTCATCGCCTCGGCAGTGCTCGCCTGTATCGCCTTCTACTTTGTGACCGTACAGATGTTCCCCCAGGGGTTGACCAACGCTGCCGGCCAGAACTTCAGCGCCATCAACATATTCATTTCAGCCATAGTCGGTCTGGTAGTAACCGGTGCCATCTTCTGGATCACCGAGTACTACACCTCTACTGAATATGCGCCGGTAAAGCATATTGCCCAGGCTTCCACCACCGGTCACGGCACCAACGTCATTGCCGGCCTCGGCATCTCCATGAAATCCACTGCCGCACCGGTCATTGTTATCGCCGCCGGCATCATCGTCGCCTTCCAGTGCGCCGGAGTCTACGGCATTGCCATTGCTGCCGTCTCCATGCTCTCCCTCACCGGCATCGTCGTCGCCATGGACGCTTACGGTCCGATCACCGACAACGCCGGCGGTATCGCCGAAATGGCCGAGCTTGATGATTCTGTCCGTGCTGTCACTGATCCGCTCGATGCGGTCGGCAATACCACCAAGGCCGTCACCAAGGGCTATGCCATCGGTTCCGCCGGTCTGGCGGCCATAATTCTCTTTACCTCCTATGTGGATGAACTCAAGACTCTTATGCCTGCCGGACAGACCCTTACCTTTGATCTGTCCGATCCGTACATCATCGTCGGCCTGTTCATTGGCGGCATGCTCCCTTACTACTTTGCCGCCATGTGCATGGAGGCAGTAGGGACAGCAGGGGGTGCGGTTGTTGTTGAAGTCCGTCGTCAGTTCCGCGAAATCAAAGGGATCATGGAAGGAACCGGCAAACCTGACTATGCTGCCTGTGTCGATATCGTCACCAAGACCGCACTGAAAGAGATGGTCATTCCCGCGCTGATCCCGATTCTGGCACCGATCATTGTTGGCTTCACCCTCGGGCCGAAAGCCCTCGGCGGCGTCATCGTCGGCACCATCGTTACCGGTATCTTCGTGGCAATCTCCATGACCACCGGCGGCGGCGCCTGGGATAACGCCAAGAAATACATCGAGGACGGCCATCACGGCGGCAAAGGCGGCGATGCTCACAAGGCCGCCGTTACCGGCGACACCGTCGGCGACCCCTACAAGGATACTGCCGGTCCGGCGATCAACCCGATGATCAAGATCATCAACATAGTGTCACTGCTGATCGTGCCGCTTTTGAGCAAGATGTAGACCTTGATGCCTTCATGAAAAAGGGGCGCTGACCTGATGGTCGGCGCCCCTTTTTTATCTGCGCAGAAGACTTCCGGCGACTATGGATAAAGGCGGAAGAGCTGCTCTGCCACACATGCAGGCTTTCCCCCGCCTTCAATTTCAATGGTGATGCTGTAGGTGATCTGTACCCCTCCGGCCACCTCATCAACCCCGGTTACGACCATCCTTGACCGCACGCGCGAACCGGTAACCACAGGAGCAGGGAAACGCACCTTTCCCAGGCCGTAATTTACCCGCAGCTTCATCCCGGGGTAGTTTTTCTCAAACATCCCCGGCGCATTGCTTTCGGTAAGAAATGGCAGCAGTGACAACGTAAGAAAACCGTGGGCGATAGTTGCCCGGTAGGGAGATTCCTTGCCCGCCCTCTCCGGATCAGTATGAATCCACTGCATGTCACCGGTGGCGTGCGCAAAGGCATCAATCCTCTCCTGTTCTACGGTAAGCCACTCACCGACATGAACCTCACTGCCGACTCTTTCGCGATATATTGCAACAAGATATTTAACTGCACTCATCAGTCTGTGTCCCCCTCAACAAGATAACTTCTGCCATTAACGGCAACTGCGTCACCCGGTCGCAATTTGCACCCCCGGCGCCGTTCAGTCGTGCCGTTGACGGCAACATAACCCTCTGTTACCAGTATCTTTGCCTCTCCGCCGGAAGCCGCTTCATTTACAGCCTTAAGAAAACTGTCCAGCTTGATGTACTCTGTAGTTATTTTCATTACAATCCTTTCTTGCTCTCTGCTTGACTTCAAGTATAGTTTGTATAATTCTGCGAAGCAATATTAGTTATCGATCTCTTATGGAGTAAAGCATGAGCTTTGCAATCAATCCATCGCTGAACCATATCGATATTCCTGAATCCTGCGTATACGAGCTGTTCCGCTCCCAGTCGGAAGTCCTTCTCCCGGATGCAAGATTTCACGGTCACACCAGTGAAGCATATATCTGCATTGCGAAAATCGAAAAAACCGTAAAGGCCTACATTGCGCTTCTTGAGATGGAGATGAAATCTGTCTTTGTCTATACATCTGATTACTCCGTTAGTGATCCTGCCTTTTATCCGGAGGTTTACGCAGAGGCTGAAGCTTTCGTAAAAAAGATGGGCTTTGTGATGGAGCCGGTTAATCTCGGTTTCAGCCCGGCAATGCGTGAGGTGATCATTAAGGGTTTCCGGGTGATGCGCCCACCACCGCCAAAAAAACCGCAGCTGCGGCAAACGAAAGTAGCTCCGGTTGCAGAACCCCGCAAACTGAGAGACACAAGAGCTTTTGTGTCCGGCAGTCCGGTTTTGCCCGAAGCGCCGGGTGACCTTGCTACCGAACTGGTGAGTCTGCAACGGGAACTTGCTTCGGCAAAAGCGGCAATTGCGCAGATAACACGCGATAAAGTCTCGCTGGAGCAGAGTGCCGCCCTGGAAATTGCTTCCCTCAAGGCTTCATGCGAGCAGGCAGTAGAGGCAAAGCGAAAAGGAGCCGAGATGTTTGCCGCAGAAACAGAAAAACTGCGGCAGGAGGAAAGATCCAGAACCGGTGCTCTGGATGATGAAGAAAAGAGCGCACTCAGAGCCGACCTGGAGAGATTGACCGCTGCTGCCAAAGCAGATGAGAGCCGACTGCATGCGGAAATATCATCTTTACAGCACAGGACCGGACAGCTTGAAAACGACAAGCTGGCGCTAGAACAGCAGCTTACCCAGGCAAGTGCCGCCAATGCCGAGCAGGTAAGACTGCTTGCTGAAGAAAAATCGATGCTGCTCTCCCGCATTGCCGCTGAAGAAAGCGCCGCCATAGCTGTTGCCGACAAGATAGCGACGCTGGAACTCTTCGAAACCTCCTGGAAAGAGGGGCAGCAGCGGGAGGAGGATCTCTGCCGTAACCTCGACCTGATGCATAAACAGCTGGACACGCTGACAGCGGAGCTGCAGACGTATAAAGAAAGAGGGCCCCGGGAAGAAGCGTTGACTTTGCGCGTGAACAACCTGGAACAGGCGCTTGAAGCGGCGAAGGCAGAAATTGCAACAGCCGCTGAAAGAGTGAAGAGTGCCGTGAGCGTTACCGACGAGCTGAAACTGCTGCAAGAGGAGAAGGCGGCAATAGAAACCGAATATGTCCGTTTTGCCAATGAAATTCGCGACAATGAGCTGGAGATGCTCGACAATATTGCGGCTGCCGAGGCCGAAGTTGAACGCCTTTCCAGCGAACTGGAGATCCAGACACAGGTGGCGGCGCTGGAGCATGCAGCTCTCAGGGCAGAGTTGCGAAAGATGATACTGTCCGGCGCCACCGCCGTAACTTCAGCTGCGGCGGTGGCAGCTGCGACGGCGGCAGCAACGGCAGAAACCGAACGTGAGCTGTCGACTTCAGCGGCTGTTGCAGCGACTGTCAGTAGAGATCGCAAGGAGTCAACATCTGCGGCAGTTGTTCCGGCGGCAGTTCATGATACAGAACCTGAAACAGCGTTGCCGCCGGAGCCGGCCGCCAGCGCGCCATTCCCTGCAGATCTGCCGGTGAAACCTGCCGCGAGACAATGTGAAGCGGAAGCGCTTGATGAGACAGATGATGAGCCGGACAGGCCTATTGTCGCCGACAAGAGCATAGTTTCAAGACTTATGAATGAATTCGGAGGGTTCAGCGGCAGCAGCGGCTCTGAATCTACAGAATTCAGTATCGATCCTGACCTGACCGCTGTTGCCTACAGCGACCCTGAGGAGATAGAGGCGCTCCTCTACTCGGTCAATACGGTACAGGCTGTCCCTGACAGCAGCAACATACAGCGCTGCAAAGGATACGTTGTCGCCACAAAAAAAGAGGGGAGCTACAAGGTCTATGTTGCCTGGTATCTGACAGAGAGCCGGCGAGTGGTTGTCTGCACCCCGCAACAGCAGCCTGCTGACAGTGATGAGTGTGTCCGGGTTTTGCTGGATGCGGTCGCCTACTTTGAGATAGTAGGTTTCATGATGGAGATTGCTGAACTGGGTGAAACTGTTCACAGTTATAACAAGACGCTCCGGAAAACACCTGCACTCTGCAGGGCAGCAAAAGCATGAATTTGCTGGTCAGCGATTTCTCAGAATTTCAACACGCCGTTGCAAAATATACTCCGACCGGTTTTCAGGTTTCATGGCAGTCAATCTCGCCGGGTCAATGCCGAGTTCACTGCTGCTCATCCTGGCAACAGCTACCACCTGCAGCCACTCATCGGTAAAATTATTACCGGCTTTGTCGGCAGCCGCGATCAGTGGCAAAATGTCGATGATCCCCCCCCTTATTGTCTGCTCCGCAATCCTTATTTTTGTAGCCGGGCGCAGTTCGGCAATTCTGTTGGCATTGCCGTGCAGACGGCTGATCCACGCCAGCGCCCGCCCGTAATCGGTTGGCAGGGCAAGTCTGCGGCATAACTGTTCCGCCATCAGGAAGCCGGCTTCGTCGTGGCCAGGGTGCTGCGGATAATGCAGCGGATCGGTAGAAAGTTTACCGATATCGTGAAAAAAAGCACAGAACCTTGCCAGGTTGATATCAGAAGCAGCTGTTACCCGCACAAGAACTTCGATCGAATGTGCGAACAGATCTCCTTCCGGATGGTATTGCAGCGGCCCAGCCGGCACCTGCGGCATCATGAAAAGCTCGGGGAGCCAGCAGTTGCCTGCAGAAAACTTCAGCATTTCGCTGAAAAACCGTTGCGGCGCCGGGGCTGCAAGGGCTTTCAGCATCTCCCTGCTGAAACGCTCCACCGGAATCTTCTGCAGCTCGTCTTCCCAGGCTTTGCTCCGGATGAGCGCTGCCGCCTCCTCTGAAAGGGAAAAGCCCTCCGCTGCAAAACGGAAGGCTCTGAAGATACGCAACGGATCATCCCTGAAAACTGTTTCACTGCAAGGACGCAGCACTCTCTCCTTAAGAGCGGCCAGCCCGCCCAAAGGGTCGACCAATCCGCCGCCAAGTGTCATCAGCATGGCATTTATCGTGAAATCACGGCGCAAAAGATCTTCGGTCAGGGCATCGGCTGCGGCTATACGGGTTATTTCCACTTTACCGAATTCCGGGAAGTTGCGGAACCAGATGCTGCCGGTAGTTTTTCCTTCTACCGGACGGAAACCGAGCAGTTCCAGGTTCTCAGCAGCAAGAGCGGCAACAAGGTCGATATCCTTCATGTGCCGACTGAGCAGAAGGTCACGTACAGTACCACCGGCAAGCCAGATCGAATGATGGCACTCTGCCGCAAACAGCTCTTGCAAAAACCGGCATAGCGGTTCGCAGCTGTTATGCAAAAGTCCCGGACTCACAGCCGGTTGCCGGATGTCATGGCTGGCTCTTCCCCTTGCGCGCCGCGGCAATACTCTGCTGCGTGTCCCGCAAGATCGAAACCAGGGCATTGCTGATCGTCAGGGAGATCAGCTTTCTGACCTTCGGCCCGGGATTGGACGGGGCGTAGTAATCGGAGCCGGACTCCATCACCTGCTTCTGCATCAACACAGCGCCGCTGCCGGCATCCCTGAGGGCAACATCAAGCGCTACCCCGGGCTGGAAGGTGACTATCGGCGTATAGATCTTGAAAAAAAGGATCGGCAGAGAAACAAACCAGAGCGGATTCAGGTCGGCGCTGACGCTGATGTCGCTGATGCCGAGCGCCAGGATATAATCAACGCCATATGCCGCCTTCACCTCCTGCAGCGACATGAATTTCGACTCTTTCGGCAGCAGCATTACCTTGCTGAAGAGCTGGCCCGAAGCCGCTTTGATGAGCGACCCATCCGCGTCGTTCAATGTGTCCTGCAGCCTGTCGCCGCCAGCCTGAACGCCGAGGGTCACACCCTGTTTCTCGGTTGCCGGGGTAAGCGACTTTCTGGCGGTGATCTCAAGAGATGCACAACCGCTAAAGAGCAGCAGTAACCCGCCGAAAAAAAGCAGCTGTACGGATCTGGAAACAGTCATGGTTTATTCCTCCCTTATTGCTGAATGCATATTTGTCCAGTTTATCATCTAAACGCGCTGAGGCAAGGACTTATAGGCGGCACAGCTCTTTCCAATGGTAAATTACGCTGCAATCTGCTAATAAATTCAGGCGTAATACTTCTTCTACAGGACGATCCATGGAAATTCTCAGCCATCTCAATCAGCCACAGCAGCAGGCGGTAACATATGGCGAAGGCCCCCTGCTGGTGCTTGCCGGGGCAGGTTCCGGCAAGACGCGCGTCATTGTCCACCGGATTGCCTGGCTGATAAACCGGCACGGGGTCAGACCCTGGCAGATCCTGGCAGTGACCTTCACCAACAAGGCTGCCGGCGAGATGCGCGACCGGGTGGAGAAACTTCTCGGCGGCATCGAAACGCCGCTGATAGCCACTTTTCATGCTGCCTGCGTGCGGATTTTGCGCCGTGAAATCGGCAGGCTCGGCTTTGGCAGCAACTTCGTCATCTACGACGACAAGGAGAGCGAACGGCTGCTCAAGGATGTTCTTATCGAGCAGAATATCGATGACAAAAAATATCCGGCAAAGGCCTTTGCCGCCGCTATAGATGAATGCAAGAATGCCGGCAGCTCTCCGGCGGATCTGTCAAGCGGTGATGAGATGGCAGACCGGCTGGTAAAGGTCTATGCGGCCTATCAGGAGAGACTGAAAAAATGCAACGCCCTCGATTTCGGCGACCTGCTCCTCTATACGGTGCGGATTTTCGAGGAGTTTCCGGAGGTGCTGGCGCATTACCAGGAGAAATGGCAGTGGCTGCTGGTTGACGAGTATCAGGACACCAATCCGGTCCAGTACCGGCTGGTAAGGCTCTTGGCCGGCGCGAGGCGCAATCTCTGTGTTGTCGGTGATGACGATCAGTCGATCTACCGCTGGCGCGGCGCCGACATCCGCAATATCCTCGATTTCGAGCGCGATTTCCCCGGCGTAACTGTGGTCAAACTTGAGCAGAACTATCGCTCGACCAGCAACATCCTCACCGCTGCCGGTGCAGTGGTGGCACGGAACCGGGGAAGAAAAGCGAAAACCCTCTGGACCGAGAATCCGCAAGGAGAGAAGATCTTCTACCGGCGGCTGGAGGATGAGCGGGCCGAAGCCCGCTTTGTCTGCCGCGAGATCGTTGGCTGGCAGAGGCGGGGCCACAGCCTGAAAGAAGCCGCCGTCTTCTACCGGACCAATGCCCAGTCGCGCTCGATTGAGGATACCCTGGTCGCCGAAGGGGTTGCCTACCACATGGTCGGCGGCATGCGCTTTTATGAACGGATGGAGATCAAGGATATTCTTGCCTATCTGAAAGTGCTTGAAAACCCGGCTGACGAGATTTCAATCAAGCGGATCATCAATGTCCCCCCCCGCGGGATCGGTCACGCCACGGTTGACCGGGTGAGTGAGACCGCCGAGGCAAAAGGGATAACCTTTTACGACGCCCTGCGGACTGCCGCCAGCGACGGTTTTCTCTCAACCGGCCCGAAGAGCAAGGTTGCCGCTTTCAGCTCCTTTCTGGAAGAGATGCGACAAGCTGCGGCGCAGCTGCCGCTGGCTGAGCTTGCCTCAAAAATCATGAATGACACCGGCTACATAGCCAAGCTCAAGAATGAGCGGACCGCCGAGGCGGCAGACCGGCTTGCCAACCTTGCCGAGCTGCTGGTAGCCATGGAAGAGTTTGCCAGAAACGGCGAGGCGGGGGTGCTCTCCCGCTTTCTCGAACAGGTCGCCCTGGTGTCTGATCTGGAACGGAGCAGCGAAGGGCGGGAGTCGGTAACGCTCATGACCCTCCATGCCGCCAAGGGACTGGAATTCCCGTTGGTATTCATCATCGGCATGGAGGAGAAGCTTTTCCCGCACGTCCGCTCGCTGGAAGACCCGGAACAGATGGAGGAGGAGCGCCGCCTCTGCTACGTCGGCATGACCAGGGCACGGGAACGGCTCTTCCTCACCAATGCCCGTCGCCGGAGGATCTTCGGCCAGGATCAGTACAACCAGCCGTCGCGCTTCATCGCCGATGTGCCGCTGGCACAGCTCGATCAGGAAGGCGAGGCCAGGGGGTCGAGGTTCGAGGAACGGGGAACAGTAAAACGGGAACTGGGAACAGGGAGCTGGGAACTGTCCGGGCAGACAAGCGGCGGCCACAACCTGGCGGCGGTATTTGCCGCCGGAGAAGATAGCGGCGCTGAAGTGGAAATGGTGCCGGAATATGAAGAGCAGGGCGGTGTCTTCATCGGCCTGAAGGTGCGCCACGCCAAGTTCGGCGTCGGCACTGTCAGGAAAATCGAGGGGGAAGGGGACAGCCAGAAGGTGATCGTCTGGTTCAACTCGGTCGGGCCGAAGAAGCTGCTGGTGAGGTTTGCCGGGCTGGAGCGGGCGTAATGTTACGCCGGTAATGACATGTTGCAATTTTCTTTCGCGACCGGTTCACTTTATCAACCGGTGCAGGTACAGACTCCATGCAAAAAGACCGTTTAGACAGGCTGCTGCTACGTTTCGCCATTGCCGCTGCTGCACACCACGCGGCCCTCGAAGCAATGAATGGCGAACGGGCCGAGCACCACGCCCGCATGACCGGGGCCCTGCAAAAGTCGATCATGGCCGCTGGAGCAGCGGGCAAAGAAAAGTTCCTCTCCCTGCTTGAGCACCCTGACCCGGTTGTCGCCGGCATGGCGGCGGTCTATCTCATCACCAGCAACACCGAACAGAGCCTGGCAACCTTGCGGCGTCTGGCCAACGAACCGGGCCTGCTCGGGTTTCGGGCCGCAGCGGCCATCGACCGTTGGCATAATGGAGAATGGCAGTAACAGGAAATGAAATTCCGTTATTCTGCTCCACCGATAATACCACAGCCGTTGCCGGACAACAGCCAGTCGACAGACAAAAACAGACGGAGTTACTGCAGAACCTCGATGGCGTCACCCGGCTTAATCAGGCCGCCGCGCAGCACCCTGGCAAAAATTCCTTCCTTTGGCATCACGCAGTCACCTGCCTGATGATAGATGGCGCAGCGGCTGTGACACTCCTTGCCGATCTGCGTCACCTCCAGCAGCGTTTCCCCGACAACCAGCCGCGTTCCGACCGGCAGCGCCGGCAGGTCGATCCCTTTCGTAGTGATGTTCTCGGCAAAGTCGCCGCTGGTCACATCCAGGCCGAGCTGCCGCATCTTATCGATACTCTCCAGCGCCAGCAGACTCACCTGCCGGTGCCACTCTCCGGCATGGGCATCATTGACGATGCCGTGATTTTCCCGCAACAAGACCGTTTCGACCGGTGTTTTCCGCTCTCCCTTGTTTTTGCTGACACAGACGGCAGCTATTGTTGCTGGCATACGGATGACCTCCGGAGATTAATGATTCTTCAGCCGCCGATGCGGGACATCTGCACTGAAGAATGCTCCCGGGCATCACTCTGGCAGAGGTTATGTTTTTCGGGCTTGGCCTGGACAACAGCGAGCAGTGCAGTCTGCAATTCCAGCCGGTTCTGCCTGGCAATAACCTTTTTCAGGTCGATGGTTTCCTCGGTAAAGAGACAACTCCTGGCGATCCCTGATGAAGTGACGCGGATACGGTTACACTCATGGCAAAAATGGCAGGAAACCGGGGTAATCACCCCGACTGTACCAAGCGCCCCTTCAATCCTGAAGGACGTTGCGGGACCGCCCAAAGCCTCACGCTCCAGCGGCTGCAGACGGTAGCGACTTGCCAGAGATGCCAGCAACTGTGCACCGGGTACGGTGAGTGACTGCCCGCTGTCAACGGCGGTCGGCATATACTCGATAAAGCGGACCCGGTACGGCCTGTCGATGGTCAAGGCGGCAAAATCGGCAATCTCATGATCATTTACCCCGCGCATCACCACCATGTTTATCTTTACATAAGGGAACCCGGCCCGTTCCACAGCAGCAATGCCGCTTAATACCCTGGTTACGTCCCCGCCTCTGGTGATGCGCGCAAAAGTGTCCGGATCGAGCGAATCGAGGCTGATGTTGAGGCTTTGCACACCAACCGCTTTGAGATCCCGGGCCATTTCCGGCAACAGTATGCCGTTGGTCGTCAGCACCAGCCGCTCCAGTCCGGGGATCTGCGTCAGCCTGGCAAGGAAATCGATAATCCCCCTCCTTACCAGCGGCTCGCCGCCGGTGACGCGGATCTTCTCGACACCGATGGCAACCGCTGCCTCGGCAACTTGCAGCAACTCCTCGTAACCGAGGATATCGGTGTGCCGAACCTTGCTTACCCCTTCCGCCGGAATGCAGTAACGGCAGCGGAGGTTGCAGCGGTCGGTCACCGAAAGGCGAAGGTAATTTATGTTCCGTCCATGAGGGTCGAGCAGCGCCATGTAGCGGTTATACCAAATGCGCCTTACATCGGGCAAGACAATCTCTGGTTTGTGATTTTATCAGCCATTCTGCCGAAGTTGCAGATTTCGCAGACACCATGAATATATCTACTGTATATTGAAAATAATCACAGCTGAGGAGATGCTATGAAGATCAAGGGAATCAGAAAGTCAACCGGAGCGGAACTTCGCCAGACTCCGCAGGTATGCGGCAGTGCCGGTGGCGATGGTCTGGAAAAGCCCCCCTGCTGAGGGCCGCCAACCTCCGCCGGCGGCGGAGAAATAAGCGAGAATGTCCCCGGCTTCCTCGGCTGGCTGCAGACCCCGGCCGGACGGGTGCCGCAGATTGTGACGGTCCTCTCTTTCCAGGACCGGCTGGGCGCCTGCAAGGCACGCTGGGGTATCGGCCGGATGAGCTACATGGTCCCGCCCGGCCTCTACGCCGTAGGGATACCTGCGGAAACAGACCCGGTGCTGGTGACCGCCAACTACAAGATGAGCTTCGACCTGGTTCGCCAGGCCCTGGCAGGCCGCAACGTCTGGCTGCTGGTGCTTGAGACCTACGGCATCAACGTCTGGTGCGCGGCCGGTAAGGGAACCTTCGGCAGCGGCGAGCTGGTGCGGCGCATCGAGGCGAGTCAACTGGCAAAAGTGGTCGACCATCGCCGGCTGCTGCTGCCGATCCTGGGTGCGCCCGGGGTGTCGGCTCACGAAGTGGCCAGGCGCAGCGGTTTCAATATCCGGTATGCGACCATCAGAGCCGCTGACCTGCCGGAGTTTCTTGATAACGGCATGGTGACCACCCCTGCCATGCAACAGATGACCTTCAGCTTCTACGAGCGGCTGGTACTGATTCCGGTGGAACTGGTGGAGGCGCTCAAATCGCTGGCCATCGCCGCTCTGCTGCTTTTTCTGGTTTTCATGCTTCTCGGGGGAACGCCAGCAGCGGTCACGGCTCTGCTTGCCTCTCTTGGGGCGGTGCTGACCGGGGTCGTGGCCACACCGCTGCTGCTCCCCCTGCTTCCCGGTCGAAGCTTCGCCCTCAAAGGGGCCGTGGCCGGGGTGGGCTGGAGCGTGGTCTGTTATCTGTCGGCAGACGGCAGTAACTGGAGCCTGGCGGTGACAGCGGCGGACTTCCTGGCGCTGCCGGCGCTCAGCGCCTTCTATGCGCTCAACTTCACCGGCTGCACCCCGTTCACCTCCCGTTCCGGGGTGAAGAAGGAGCTGCGTATCGCCTTGCCGGCAATGGGTGGCGCACTGCTGGTCAGCCTGCTGCTGCTTCTGGCGGGAAGGTTTCTTTAACTGCTTTTTGGAGAAAACATGAAACAGTTCCGCTATCTCAAGGATGTTGTCACCCTGCAGCTGGACGAGTCAGGCTGCATCGGCTGCGGCCGCTGTCTGGAAGTCTGTCCGCATCAGGTCTTTGCTTTTGCGGAGAACAGGGCGCATATCGCTGACCGGGATGCCTGCATAGAGTGCGGCGCCTGTGCCCGCAACTGTCCGGTCAGGGTCATCGCTGTCGATGCCGGTGTCGGCTGCGCCTCCGGGCTTATCAATGAATGGCTCAGCGAGCGAAAGCTGGGGAGTGTCGGCGGGGGATGCTGCGGCTGAGACATCTCAAACAGATGCTCTGTCACTGGAATATGCTGCCCGGGGTGGCATGGGGCTGAAGAAGCGCCAGCTGAGCCTCTACAAGGCGCTGCTGGAGGAATGCCACCTCGATCGGTTCGGCCGCGATCAGCCGGGATGAGTTCGATTTTCTGCTGGGGTGAAAGGTACGTATCATGTACATAAAGGGGCATGCATAATGTTCGAAGTACTCAGTAACGAGATCCTGGCGCCGAACCTCCACAAGATGGTTTTGCTCGCGCCCCGGGTAGCCCGGGCCCGCCGTGCCGGGCAGTTTGTCATTGTCCGATCCGACCGGGGTGAGGAGCGGATTCCTCTTACCATCGGCAATGCCGACCCTGTTGGGGGAACCATCAGCCTCTATGTGCTGGCGATCGGCGCCTCGACCCGCAAGATCGTCTCGATCCCGGCGGGAGGTTTTATCCGGGACGTGGCCGGCCCTCTGGGCAAGCCGACCCACCTGGGTGACTGGGAGCGTGTTGTCTGTGTCGGCGGCGGCGTCGGTACCGCGGTACTCTTCCCCCTGGTCAAGGCTCTTGCCACCACCAGGAGCCGGGTCACCACCATTATCGGTGGCCGTTCCAGCCAGTTTGTGATCCTGGCGGAGGAATTGGCGGCCCTGTCCGAGACACTCCTGATTACGACCGAGGATGGCAGCCGGGGACGCAAGGGGTTTGTTACCACAGAACTGGCAGAGCTGATCGCCGACCCGCTCCGTACTCCCCAGGCGGTCTTTGCCATCGGCCCGGTGCCAATGATGCGGGCGATTGCCGAGCTGACTCGCCCCTACGGCATCGAGACCATTGTCAGCCTCAACCCGATCATGATTGATGGCACCGGCATGTGCGGTGGCTGCCGGGTGATGGTTGGTGGCAAAGCCATGTTTGCCTGCGTGGACGGGCCGGAATTCAACGGCCATCTGGTTGACTTTGCACTCCTTATGGACCGGCTCACTACCTATCGCGAGCAGGAGGCAGCGCTTCTTCATGCTGCCACCGAATGCACACTCACCAGGGAGATACCCGATGACAAATAACCTTACGCCCAAAGAACGACTGGCCATCAACCGGGTTCTGATGCCCGAACTTGATCCCGAAACCAGGAGTCACTCCTTCGCCGAGGTCAACCGGGGGCTCGATTACGGGCAGGCGGTACAGGAGGCCAACCGTTGCCTCCAGTGCAAGCAGCGTCCCTGTGTGGCGGGGTGCCCGGTGAGCGTCTCTATCCCGGAGTTCATCTCTGCCCTGGCTGCAGAGAACCTGGCCGGGGCTGCCGGAATTCTGCAGCACGATAACGCTCTGCCTGCAGTATGCGGGAGGGTTTGCCCCCAGGAAGTCCAGTGTGAGGCCCGCTGCGTCCGGGGTGTTAAAGGCAGGCCGGTCGGTATCGGCTACCTGGAGAGATTTGTGGCTGACTGGGCTATGGCCAATGCCGCCGCACTCCAGCGCGAGCCGCTCCCGGTAACCACCGGGAAAAAGGTGGTCGTGATCGGTTGCGGTCCGGCCGGGCTGACCGCTGCCGGCGAATTGGCCCGCAAGGGACATCAGGTGACCATCTTCGAGGCGTTGCATGACACCGGCGGCGTGCTTCGCTACGGCATTCCCGAGTTCCGACTGCCCAAGAATATCATCGATGTCGAAGTTGCCCGACTGCTGGAACTCGGAGTGGTCATCGAATGCAATGTCATTGTCGGCAAGACGCTGACCCTGAAAGAGCTTAGCGCGCAGTTCGCTGCGGTTTTTATTGCCAACGGCGCAGGGCTGCCGATGATGCTCGATATTCCCGGTGAAAACCTGAAGGGTGTCTATTCAGCCAATGAGTTTCTCACCCGGGTCAACCTGATGGAAGCGGGGCGCACCCCCTTGTCGTCGACGCCGATCATCAAGGGGCATGCCGTGGCAGTAATCGGTGGCGGCAATACAGCCATGGACTGTGTCCGGGTCGCCCGCAGGCTCGGTGCAGAACGGGCGATAATCCTTTACCGGCGCAGCGAGGCGGAAATGCCTGCCAGGGCGGAGGAGATTCGCCATGCCAAAGAAGAGGGTATTGAGTTCATCATGCTGACGGCACCGGTGGAGATCCTTAGTGCCGGGGAAGGCTGGGTGTCATCGCTCCGTTGCCAAAGGATGGAACTGGGGGAACCGGATGAATCGGGCCGGCGCAAGCCGATGGCCGTAGCCGGTTCAGAGTATGACCTGCCGGTCGATGTGGTGGTGAATGCTGTCGGCACCGGCGCCAATCCGCTGCTGACTGCCACCGCTCCGGAACTGAAGCTGAACCGGTGGGGCAACATTGTCAGCGATGAAAACGGTTTGACCTCTGTGGCCGGCATTTTTGCCGGCGGCGATATCGTCCGTGGTGGGGCAACGGTCATACTTGCCATGGGTGACGGGAAAAAAGCGGCAGCGGCCATCCATGCGTATCTGTCGGCAGGAAGCAGTTGAGAGCGCTCAAGAATGCCGGACTCCGGCCGTTGAGTCTCTCTCAACCGCTACCTGTTTTAAAATGCTACAGTTTCCTGAATACAGCGAAGCTACAAGGTCGCCGCTATTTTTTGCGCAACGGTGCGTGCATGTGCCAGAATCTCTTCAGTCGGCATCTCATCAACCCCATACAGCTGTCGGTCGAAGTCGTAAAGTTGCGCGGCAATTATCACTTCCGGCTCCAACCCCTTGATTACACCATGCATCATGCGGGACGAACAGTTGACGAAACATCCCTCGAGAGAAATAATTCGAGTGGCCTAGCGCACTAAATCCCGCTGTCCGGTATTCTCTATCAGAGTAACGGCTCGATGTGCAGCAGGTGAACAGGCCGCTAAAATCGGGCAAAAGTCGTGACGGGTGTCATAACCAGCCGAGTCGTCTGCAGGCCCCATAGACAAGGTACACGCCGACGCCGGAGATGAAAACTCCGAAAAAGAGTCGCAGATGCGGTCCCTTCATCTGGTTCGCAAGAAACGCACCACCCCACGCGCCAACAAGCATGGCGGCCGCAATAATCAAAGCGGCTCTGAGGTCAACGTTGCCGTGCCGATAGTATTCAAGGGTTGCAGCAAGACCAATCGGCGGTAGAAGTACGGCAAGGCTGGTACCGGTTGCCTTGTGTTGAGAAAACCCTGCCCAGTATATGAGTGCCGGTACAATGACGATGCCTCCGCCTATGCCGAAAAGGCCGGATGCCACCCCTCCGAAAATCCCGATGATCGTGAACATCAGCCATTGTGGCATAACTCATTCTCCACGCATCTGTTTCTCTCACCCTGTGACAACATTCAATTACCTAAAATAGCGCCGCTGCAGCCGGAAGGCAACATTTACCAGGCCGATCATCACCGGCACCTCCACCAGCGGGCCGATGACGGCGGCAAAGGCGGCGCCTGAGTTGATGCCGAAAACGGCAATAGCCACGGCAATGGCCAGTTCGAAGTTGTTGCTGGCAGCGGTAAAGGCCAGCGTCTCGTCCCGCACCCGGCGAAACTCCGGCAGCAGCTTTTCGGGAGTGCCGCGCAAACGGGACGGGTCATCAAAACCGATATGCATCCGCCGGACGCTGCCAAAGAAAATAGGGCAATTCTCATTGGCATCGCCGCAGAGAGTAATGACGTAATCGAACTGTTCAGCGGTAAATTCGTCGAGGGTCTTGGAACGATGGCCGGAGATATCGATGCCCAGTTCTGCCAGCACCCCTATCGCCAGCGGATTGACCCGCGTCGCTTCGGTGCCGGCGGAAAATGCCTCGAACCGATCGCCCAGATAATGATTGATCAGCCCTTCGGCCATCTGGGAGCGGCAGGAGTTGTGGGTGCAGAGAAAGAGGATGCGCTGTTTCATGGAGAGGATATATCTGCTTTAGCGGATATATTGCAAGTGACAATTTGGTTACCAACTGCAGTTGGCTGCGAGCTGCACTTTATGGGCAGGCTGCAGGCTTGTCTTTCAGAAAAACGGCCAGGGACTTACGGTCGGCAACCGACTCCGGCAAAGCGGCAGCATGCCGCTTGAGCGTCAGCAGCAGCTCCTGGCAGATGGCGCAGCTCTCCGCGCTCAGCTGGTAGTAGATCCAGACGCCCTGGCGGCGGATATCAACCCAGCAGCTTCGCTTGAGGTAGGCCAGATGACGCGACACGGTGGATTGCGGCAGTTGCAAGACCGCCATCAGATCGCAGACGCAGATTTCTCCTTCGGCCTGCAGCAAAAGGACGATGCGCAGGCGGATCGGGTCGGAGAGGGCTTTGAGGGTTTGGGCGAGATGGTTCATGGGGATTGTTCCTGCGTTGTCGACAACGGCAGAGTAGCCCGGCAGTCCGGATATCCTGAACAGTCCCAGAATTGGGCGCCGCTCTGTGGCCCCTTGCGGGCGGTGCGCTGAACCATCTCCCGGACGCAGGCAGGGCAAAGCCTCTTATCGGACTGATCATTCGGATCAGACTGATCGGACCGATTCTGTTTTTGCCTTTCCTGCAGTCGGGCGGCGTGCAGACGCTCGCTATAGCCCCCTTCGTTGATGAACTGCTGCTCCAGACCGGCAATCTGCCGGTCGAGCAGATAATTGGCCTGGTGGATCAGGCAGATCAAGGCATTGGCAACAATTGCCGGGTCGGCGTGGTTGAGCCAAGGCGCATAGGCTTCTGCATTGGACTTATCCGTCTGATCCGTCTGATCGGTCCGATTCTTTTGTCCGATCTGCCTTACCGCTATCGACTGGGGATCTTCTTTACGCCAGAGCGGCAAACTGCGCTGGCGGAGAAAATCCTCGTAATCCAGCAGCAGCTCATCGAGGCTGGCCCGGGCAACGTTCACCAGCCGCAGCTCCGTCTGGCTGGAGGCAGCCGAGGCCCGGCTCCCTTCGGCGATGTTCTGCCGGCCGCTGCGCGCTGCCTGCACCATCTGGTCATTGGTCCGAGATCGTTTGTCGATAAAGCGATTGCAGAACGCCACCGTAGCGTCGTAGATGATCTCCGTCACTTGAAACGAGCGCAAGCGCCGGTAGCCGCCGTGGGGGCGAAGCATCGCAGTCATGGGACAGCTCCACCGTTCTTGCGGGCTTTCTTCGCCGGTTTTGCCGCCATTGCCAGCGGCGCAGTTAGCTGCTGGTAGCGCTCGAACAGGAACTCCTGCCGGGCGGCGCGGTCAAGATCTTTGCCGCGCGATTTGTGCTCGACCAGCAATACCCTTTTCCAAAGCAGGTCGATGAATCCCCCCTGCCCGTCACCCTTTTTCACCGGCGCTTCAAAGGAGGCAACCCGACGGCGGGTAATACCGAAGACGTTGAAGAAACCGTCCCAGAAGCTTTTTGCTTCGGCGTCTTCTGAGCCTTCATCAGCCCACTCGCGGGAAAAGGCCAGAGAACGGTCACGAATTACATTCCAGGAAAGGGGCATAATCGGTCCTTGAGCTGCGGTGCCTCTCAATCATCATGGCTGCAAAATAGACTGATACTGCCGGCAGGTCAAGGGGTGAGGTTAAGCAGAGTAAATTCGGCTGCTGTTAAAGTTTTCCTCAAGCACTCTGCTTGACAATCCTCCGGACTGCTGATATATGATTATATAGTCATATTTACATGGAGTGTGTGCTATGAGTTCTGCAACCCATTACCTTGCCGATGTCCTCAAGTCCCTTGCCCAGCCGA
The DNA here is from genome assembly GCA_038206285.1 of Geobacterales bacterium. Taxonomy (GTDB): domain Bacteria; phylum Desulfobacterota; class Desulfuromonadia; order Geobacterales; family DSM-12255; genus VEOV01. The sequence goes on from JBBRBA010000012.1 coordinate 30,037, forward strand.
CCAGGCTGAAAATTATCGATTTTCTTCGCGGTGGCGAGCGCTGCGTCTGCGAAATCTTTCCGGCCATTGACGAGGAGCAGTCAAACACCTCCCGCCATCTGACCTATATGCAAACCCACGGCATCCTTTCCCGGCGCAAGGAGGGAGTCAAAATCTTCTATGCACTCAAGCATCCCGAAGTCCTGACGATTATCGACCTGGCTACGACTATTGTCAGAAATGAGCTTGAAGTTCGTAGCGAGCTGCTGCAACGCCGCGAGGATGCATAAATGTTGAAACAATTCGCCGATTACCTGGTTTTCAACCTCTTCGGGCTCCAGTCGGGAACAGATCTGGGCGAGGCGCTTGATTTCTTCATCTACGACACCCTGAAGATATTCCTGCTCCTTGCCACTATCATCTTTGTGGTGGCCATCATCCGCTCCTGGTTCCCGCCGGAAAAGACGAAACGGATACTCTCCCACAAACGCGAATATGTCGGCAATATCATGGCGGCACTGCTCGGCATCGTCACCCCGTTTTGCTCCTGCTCGGCAGTACCGCTATTTATCGGCTTTGTCGAGTCCGGCGTGCCTCTGGGGGTAACTTTCTCCTTCCTGATCTCTTCCCCCATGGTGAACGAGGTAGCGCTGATCATGCTCTGGGGGCTGTTCGGCTGGAAAATCGCCCTGATCTATATCGGCAGTGGGCTGCTGGTTGCCATCGTTGCCGGCATAATCATCGGCAAGCTGAAGATGGAAAAGTACGTTCAGGATTACGTCTGGAAGATGCAGGTCGGCAATGCTGCCATTGCCGAACAGAGCTGGCCGGAACGGTTTACCTATAGCCGCGAGTACACAACCGACCTGCTGAAAAAGATCTGGCCATACGTGATCGTCGGGGTCGGCATAGGTGCATTTATCCACGGTTATGTTCCGCAGGATTTTCTTGCCCGCTGGGCCGGTCGTGACAATCCTTTTGCCGTACCGATTGCCGTTGCTCTCGGTGTACCGCTTTACTCCAATGCTGCCGGAGTAATTCCTATTGTGCAGGCTCTCACCGCCAAGGGAATGGCCATCGGCACGCTGCTGGCATTCATGATGTCGGTCACTGCCCTCTCTTTGCCGGAAGCTGTCATTCTCAGCAATGTGCTGAAAAAACCGCTACTGGCAACCTTCTTCGGCATTGTCGCAGTTGCCATCGTCATTGTCGGCTATCTGTTCAACGCCATCTTGTGAGGTAGACTGAAACCATGTGCGCTGCCATCGATACCCGCATCACCGGAAAGCTGAAGATAGCCATCGCCCTGACTGCTGTGACGCTGCTGGCCGAGGTCGCCGGCGGCTTCTGGACCAACTCCCTGGCGCTGTTGTCCGATGCGGCCCACGTCTTTCTCGACCTGTTTGCATTGGTGCTTTCCCTGGCAGCAATCAAGCTGGCCACCATGCCTGTCTCGGATCGCCACACCTTCGGTTATCACCGCTCTGAAGTATTCGCCTCCTTCATCAACGGCCTGACCGTTTTCCTCATGGCCATCGGCATCATGTATGAGGCCTGGACGCGCTTTGCCGCACCGCAGGAGGTCAAGAGCCTGCCGATGCTGGTCATTGCCGCCATCGGCCTGGTCATGAACCTGCTGGCGGCCAGGGCACTGCATGGTCACTCCCACGACGACCTGAATGTACGGAGTGCTTTTCTCCATGTCATCGGTGATGCAGCTGCCTCAGTCGGCGTCATCGCCGGCGGTATCATCATGTACTACACCGGCTGGTATGTCATGGATGCCCTCATCTCCGTGGCTATCGGCCTGCTGATCCTGGCCGGTGCCGGACGGGTGCTGCGCGATTCGGTGCATATCCTGATGGAAGGAACGCCGAGAGGACTTGAACTGGCTGACGTTGCCGCTGCCATTCGCGCTGTCGATGGCGTACAGGATGTCCACCATCTTAACATCTGGACGGTCTGCTCCCACATTCTGTCGTTGTCGGTGCATGTCGATATTGACAGCGGGGGCGAAGACCGGCGGGCGGCAGTCCTCCATGACATCGAACATCTTTTGGCGGAGCGCTTTCACATCACCCACACGACGATCCAGATGGAGTGCGCCAGCTGTATCAACGGCCCGATGATTAAGGAGTTGAGCCATCAGCAGCATGCCCATAAACACTGAACAAATCTACAGGGAGAAAGACAGATGAAGATCGAGGTATTGGGAACCGGCTGCGCCAAATGCAAGACACTCTATGAAAACGCGAAGAAGGCTGTTGCCGAGAGCGGCACAATTGCCGAGATCATCAAGGTAGAAGAGATTCCGAAAATCATGGCCTATGGCTTCATGAGCACCCCGGCGCTGGTGATTGACGGCCAGGTGAAGTTTTCCGGCAAAGTGGCTTCAGTCAGCGAAATCATGGGGATGCTGTCATGAAAATACTACTTGTAGCTGCGTTGCTTTTGATTGCTGGAAACGTCGAGGCAGAACTCCCCTCAGCCACACCCGCAACCATTAACCAGGTGCTCGTCTCCGGCAAACCGACGGTCATCGATCTGGGAGCGCGCACCTGCATCCCCTGCAAGAAGATGGCGCCCATTCTGGAAGGGCTTTCAAAAGAGTACAAAGGCAAAGCCAATGTCCTCTTCATCGACGTCCATGACGACAATGCCGCTGCCGAGCGCTTCAAAGTACGGATGATTCCGACACAGGTGTTCTTCAACGCCCAAGGGAAAGAGGTCAAACGCCACATCGGCTTCATGGACAAGGCGGACATCGTCAAGGAGCTGAAGGCGGCCGGGCTCAAATGACCTTCCTCGACAACATCGAGCAGATTGTTGCCGCCTACCCTATCCTCGCCTTCGGTGCAGTCTTTCTGGCGGGGGTGCTCTCCTCCGCGTCCCCCTGTGTGCTGGCAACCGTGCCGCTGGTGGTCGGCTTTGTCGGCGGCTATGCCGATGGCGACCGCTGGAAGGCATTCCGCTACTCCCTAACCTTCATTTTCGGGCTGTCGCTGACCTTTACCGCCTTCGGCGCGGCCGCCGGCATCCTCGGTACCATGTTCGGCACGCTCGGCGGTTTGTGGTACGTAGCCGCCGGTGCGGTTGCCGTGGTCATGGGACTACAGCTGGTCGGGCTCTACGAAATTCGCCTTCCCTTCAGCCGGGATTACAAACCGAAACAGGGGGGCATCATCGGTTCTTTTTTACTGGGACTCTTCTTCGGTGTCGTCTCTTCCCCCTGTGCCACGCCGGCACTGGTAGTACTGCTCACATATGTCGCCACCAAGGGACAGGTACTCTACGGCATCGCTCTCCTCTTTACCTACGCCATCGGCCACTGCCTGCTGATGCTCTTTGCCGGGACATTTACCGGCTTCATCGAAGCGTTCGTCAAGGCGAAGGGCATCGTCAACTTCTCCACCTGGGCCAAGCGGGTAAGCGGCGTCATCATCACGGCTGTCGGTGTCTGGTTTATCTGGCAGGCGTTCTAACGTACGTTAAAGACAGTCTGCACGCATGGATCCGCCTACGTGACTTCCTGCGCTATACAATCGGTTATGATCTCTGGAGCTGATCAAATACCATCTTGCATATAGCAGCACAAACATATATAAGAATATTCGAATATGATACAAGGTCTACAATGATAGCCGAAAATACCAAAAAATATGCCGAGATACTCAAAGCACTTGCCCATCCAACTCGCTTGCAAATTGTCATGGAATTGCTGCAGGGGACCAAGTGCGTGAACGACATCCAGGAAATTCTCCCCGTTTCGCAAGCAAACATTTCTCAGCATTTGACGGTGCTTCGCCATGCAGGATTGGTAGATTTCGCGCAGGATGGTTCTCAAAGATGCTACTACGTGAGTCGCCCCCGTTTTGCAGCTGCAGTGCTTGCCCTTCTTGAAGAGGGAGAGTCGGCTATCCGCAAAACAAAGGATGATATTAATCGGGATAATAATTCTGGAGGAACCTGTTGTGTCCGGTAATAATGACTATCCTGGTCTTGAGCACTTTTAGCCATAACGATAAAGGAGGACTCCATGGTGAAAATGGTCGTATTTCACACCGGAAGTCGTGGTTGAACAAGTTGCGCCCTGGCTGCAGGTGTAGCCAATAAAATGAAGGCTTATTTCGGTGAGGCGATTGACGTAGCTATCCACCTGATTGACTCCCCGGAAGCCGCCAGCTATGTCTTGAGAGGGGCAACATCCGTCTTTCTTAACAACGCATGGGTTCCCCTGGATGTTGCCACAACAACAGGCAGAATGCAGGCCTATATAGAGCAAGAGATGGCCCGTGGGGTGACGTATGAAGGTGCGTGACAGCGGGATGCCCGACGAGGGAATGTGGACCGGTTTTTTCGACCCAGCCAAGGTTCTGTCTACCTTAGGTCTCGACCGTGGACTTCAAAATCTGGTCGAATTCGGCTGCGGTTATGGAACCTTTACTCTGGCTGCTGCCGGTATTGTTTCGGGCACCGTTTATGCTCTGGATATCGAGCCGGAAATGGTGAGCATTGTTCAGCAAAAATGCCGTGCAGCAGTAATCACGAATGTCCAGGCAGTGGTACGCGATTTCGTGAAAGAAGGCACAGGGTTAGCGAACAACTCAATAGACGCTGCCCTGCTCTTCAATATCCTGCACCATTAAGAACCGGTAGCCTTGATGAAAGAAGCCCTTCGCGTACACCTGTCCGCATTTTGCAGCCATCAAGGGAGCTGTCGAAAAGAAACTCGGGCCGGAGACAAAGATAATCGACTGGACTCACTAAAGGTTCTGCCATGACCTACGTTGACTTACAGAAAGCTCTCCAGATTTTCGGATTGGGTGAGAGAGCAACCCTCAAAGAGATCAAGGCCAGACATCGGGAATTGGTAAAACGCCACCATCCGGATACCGGCAACAGAGACGAGCCGGAGACGATCCGCTGGGTGAACGCCGCCTACACGTTGTTGCTCGATTACGTCACAGCATACCGTTTCTCCTTTGCCGAGGAGGAGTTCTATGAACAGAACCCGGAAGAGCGTTTGCGGCGGCAGTTCATGGACGATCAGTTGTGGGACAAAGGATAAGCACCATGTCAAAAGAACCGACCATCCAGCTGGCGATTTAAATTCGCTTGACCATATATAGAAATGTGAATATTATGTGAATGAATAATCACAAGAGGTGCCGATGCTAGAAAAGAAAAGCACTAATATTCGCAAGGAAGAAATTGTCCAGGCAGCCCTTGAAGTAGTTGGCCGTAAGGGGGTGCGGGCACTTACCATTTCTGCCATAGCAGCTTCAGCAGGAATGAGCGAGGCCAATATCTATCGACATTTCAACGGTAAAGACGAGATCTATTCCGCCCTGGCAGACTTCATTGGGAGTTCGGTCATGGGCAAGGCAGCCACCATTGCTGGAGGAAGCCGCAGACCGCTCGAAAAGCTGGAGACCATATTTTTCTCCCACATCGCCTTGATAACTGAACATCCCGGAATTCCTCGCTTTGTTTTCTCCGACGACATCCATCTCGGGCACAGGATTTTGGCCGAAACTCTCGCACTTCGTATCGGCAATTATATTGAAACGATTACCGGTGTAATCGCCGCTGGGGTTAGCGAAGGCGAGTTGAAGCCCGGGATATCTCCCCGGGAAACTGCCCTGACCCTCCTCGGCATGATTCAGTTTACTGCGCTGCGCTGGACGATGAGTAATGCATCGTTTGATATAAGACATGAAGCGGAAAAACTCTGGGCCAATTTTTTGGTCCTTGTGCGCTGATTTTTTTTGCATTTCATGTGAATGGATAGTCGCATCATATTCGATTACAAACATACCGGTGAATCTATTATGAAACCATTCCTGCTCACCTTATTCACGCTTCTTGCACTAACTCAGCCTCTTTATGCTGCCGTCACCTTAACCCTTGACGAAGCGTTGGCAACGGCATTAAAAAGCCATCCGCAATTGATCGAAGCCAAGGAAAATCTGCATGCCGCCGCGGCGAGAACAGGCCAGGCACTGGCAAACTATTACCCGCAGATAAGCATTGCTGCAGACTGGGTACGGGGGCGCACTTTCTTTCCCGCCCAGGAAAGCATCAAAACAACAGAAGTGAATAGCGACGGTCTGTACTTGAAGCAGACCCTTTACGATTTCGGCCGCACCGCAGGGGTTGTTGAAGCAGCCCGAGGCAATCGTGAAGCTGCCGTCAAAACCATGGAGATAACCCGGCAGGAGCTGTCGTTGCGCGTGAAGAGCGCCTACTATCTGTTGCTGGCAACAGAAAAGCAGATTCTTGCCACCAGAGAAACTGTCAGGGCACGGGAAGACGTTTACCGGCAAGCGCAGGAGTTTTTCGATCAAGGGATCAGGGCAAAAGTGGATGTAGCCAAAGCAGAGGCGAACTTCTACTCGGCCAGGACCTCCCTGATTCGAGCGGAGAATAACCGTGAGCTTGCCAGGGTCGAACTTGCCAACGCCATGGGGTTGTCATCTCTGGAAGATAGCTCTTTGGTTGAACCGCCTTCAATGGCAATAACGTTACCTGAACGGCGCCAGGCGCAACTGGAATCCATACGTAACCGTGCCGAACTGCAGCAGTTGACTGCCCTGAAATCGACGGCGACTGCCAACCTCAAATCTGCCAATAGCAGCTATCTGCCGATCCTTTCCGGCACGGCAAGCATTGGCTACTCAGGCCGGGACGTTCCTCCAACCGGTAACGTCTGGTCAGTCGGTCTGAACCTGAGCATGCCGCTCTTTTCCGGGTTCTCCTCAGTCGAGCAGGTACGGGAAGCCACGGCAAACATCAATGCACTCGAAGCCCGAAACAGTAATCTCCGCTTGCAAATCACCAAAGAGGTTGAATCTGCCTGGCTTGGCGGCAACGAGGCCGCGGCACGTATGGTCTCAACAGAAAAAGAAGTTGCGGCAGCAAAAGAGAATCAAGCGTTGGCAGAGGGCCGCTATCATGAGGGGATTGGCAGCATCATCGAAGTAACTGATGCGCAGTCCCAGGCACTTGATGCACAGACGGCCCATATTCAGGCACGATACGATTACTACACCGCCCTGGCCCGACTCGACCGGGCAATCGGCAAAGAGTGAGATGAAGCCGTTAAGGAGTGACAAATGGGACTGCTAACCACCGTGGCAAGAAAGAAAAAATATCTGCTCTGGCTCGTCATCATTGCTGCCATCGGCATCGCACTCAAAATGAGCGTCTTTTCCCCAATGCAGGTCAAGATTGTGCAAATGGTAAATCATGACCTGACCGCCCAGGTCTATGGCAACGGCACGGTCGAGGCCAAGGTGATTGTCGGCATCTCCAGCAAGATAACCGGCAGGATCGTGGCACTGTACGCCGATCAGGGTGATCGGGTGAAAAGGGGCCAGCTTCTTGCCAGGTTGGAAAACGACGATGTAATCCAGCAGGAGCGGCAGTCCGAAGCCGGACTGAACAGATCAGGCGCCAGCTTGAATGTTGAACAGGCCAATCTCCAGAAAGCGAAGGCGAATCTGTCTCTTGCAGAAAAAAATGCCCTGCGTTTCAAAACCCTGGCAGATAAAAACCTGGTATCTAAACTGGAGGCCGAGCAGTATGCAACCTCCTCCCAGATTGCCAAGGAAGAGGTTGCCCGCTGCCAGGCAGCTATTGATGCGGTGCGGATGGAGCAGCAGGCCAATCGCGCCAATCTCGGTTTTGCCCGAAGCAAGGTAACCGATACTCTCATCTATGCGCCCCAGGATGGCGTCATTATCACGCGTGATCTGGAAAAGGGTGCAACAGTTTCACCGGGCGCGCCGATCTTCACGCTGGCAGATCCCCGGACTGTCTGGATAAAAGCCAATGTGGACGAATCTCTGCTGAAAGGGGTAGCAATCGGCAATCAGGCAACCATCACCCTTCGTTCCTCACCAGGTGAACAGTTTCCCGGCCAGGTTGCCCGCCTCGGACACCAGAGTGACCGGGTGACTGAAGAGCTGGAAGTTGATGTCGCCTTCAACCAGCCGCTGAAAAACTTTCGCCTCGGAGAGCAGTCCGAAGTGTACATCGTCACCGGAAGGAAAAAGGACGCTCCGTCGCTCCCATCCGTCACCATTGTCACGAATGACAGTAAACGCGGCGTCTGGATTGTTGCTGATGGCAGGCTTGCATTCAGGCCCGTGGCGGTTGGCATCGAAGATCGTCGTAATTTCACGGAAATTGCCACCGGTCTTAACGTTGCTGATAAAGTCGTCACTGCGCCGTCTCAAGCCATGGCAAAGTTCAGGGATGGCATGCGAGTTCGGATCTCACCATGAACCTCGCTATCAGGGACATCCGCTATCATCGGGGACGGTTTATCCTCACTTCCATTGGCCTCGGGCTACTCATCGGGGTGGTAATGAGCATGGGAGGCATCTACCGTGGGCTATTTGCTGATGCTCTGGCCGTCCTCAGCTTCACCAAAGCAGATATCTGGGTGGTACAGCAGAATACCAACGGACCGTTTGCCGAAAGTTCACGCATCCCGGAAGATATCAAATATCGTATCAAGGCTGTGCCTGGCGTGGCAGAAGCATCCCCCCTCTCCTTTCAGACCATCCAGATTGAGAGGCTGGGGAAACCGTTCCGGTTTTTCCTCATCGGCTATGACCTGAACGGTTTTGGCGGTCCGCCGGAAATACTTGCCGGCCGTACCATCCGCCAGAAACATTACGAAATGGTAGTTGCCAAGGCAATGAATATGGCAATTGGCGAGAAGATCCATCTTGGGTTACACGACTACACAGTAGTAGGGATCACCACCAAGGTTGTTTCATCGAGTGGTGACCCGGCCGCTTATGTGAGTCTGGTAGACGCCCAGGATATCCAGTTCAAAAAAGATAATGCGGCTATCAGGAACGACCGGGAGCGAATAGCGGCTAATTTGGCCGGCATCCAGTCCCTTTCACCGTCTCAGACAACGTTTTTAAGTAAGAACATCGCCGCAATTACTGAATCGACCCACACGGTGAATACCGTCGTGGCACGGCTTGCGCCAGGAGCTGACCTCAAAGAGGTACAGGAACGTATCAGCCGCTGGAACCATTTCCGGCCAATCTCGGTGGAAGAACAGACCAAAATCCTGACCAAAGGGATGATCGAGAAGGCCCGGATGCAGTTGGGGCTTTTCAGAATTATCCTGCTGGTGATCTCGGCGGTCATCATCTCACTGATCATTTACACCTCGACCATAGACAAGATCAAGGTCATCGCTACGCTCAAGTTGATCGGTGCCCAGAACCGGGTGATCATCGGCATGATTCTGCAACAGTCGCTGCTGATGGGGGTGATAGCCTACGGCATCGGCTACGCGCTGATTCTGCTCACCTACGAAAACTTTCCCCGCCGCATCGTTCTGGAAGCATTCGATCTGCAAGGACTCTTTGTCATCATCATCGCCATCTGTACAATTTCAAGCTTTGTGGGGATACGCAAGGCGCTCAAAGTTGAACCTGCAGAAGCATTGGGTGGATAAGCATGCATGCAATAGAAGTTGAAAAACTGACAAAAATATACGGTAAAGGTGAAACAGCGGTAACCGCCATTGCGGATGCTACGTTTCAGGTTGAACCGGGAGAACTGGTCGCCATCCTCGGTCCATCCGGATCGGGAAAAACGACCCTGCTAACCGCCATCGGCCTGATAAACGAACCGACTCATGGTAAAGTTGTTATCGATGGCGCAACTGTTGCCGATGAGGGGTGGCTGCCCGGTCTTGATCTGAAAAGGCTGCGCCGGGAAAAGCTCGGTTTCATCTTCCAGGCCCACAACCTTATCCCTTTTCTGACCGCGCTGGAAAACGTCATGATTGCTCTGGAGATTAATCACCTGACGAAGAGTGAAGCTAAAGTCAGGGCAACCGAACTGCTGAGTTCGCTCAATCTTGGGCATCGACTGAATAACTACCCGTCTGCTCTTTCCGGTGGCGAAGCCCAACGTGTGGCCATTGCGCGAGCCTTAGCCAACAAGCCGAAGGTAATTCTGGCCGACGAACCGACTGCCGCACTGGACACAGAAAACGGCAAAAACGTTATGGAGCTTCTTAAAAAATTGGCAGTAGAAAATCATTCCGCCATCCTGGTCGTTACCCACGATCACCGCATGGTGGAAGGGTTTGACAGAATTTTCCACGTCAATGACGGTCGAATCATAGACGAAAAAGACAACGGTTACAGCTAATCCCACGACGGAGTATAGCCATGTTCTGCCACAAAATGCTCAAGTTGCAGCAGCTTTACCGCACCGCGACGATTCTTGCGCTTACCACCATCTTCTACAACATCATCGAAGGTATGATTTCGATCTGGTTAGGTGCTACCGGCGAAACCATTTCGCTTTTTGGTTTCGGGCTCGACTCTTTTGTGGAAGTCACCTCCGGCATAGGTGTCTGGCACATGATCAGGAGAATCGGACGGGGAGATATGGCGGACCGAGATTCTTTAGAACAGCGCTCATTGCGGATAACAGGCGGAGCCTTCTATCTACCTTCAGTTGGATTGACTAACACCAGTGCGGTCATCTCCCTCCTTCAAAAACATCAGCCAATAACAACCACATGGGGAATCGCCGTATCTGTGGTCTCTATCGTCACTATGCAGGCCCTGATGCACTAAAAGGTTAAGGTGGGAACGCCCTTAACGCACCTGCAATCCTGGCAGATGCCGCCTGTACGCGAACCTGCCTGCAACTTTCAGTTGTCCTGCTTTTGGCAAGCATCGGTTATGCACTGACCGGCATCGGCTCCTTGGATGCCGTCGGCTCCATGCTTATTGCTGTCCTTTCCTTCCGTGAAGGAAAGGGGGCGTTTCAGACGGCAAGGGGGGGCTCTCCTGTTCCGGCAACTGCAGCTCAACTCCATGGCTGTTATGCATACTATAAACAGGGGGAGACAAGAAGCTATGGACTGGAATGAACGCTATAGTGAACCGGGTTTTGCCTACGGCACTTCGCCGAATGAATTTATCGTAACAGTAGTTGACCGGATTCCGCCGGGCAGGATTCTGTCACTGGCTGAGGGGGAAGGGAGAAACGCCGTCTTTCTGGCGGCGCGTGGCTATGAGGTGACCGGGGTCGACGGCTCGGCAGTCGGCTTGCGCAAGGCAGCGGAACTGGCAAAGGAGCGGGGTGTTGCCATTACCCTGATTCACGCCGATCTGGGCGAGTTCAAGATAGAGCCGCAGCAGTGGGACGCAATCATCGCCTTCTATTGCCATGTCCCGGCAACAATCCGCATTCCGCTTCATCGGGCGGCGGTACAGGGGCTGAAGCCGGGCGGCGTCTTTGTGCTGGAGGCATTCAGCAAGGAGCAGCTATCCAACGACACCGGTGGGCCGAAGGCCATGGACATGCTCATGTCGCTGGATGAACTGAAAGAGGAACTTGCCGGGCTGGAGTTTATCCATGCTCTCCAGCTGGAGCGGGATGTTCGGGAGGGAAGCCGCCATACCGGTTTGGCAGCCGTGGTGCAGATTCTGGGCAGGAAGCCTGACCAGTAACGGGCAAGGAATGCAACAGGTGCAAATAACTCTCCCCGGATGATTCATCTGTCCATTCCACGCAAAAGCGCTCCATTCATTCCGCTTAACTGTGCCGCCATTCCGGAACAGCTTCTCGAAAGCGAACTGTTCGGCCATGAGCGCGGTGCATTCACCGCGGCAATCCAGGCCAGAAGGGGCAAGTTCGAACTGGCTCTGGGCGGCACCATCTTCCTTGACTAAATCGGCGAGATACCTGCCCTGCTGCAGGCCAAACTGATGTGGGTGCTGCAGGAACGGTTGTTCGAGCAGCTGGGGGGATCACTGCAGATCAAGGCGGATGCGTCTCAAGGAGCTGGGCCTTTTGGGGAAGGAGGCATCATAGCCGCCACTGCCGGGCGGAGACAGCATAAAGGCCCGTCTCTGCCTGAGGTCAAAATCTGTTCACCGCTCTCCGGCTCCAGGCCTTGCCGGCTGATAACAACATCTCCTTTGGCCTTCATTTATGGCCGGCAAATTATCAGCGCTTAAATACAGTATTTAATATATATTGACATTCATATTCAAGGCCTGTATTTTGTGCATATTCACAAAATTAAAAGACGGGGGTCGCATAATGAAAGTATGTTTTCCGGTTCTGGAAAATCAGGGTATCGAGAGTATGGTATTTGAGCATTTCGGCTCTGCGCCCGGTTTTGTCGTCGTCGATATGGACAGCAACGAAGTCACGGCAATCAATAACAGTAACAAGATTCACCAGCATGGGGGTTGCAATCCGCTGGCAGGACTGGACGGGCAGCAGGTGGATGCAATCGTGGCGGGCGGCATTGGCGGCGGCGCGCTGCACAAGCTGAACAGCGCCGGCAAGCGGGTATTTCAGGCCCAGGAGGGGACGATAGCTGCAAACATGGCACTTTTCAGGGCAAACGAACTGCCGGAATACATGCCGGGCCACACCTGCGGCAGCCATGGGCAAAGCCATGGCTGTTCCCACTAGCCGTGTCGCGTCCGCGCAAGCCGAGAAACTGCAACTGCCCGCACCGGGCCGGCTATACGGCTGTCTATAAACCGGCCGGGACGCCATTGAAAAATATGGAGATTGTCAGGCTGGCCCACGACGAACTGGAGGCGCTGCACCTCTGCGACGGCGAGGCAAAAACCCAGGAGGAAGCGGGTGCCTGCATGGGGGTGTCTCGCGGCACGGTGCAAAGACTGCTGGCCAGCGCCCGCTGCAAGGTGGCACGGGCCCTGGTGGGGCAGAAGGCGCTGGCAATCTCCGGAGACGAATCCAAAGAGATTGCCGCTGCCGGGATTGAACGGCCGCGGGAAGGTTTTCGCCGGTCCGGTACCGGCAGCACAATTAATCCCATCGAGGTGGAGTAATGGCTTGTGATATAATGGAATGCTGCCAGTTTTTTAAAGACCATATGCAGGATCTGCCCAAGTCAGCCGCCTATATTCAGGACAAGCTCTGCCGGGCTGATTTTGAAAAATGCAACCGTTTCAGAGTTTATAAACTGTTCGGCAAAGAGAATGTGCCGCCGGATCTTGATCCTGACGATGTCGGCGAAGTGGAAAAAGTGCTGCGCTGCCTGCAGGAAAAGCAGCAGGCTGCAGCGATGGAACCGCAATAAAACTAGCGGACAAGGGAGAGGCTCCATGGAAATCAAGATCACCTTCCCCGGCGGGGAAAAAGTCAATGCAGAAATCAATAACCGCATCATTGCCACAGATCAGCCGGTGACGGCCGGGGGAGACGGCTCGGCCCCCACCCCGTTCGACTACTTCCTCGCTTCACTGGGAACCTGTGCCGGCATCTACGTGCTCAGCTTCTGTCAGCAGCGGCAGATTGCCACCGAAGGGCTGGCACTGACGCAGACAATGGCATTTAGCGTCGGCACGGACGGTAAAAACAGGCTTGTCAGGGTAACCATGGAAATAACGCTGCCGCCCGGTTTCCCGGAAAAGTACCGCAACGCCATCGTCAAGACGGCAGAGCTCTGTACGGTGAAAAAGGTGCTTATGGATCCGCCGGAGTTTGTGATCACCACCGGCTTCAGCAATCGGCAACAAATAACAGGGGCCGGTTCTGCCGGTTAATAACAGCGGCAGCAGAGAGCAGAGATGATTCAGGCTCCGGAAAACCGCTACATCGCCACCACCGGACCGGAGCCGGAATTATCCTCGAAGCCGACCGCTGCCTGAACGTACTGCGGCGGGCGTGAAATTTCTGTCTTCGCTTCTGCTGCCGCCAGTAAACACGACCGCTTACTGATTCAAACATGGTGCACAAGCAGGTTGGTTGTTGCGAAAAGGGAGACTATCATGGAACATTTTCTGGCAACGGTAAAAGTGACCGTCAACCCGGCAACACAGGCGGTGGGAGATATCGCGCCGTCATGAAGAATCTGTTCAGCTACCAGTTTCTCATCCCGCTGGTGCTTTTGCTAGGCTTTGCGCCGTTTGTACCGCAGCCGCACATTGTCGAAAAAATCAGAATGCTCATGGTCGGCACCCTGAAACGGCCGCTCGATATCTTTGACCTTGTGTGGCACGCCTGGCCGTTTCTGCTGCTGGCGTTCCGCATTATTACCGACCGAAGAAACCGGCAGGGTAAAGGTCCCCCGCACCCCGGCAGTGGATAAGGAGATGGCATGCAGCCCCAGGAAATGCTGAAACGAATCAGGGAAAACAAGCCGACTGTCGTCGTTGACGTCCGTAGCGGCAGCGAATTTCGCAGCGGTCACATACCCGGAGCTATCCATGCGCCCTCCTGGAAAATTCTGTTACGGCTTGCTCAAATCCCGGCCGACAAAGATACCGAACTGGTAGTAACCTGCGAACATGGTCCGCGCGCCCAGCTTGCCAAGGGCTTGCTGGACAGCCTCGGTTACCGGCACGTGGTGCTTCTGTCCGGACATATGGCCGGCTGGCGACAGGCCGGGTGTCCCCAGGAAAAGTGACCTATGCAATGTACTGAAAGCAGCCCGTCTGGCTTTTTATCCGCTTTATAAACACCAGCTTCATGGATGGCGGCATTCTTGCCTGGCCGTACTCACTTAGAGGACCATCAACAAATGCCTGACAGTAGTTTTCCGGGCAATAAAGGAGATCGCTATGAAACTGCATCCCAAGGCACTTTTTACCGCCATGCTGCTGGCAGCGGCAGCAGCGACTGCTGCCGAAGTTGCGCCACAGGCCGTTGCAGACAGGGCTGTCGGACAATTCGGGCAGGAACTGCGACAGAAACTTGTGGAGAGCATACAGAAAAAAGGCCCGGCCGGAGCCATTGATGTCTGCGCCAAGGACGCGCCGGTCATTTCGTCCCGCATCGAAAACGAACTGGGCGTCACCGTCAAGCGCACCTCGTTGCAGGTGCGCAATCCCCGCAATGCGCCGGACGCGGCGGAAAAACAGCTACTGGAAACCCTTGCCGCAGACCGGAAAGCCGGGAGGACTCTCCCCGCCGGGGTAACCGTCTTCCCTGACAACCCGCGCCGCTTTTATAAAATCATTACCGTGGAGCAGACCTGTCTCAGCTGTCATGGCAATTCCCTGACAATGAGCGAGCAGGTGCGCCGGGAGATCGCTGCCGGATATCCGCAGGACCGGGCCGTCGGCTATGAAAAGGGCGATTTGCGCGGCATTATCAGCGTATTGGTGAAGTAATGCTCCGGTGGAAAAGTTTGCTGTAACAGCCTGTTGCCCCGGCGGCAAGGTTGAAGTGTTAAGTGACAATGCATTTTCCGGAGAGTGTCTGATGTTTTGTAACAAAATGCTCAAGCTGCAGGAACTGTATCGCACCGCCTCGCTGCTGGCGCTGATCACCATCGGCTACAATCTCCTCGAAGGGGGCGTTTCGGTCTTCATGGGGGCTGCCGATGAAACCCTGTCACTGTTCGGTTTCGGCCTCGACTCTTTTGTCGAGGTGATCTCCGGGCTCGGTATCTGGCACATGCTGCAACGACAGCAGCGGGGTGAGGAGGCGAAACGGGACGAGTTCGAGCGGCGGGCTTTGCAGATAACCGGTGGCGCCTTCTTTCTTTTGGCAGCCGGGCTGTTGGTGACGGCAGTCTTAAGCCTCTGGACGAGCCACCGGCCGCTGACCACAGTCTGGGGGATAGCTGTGGCAGTAGTGTCGATTCTCTCCATGTGGCTGCTGATGCAGCAGAAGATGAAGGTCGGCAGAGCGCTCAACTCGCCGGCGATCCTCGCCGATGCCGCCTGTACCCGCACCTGCCTGCAGCTCTCCGTGGCACTTCTGGCAGCCAGCATCGGCTACGAGCTGACCGGCCTTGGCTGGCTCGATGCAGTCGGCTCACTGGTTATTGCCCTGTTATCGTATCGCGAGGGGAATGAAGCGTTGCAGAAATCCCGCGGGCTTGCCTGCGGCTGTGGCGGGACCTGCGGTAGTGCGGAGTGATCGACCAGAGGCCGCCGGAAGCGGCCTCTGGTATGGATAAAGGTGTTATCTGGCTATGACGAACTCGTCGCGCCGGTTTGCGGCCAAGTCGGCTTCATCGTGACCCGGAGCAGCCGGTTTTTCCTTGCCATAGCTGATGGAGGCCAAACGGTCGGCTTTAACACCCATGGTCTGCAGGTAACTGACAGCGACTTGCGCCCGACGTTCGCCAAGGGCAAGATTGTATTCATCCGAACCCTTCTCGTCACAATTCCCTTCGACACGAATCTTTAATTGCGGGTTTTGCTTCAATACAACAGAATTTTTGACCAGCGATTGCCGGGCAGTATCGCTCAGGGTCGAAGAGTCGAAATCGAAATATATTTTGGCAAACGCTTTCTGCAGAGCGGCTGTCTTTAAAGTCTCACTCGCACTCACAGGCTTTTTCTGCTCATCACTGGCAACAGGCAATGACTTTATATCCGTTGCCGCATTTCCCTCTGTTCCTGCAACAGAAACGACCTGGTTGGCTGAAGTACTAGCCGCCGTTTTTACCGCAGCAGGGACAAGTGGTTCGTCCTGCTTGACGACACTCTGTTTGGCACAGCCGGCATACACGAACATCCCTGCAAACAAAACCGGCAGAAGCCGGTTAATCGATAAATTCATGCTATTTCTCCCTTTGTCACTGCTTAAATGAATACACCCCTCAAAAACCATGAGCGCAAGGCCAAAAGTGCCGGCACCAGAGGGGCAGAGTAATTTTCAGATGCAGATTTATTGTCAGGAAAGGAATGAAGGGGGCGCACGGGACGAGTTGGGGAACAGGGTCGGACATTCTCTGGAGTGAAGAGCAAAGACAAGCTGCGGACTGTACGAATGCGTTGTCCGGATTTCAGGGGGTTTTGCCAGGATGGCAATAAAATTGATAGATTTATTGACGTTTTGTTGTGAGGGTTTGACCTGGACTTCGATGATGGCGCGTCGATTCGGTTTGGGTCGATAGGGGCGCGCAAGATCCGGCACGCGCATGCCGGCAAGAAGAATACAGAATGCGACAAGGGCGGTAAAGAGTATTGAAAAACGCTTTTGAACTAAGAAGCTACCCATCAGTTGCATGCACTTTTTAAAAAGTCGCCAGCCATTTCAGAAATATATCCCATATCTGGTAAGATAGACAGAGAAATACCCCCGAAGCCGGATACTGTCGTCCTGCAGGCAGCTGATTTATGGCATAAGCCTGGCACGACTGTAGCGGAAATTTAATGGTAAAACTGCTGACCACGCCCTTGCAGCTGCTGCGAGCGGAAGGAGAGTAACCTTATGATGACACAGTTTATCTTATTATTATGCCTGTTCTTTACAGGAACCGCAGCTCATGCCGTGGCAGCAGACAGCTGTAGCGAATGTCACGCTAACCGCCAGCAAATGGAGGCTTGGGGATACGGCGGTTTTGCTGTGACCGCCGAGGAAGCGGCGGCGCAGACAGGTATGCCGGCCGGATGCAGCGAATGCCATTTGGGCAACCCGGATGAAACGGACAGGAGCAAGGCCCACCAGGGGATGGCGCGGCTGCTGGTCGTCGCGAAGAAAGGGTTTATGGCGATGACGTCGGCGCGGCGCTACCCGCTCGAATACGGCACCAATCCGCTGAACCGGCTTTATACCGTTATTGAAAAGGACGGGAGACCGGTCAAGGATGCAGCGGTGGCAGCCATCTCCTGGCACGACAAAAATACGCAGACCCTGAGCCAGGATTTCGACATCATGAAAAAGACCTGCGGGAAATGCCATCAGCAGGAGTTTGCGGAATTCTCCAAAAGCACCATGGCGACAAACGGCAAACAGAGCCGCTACAAGGGGTGGCTCGATAAAGACCGCGGCCCTCACAACTGCGGCCCCTGGTTCGAAGGAAACTTCGAGGCGATGCAGGCAAACACCATGCTCCCGATGTCGCCGGAGAGCAGCCGCATCAACCAGAGGGCATGCAATACCTGCCATGTCGGCTGTCTTGACTGCCATTTCAATCCGCAGAAAAGAAATCCTGCTGATCCCGCCATCGGGGCGCACACCTTCGTAAAAACGCCGCCGGCCGCAAGCTGCTACGGCAACGGCCGGGCCTCGATCTGTCATGCCGGGCCGGAAGACCGCCGCCGGGGTGCCGGCTACTTCGGCGGCTCTTTCTCATTTCCCGAAGGAAACGAAGCCGACAGCCACCTGAAAGCCGGAGTCGGCTGTCTCGACTGCCATGAAAGCAGCAAAAGCAATTTTGACCTCGGTCACGGCATGGTCAAGAGGCAGGCCCAGGATTCATGTCAACGCTGTCATCCGGAAGCGGTCAAGAGCCATGCGATCTCCCGGCACAAAAACCTTTCCTGCGAGGCCTGTCACATACAGCGGGTAGCCGGTTATCAGGGGACATACTGGGGTCCTGGCACGATTGCCGGCGTGGCTACCCCCTATTTCAAGTACAAGGCCTATTACGGCTACATGCCGCAACCGGTTCTGCTCAAGGATCAGAAGGGTCGCTGGATTCCGGTCAAACCTTTGCCGATGGCGGTCATGAACCAGAAAACCTCCCCGTTCACACCCGGCCTGCACTGGCGTTACCCGTTAGAACTTCCTGACCTCAAGCGGACAGACGATGCCTGGGCTTATGTCGGGCTGTTTGGCGGCCTGCCGGAAAACAACAAGGCGCTGCTCTGGATTCAAATGGACAAGATGTCGCACAAGCTGAACAAAAGCCGGGCGTGCGACTCTTGCCATGCCTCTCTGGACGGTTCCCAGCTGCAGAAAGTTACCTGGGAGTACAGCGACCCCGGCTCGCTCCCCTTCAACGGCAGTCATGAGGTGCTGGCCAATCGAAGCGGTCTGCATGTCAGAGGGATTCAAGCGGAAAAGATCGAGCCGGAAGAGGGGTATGCGCTGTCGGCATTCGCGCCGTGGCTGTTCCTGAAAGACAAATGGCGGATTCAGGGGGACTTTTCGCTGCCGGTTATCAGGGACAGGAGGCAATACGAGGTTTTCAGGGCTGATTCTGCATCCAGGCGGAAAGCAGGCATCATGCACCGCTAACGGCAGTTGGGAGCTGCCGGGATGAGAGCCTCAGGGCTATTTCGTCTCAATTCTTAGCGAAATGGAGCGTATCCAGCCGATTCTGCCTGAGCCTGCAAGGCGAGTTTATCGGCTGTAGCGAAATGCGCTCAGAATCGCAGAAATAGGACGTCAGCTGAATGCATGCAGCTCCCGACTGCCCTATTCACTATTTCTATTCTTCAGAATATCCACCACCTCACGCAACTCAGGCTCTGTCAGCTGAACCGGCGGCATCCGCGCCCAGGTCCTGATCGTGCGCGGATTTTTCAGCCACTTTTTCAGGCCGTTTTCCGTCCACGCCTGCTCTCCCTGAAATGTCAGCGGGTAATACGGCGACAGCAACCCCGAGAGATTCGGCCCGGCCTCACCCCTGCCAAGCGCCCCGAGCCGCCCGGTCAGAGCCCGATGGCAAGAGCCGCATTTCCTGCTGAACAGATCCTCCCCTGCCCCACTCTGATCGAAATGCACCACCTGCGGACCGGCCGCCGGAGCAGCGCCTTGACGGCCGGCCGCCGCCTGCAGCAGTGCATTTACCAGCGTATCGGCCCGGCTTTTCCCAAGACGGAAATCCGGCATATTTCGCACAGGCTGCAGCATGGAGGTTGCCAGTTCCTCCGGCGTCTTAGTGGCAGTCGACTGATCGAGGTTGACAGAGAGCCTGTTTCCTTTGCTGCCTATGACATGGCAGCGGCGGCAGGCGTACTGCTCCAGCAGCCGCTCACCCTCACGGGCCGCAGCTGCCTCCCCGAGGGTGAATTTGGCGTAGCGGCCGGCCAGCAGCAACTGGTGGGCAATGTTTTTCCGTGCCGATGCCGGGTTGCCGCGATGACAGCCGGTACAGCTGCCGCGCCCGGCGTAATGGGCCGGATGGCATGCCAGGCAGCGCGGCCCGGCTGGTGCGGCCAAGGCAGGCGCTGCGGTCAGAACAACGGCGAGAATAGTGGTCAGAACAGCAGCGACCAATTGGGCCCCCGAAAGAACATGGCGATGACGGTCAGCAGCAGCAGCGTCAGGGCAAGCAGGACGGCAGCGATAGAGATCCGCCGCTGTCCCGGCAGCAGCCACTGGGCTTGGTGACTCCGCACCTGCCCCGGCAGCCAGGGGAGCAGGAAACAGATAACAGTGAGCAGCAGCACCGGCCAGATCATGAAGCGCGACCAGCTGACCAGTTCCTGAATCCAGAGCAGAAACCAGGCCGACCTGACCGGATTGGGCGTTACCCGAGGATCGGCAGCGGTCTGCAGCGGCGCCGGGATCAGCGCTGCCAGAAGCAGCAATGCCGTCAGTAGAGCCAGGTAGGAACGGATAATCAGCCGGAAGAGATGCGGGGAGCTTTTGACGAAACCGCTTTTCATAGGTACGGCAGCACCCCCTTGTTCTTTCTCACCCGGTAAAAGGGTGAATTCACGTCGCAAGTGCACCAGTTGTTGTAAGTAAAAGACATGATGGGATTTTCTGGTAGTGTGAGAAGCACGACCAACTCACGACCGGAAAGGAGCCCACCATGTCTTACTCTCATATTACAGAAAATGA
>JBBRBA010000013.1:0-49166 GCA_038206285.1 Geobacterales bacterium
CGGGCTGCTCCTGCTTCCGGTTCTCGGCTTTCGCGCTGCGCTGCTGCTACTTTTGCTGCTCAAAACCGGCAGTTTACTGGTACTGCTTTTTTCCGGAATCGGTGGTAAGATTAAAAGATGATTTCACGGCGTACATTCATGCAAACGGTCTGCCTCAGTGCCCTGGCGCTGAAGGCAGGCGCAGCGGAGATTGTCTCAGGGGTGGCGGGTCGCAAAGAGGCGCTCTGGTACCAGAAACTTGGTGACGGCAAGGGGACGGTAAGATGCGTCCTCTGCCCGCGCCGCTGCACTATACCTGACAATGGCAGCGGTTTCTGCCGTGGCCGGAAGAACTTTTCCGGCACGCTCTATTCTCTCGGCTATGCTCTCCCCTGCTCGATCAATGTCGATCCGATCGAAAAGAAACCGTTTTTCAATTTTCATCCGTCAAGCCGTTCGCTCTCCTTTGCCTGTGCCGGCTGCAACCTCCGCTGCAAATTCTGCCAGAACTGGGAGATATCGCAGCTGTCGCCGCTGGAGTCGCACAACTACCTGACCCCGGTTTCCCAGGTGCCGGCACTGGCGATTGCCCAGGGTTGCAGGAGTGTTGCCTTTACCTATACCGAACCGACTACCTGGTTCGAGTACATGCTCGACTCTGCCAAAGCCGCCCGGGCCAGGGGGGTGCTGGCGGTGACCCATTCAAACGGCTTCATCAATCCGGAGCCGCAGCGTGAGCTCTGCCGCCATCTCGATGCCGCCAACATCGATCTCAAAGGGTTCAGCGAGAAGTTTTACGCCTCTGTCTGCGAGGCGGAGCTTGCCCCGGTACTGACCGCACTGCAGAACTACCGGAAACAGGGCGTCTGGCTGGAGATCACCAACCTGGTCATCCCCGGCTACAACGACAACCCGGCCATGATCTCTGATATGTGCGGCTGGATCAGGCAGAATCTTGGAACCGAGACGCCGCTGCATTTCTCGCGCTTCTTCCCGCTCTACAAGATGACCGCTGTGCCGCCTACGCCGGTAAAGACCCTGGAGATGGCCCGGGAAACAGCACTTAAGGCGGGGCTGAAATACTCCTATATCGGCAATGTCCCCGGCCATCCGGGGAGCAGCACCTATTGCCCGAAGTGCCGCAAAGCAGTCATCCGCCGTTCGGGTTACAGCGTGCTGGAGACCCGTCTCAAGGGTGATCGCTGCAGCTTCTGCAGCCAGAAGATCGCCGGAGCAGGATTCATGACAGGAGGGACGAAAATATGATCCCGAGACGGCGCTGAAACCGCGAAGAAAAAGAAAGCGTACGAAAGATTCAAATCTATAAACGGCATTTTAACCACGGAGGACACAGAGAAACCCCAAAAAACAGTTTGTTCATCTATATTCGGTTAAATCAGGGATGCTGGTTCTTGTTATTAAATAAATTACTGATATTACTGCGTATTTCTCTGAGTCCTCTGTGGTAAATGCTTTTTTTTCGAAAGAGGAGGTACAATGATGGGTCGTTTGCGCTATTTGTTCAACATGATGCTGTTGATGGTGATTTTCCCGTCTGCCTGCAGCGCAACAGTGAAAGAGCCGGCGGTGGCCGGCAGTTTCTATCCGGCTGACAAAGAGAGCCTTTCTGCCGAACTTGATCGCTATCTGTCACTGCCGGCAGCGGAAAGTGATGACGGCCGGCTGCTGGCTGTTGTCGCTCCGCATGCCGGCTATGTCTACTCCGGTTGGGTTGCCGGTTACGCGTATGCCAGGCTGAAAGGCAAGGACATTCGGACGGTCATCCTCATCGGCCCTTCCCACTACGCCGCAATCAACGGGGCGGTCATCTATCCCGGCGGCGGGCTTAGGACCCCGCTCGGGATTGTGAAGGTGGATGAGGCGCTGGCACGCTCTCTGGCAAGCGACAAGGATGGCGTCAAGCTCTCTGCCGAACCTTTCGAGCGTGAGCATTCCCTTGAGGTGCAGCTCCCTTTTTTGCAAAAGACACTTAAAGATTTCTCTGTCGTGCCGATATTGATCGGCAGGAATACGCCGGAGTCGTACCGGCATCTGGCTGACAAACTGGCGGCCTTGCTCAAGAAAGACGAAAAAGCCGTTATCGTTATCAGCACCGACCTGTCGCATTATCATGACAACAAAACCGCCTCTGTCATGGATCGCAAGGTTCTTGATGCAGTGGAGCGGCTGGCGGCAGGCGATCTTGAACGGCTTCTGGGAAGCGGCGAGGGCGAGGCGTGCGGCGGCGGGCCGTTACTTTACGGCATGGCGGCGGCAAGAGGGGCGGGCGCAACGGAAGCCCGCCTTTACAAGTATGCCGATTCAGGCGATACCTCGGGAGACAAGAAAAGAGTCGTTGGCTACGGTGCACTCGGCTTCTATAAAAAGCCGCTTTCAGCTGTTGCCAGAGCCGAAATCCTCAAGCTTGCCCGGGAGACGGTCGCGTGCCAGGTAAACGGCAAGCCGCTGCCGGAGTGGCAGGGGGGCGATCTCAGGCTGAAGGCCGACGGAGCTGTTTTTGTGACGTTGAAGGAGAAAGATGGCCGGCTTCGCGGCTGCATCGGCAGTATCCAGGCGCATACAGCTCTCTACCGCTCAGTTGTCCAGAACGCCGTGGCAGCGGCAACCAAGGACCCGCGCTTTCGGCCGGTGCGGCCCGAGGAGTTGCCGCATCTCGATCTGGAGGTGACGGTGCTTTCACCGATGGAGCCGGTGAGCGGCAGCAGCGAGATCGAGATCGGCAAGCATGGCGTCTATCTGGAAGCGTCAGGGCGGAGCAGCGTGTTTCTGCCGCAGGTTCCGGTCGAACAGGGTTGGGATCTGGGCACCTATCTGGCCGAGTTGTCAATGAAAGCCGGACTGTCGCCTGACAGCTGGAAGAGCGGCAGACTGTACCGTTTTACCGCGGAGATAGTTCATTAAAGGCAGGACCGGGGAACGAGGAAAAAGGAACGAGGAAAAAGGAACGAGGAAAAAGGAACGAGGAAAAAGGAACGAGGAAAAAGGAACGAGGTTCTGGGGAGCTAAGCGCAGACTCGAACCTCGAACCTCGAACCTCGAACCTCGAACCTCGAACCTTAGTTACCTGCTTTTCATTTCAATTGTTTGACACACCAATACCTTTGTGTTAATTTTTCTGCATTTGTAGCCGAATACGGCAACCCCTGACGGAGGGACCAATGGGTAGCAGAGTAATCCTTGCCGATGACAGTGTAACCATTCAGAAGGTTGTAGGGATAATTTTTGCCAATGAGGGGTATAATCTCACGGTTGTAGCCAGCGGCGATGCGGCAATAGCCAAAGCAAGAGAGATGAAACCCGATGTAATGCTGGTTGACGCACTCATGCCGGGGAAAAACGGCTACGAGGTCTGCCGTGAAATAAGGCAGGATCCGGCGCTTGCACATACGGCAATCCTCCTTATGACAGGGGCTTTCGAAGTTGTTGACGAACAAAAGAACCGCCAGAGCGGCGCCGATGAATTCATAACCAAGCCGTTCGAGTCACAGACGCTCATAGATGTCACCAACAGGCTGATTGCTCTGACTGCCGAACGTTTAGCCAGGCCTGCAGGGATCGCTGCTCCACCGGCGGAACCGGTACCGGCAGCAGCTTCTATTCCGGCACCACCGCCTCTTCCGGCGGCAGTCCCTCCCCAAGCTGCTGCACCGGCTGTTGACGACATCTGGGCGACCGGTTTTGACGACGAGCCGGCAGCCGAGCCGGCTGCGAGCGACTTTTTTGCAGCGGCAGCACAGCCTGCCGCACCGACAGCTCCGGCACCTGCCCCGGCTGCAGCATCGCCTATCCAGGTTGCGGCTGCAGACGATCTCTGGGGCGCCTTTGATATGGATGAGGTCGAAGCGGCGCCGGCTACGGTCGCTGCTGCAGCTGACGACATTTTTTCATTTGAAACGGAAACAGCGGCAAAAGCGACAGCGGCTGTCGAGGACGAGTATGTTCTCGAAGAGATTGTCTTTGATGCGCCTCTCTCTGCCGCAGCCCCGGCGGCAAGCGGTTTTGAACCGTTTGGCGAACAGGAGATCTCTTTTACTGACGACGAGCCGGTTCCGCTTGCGCCGTTGGTCGATGATGAGTTCGGGGCGATAACTTTTGCTGAGCCGGAAGCGCCGGTTTCTGCTCCGGCTTTTGTGGAGCCGCCGCAGCCACCACCTGTTGCTGCGCCTGCTTTTGTGCCGCCGCCTGCTGCACCCGCTTTTGCCGAGGCAGGGTCTCTTGACGAAGAGCAGCTCAAGGCGCTGCTTTCCAGGGTTTCCCGTGACGTCATCGAGCGGATCGTCTGGGAGGTTGTTCCGGATCTGGCGGAAACGATAATCAAGGAAGAGATCAGGAAGTTGAAGGCCGGCACGGCCTGAGGCTCCTGCAAATATACGTGTGAAAATGGGGATGATGAGTCCCCATTTCATTTTTGTTACGATTCCACATCAAGGCGCTACCGTCGTTGGCTCGTCTTCGGCTCCTCAACGTACCCCTCTCTCTATCTCTCTCCCAGCGGGAGAGAGTGGCCAAAGGCCGGGTGAGGGCTTTCGTCGCCTCAATCCTCGCTGCCTTGATATCACTCTTGATCTGAAATCGTATTTTTACCCTGATTGCCGGAGATTCGAAATGTCTGCCAAAGAGCTTGCCAAGGGGTATGAGCCCCACGAAGTAGAGAAACGCTGGTATGCCGAGTGGGAGGAGAAGGGGTACTTCCGCGCGGCAGCGACCGCGGATAAAAAACCGTACAGTATCGTCATCCCCCCCCCCAATGTCACCGGCGCCCTGCATATGGGGCACGCCCTCAACAATACGCTGCAGGATATCCTCTGCCGCTGGAAGCGGATGCAGGGGTACAACGTCCTCTGGATGCCGGGCACCGACCATGCCGGCATTGCCACGCAAAACGTGGTGGAGCGGCAGTTGGCGGCGCAGAAGACGGACCGGTTCGGTCTGGGGCGGGAAGCGTTCATCGAGCGGGTCTGGCAGTGGAAGGCAGAGTCCGGCGGCCAGATCATCGGCCAGCTCAAAAGGCTCGGCGCTTCCTGCGACTGGGAGCGGGAACGCTTCACCATGGACGAGGGGCTGTCGCAGGCGGTACGGACGGTCTTTGTAAAGCTCCATGCCGACGGCTTGATTTATCGCGCTAACCGGCTGATCAACTGGTGCCCCCGCTGTCATACCGCGCTCTCCGATATCGAAGTGGAACATGAGGAGAAAAAGGGGCATCTCTGGCATATCCGCTACCCGGTGGTTGGCGAGCCGGGGCGCTTCGTCGTTGTTGCCACTACCCGTCCGGAGACGATGCTGGGGGATACGGCCGTGGCCGTGCACCCGGAAGATGAGCGCTACGGTGATCTGGTCGGTAAAAAGGTGCTGCTGCCGCTGGTGAATCGCGAGATTCCGGTGGTTGCCGATGACTACGTTGACCGCGAGTTCGGCACCGGCGTAGTGAAGATTACTCCGGCGCACGATTTCAACGACTTCGAGGTCGGAGTGCGCCATAACCTCGACCGGATCAATATCTTCGACGAGTCCGGCATCGTCAATGCCGCCGGTCGTCAGTACGAGGGTCTGGATCGCTTCGAGGCGAGAAAAAGGATCGTTACCGAGCTGGAAGAGCAGGGCCTGCTGGAAAAGATCGACGAGCACGGCATGTCAATCGGCGGCTGCTACCGCTGCAAGACCGTGGTCGAGCCGTATCTCTCCCTGCAGTGGTACGTAAAGGTCGCCCCGCTGGCAGAAAAGGCGCTGGCGGCAGTGAAAGACGGCCGGACAAAAATCATCCCGAAACAGTGGGAAAATACCTACTACGACTGGATGGAGAATATCCGCGACTGGTGCATCTCCCGGCAGATCTGGTGGGGACACCGGATCCCGGCCTGGTTCTGCGACCACTGCGGCGAGATCACCGTCGCCATGGAAGCTCCGACGAAGTGCGCCAAATGCGGCAGCGACGAGCTCCGCCAGGAGACCGATGTCCTTGATACCTGGTTCTCCTCGGCACTCTGGCCCTTCTCCACAATGGGGTGGCCGGAACAGACCGAGCTGCTCAAGACCTTCTACCCGACCTCCTGCCTGGTAACCGGCTTCGACATCCTCTTTTTCTGGGTCGCCCGGATGATGATGATGGGACTGCATTTCATGGACGAGGTGCCTTTTAGGGAGGTCTACATTCATGCCCTGGTGCGTGACGCCCAGGGGCAGAAGATGAGCAAGTCCAAGGGGAATGTCATCGACCCGCTGACGGTCATAGACCAGTACGGCACCGACGCCTTCCGCTTCACCCTGGCTGCCTTTGCCGCCCAGGGTCGTGATATCAGGCTGGCCGAGGAGCGGATCTCCGGCTACCGCAACTTCTGCAACAAGGTCTGGAACGCTGCCCGCTTCACCCTGATGAACCTGGAAGGGTTCGACCCGGCTGCGCCCGGTTATGATGAGCTGGTACTCTCCGCGGCGGACAAATGGATTCTGCACCGTCTCAACGAGACTATCTCTGATACCAACAAGGCCCTGGAGGAGTACCGCTACAACGAGGCGGCCATGGGGCTTTACCAGTTCACCTGGAGCGAGTTCTGCGACTGGTATCTGGAGCTTTCCAAACGCGATCTCTATGGCAGCGATGCCGAGCGCAAGCGGATGACGCAGTATGTCCTCTGGTACGTGCTGGAGCAGCTGCTGCGCCTGCTGCACCCGTTCATGCCGTTCATCACCGAAGAGATCTGGCAGGCGTTGCCAAAAAACCGGGGAACGGGGAACGGGGAACAGGGAACGGCGGAAACCATTATGCTGGCGCCGTATCCCGAATACAGCGAACATCGTTCTTTCCCCGAAGAAGCGGCGAGGATGGAACGGGTCATGGCCGTTATTTCGGCTATCCGCAATATCCGCGGTGAGATGGAGGTGCCGCCGTCGAAGGAGATTGCCGTCATCCTGTCATGCGGGTCGGAGGAGAGCCAGCTGTTAATGAAGCATAACGAGGGCGCAATCATCGCTTTGGCACGCGTTGCCGACCTTGCCATCGGTATGGGTATCGAGCAGCCTGAGGACGCCTCCATCCAGGTGACAGAGGACGTGCAGATCTTCGTGCCGCTTAAAGGTCTGGTGGACGTGGTGGCCGAGGCTGAGCGGCTGATCAAGGAGATCGGCAAGTTTACGAAGGATATCGAGCAGTTTGCGAGGAAACTGGAAAATCCCGCTTTTGTCGACCGTGCCCCGGCCGACATTGTCGCCAAAGAGCGGGAGAAACTGACCGAGGTGACTGCGAAAAAAGCGCTACTGGAAGAGAGCCTGGATAAGCTGAGACGGCTGTAAACTGCGTGAAGAGATAAAGGCTTGATCCGGGAACCGGGATCAGAAAAGACCAATTCCAGCTTTCCGCGGTTTTACCGTTCCCAGTTCCCGCATTTTCCGAAAAAAAGGTAAAGATATGCAACTACCGCCCGTATTCTACATGTTCGCTTTCATCCTCGGCGCGGTTGTCGGCTCTTTCCTCAATGTCTGCATCTGCCGTCTGCCGGAGGGGAAGTCGATCGTCTCTCCCCCCTCTGCCTGTCCCCTCTGCGGTATCCGGATTCGCTGGTATGACAATATCCCGATTATCAGCTTTCTTGTTCTCAAGGCAAAATGCCGTGCCTGCCACGCCCCCATCTCCTGGCGTTACCCGCTGATAGAGGCTCTGAACGGGCTGCTGACCCTGTTCCTCTTCATGAAGTTTGGAGCGTCCTTCACCTTCCTCGCCCTGTTCATTTTCAGCTCCAGCCTGGTAGTCATCACCTGCATCGATCTTGACCACCAGATTATCCCGGACGAGATCTCGCTCCCCGGCATCATAACCGGTTTTCTCTGTTCCTTCTTCATCGAGGACAGCTACAGCGGCATGAATCTCGGCTGGCTGAATTCGCTCGGCGGAATCCTGCTCGGCGGCGGCTCCCTCTTCCTGGTGGCCTGGGGGTATGAGAAACTGACCGGCAAGGAGGGTATGGGGGGGGGCGACATCAAGCTGCTGGCGATGATGGGGGCTTTTCTCGGCTGGCTATGCGTGCCGTTTATCATTCTTGCGGCATCGCTGGTCGGTTCGGTAATCGGCGTTTCTGTCATGATGATTCAGAAAAAAGACCGGAAACTGGCCATCCCGTTCGGGCCGTTCCTTGCTTTCGGCGCGCTGCTGTATATTTTTTTCGGGAGGCAGCTGATTTTCTGGTATCTTTCTATCGGCAGGTAGTAGACTGGGAACAGTGAACAGGGAACAGTAAAAGCTGAAATCGCAATTGGTTTTCCTGATCCCAGTTCCCGCCTTTAGAGTTTCAACTGATCCCAGTTCCCAGTTTCCGATTTACAGGATCCCCGCCATGTCCAAGCGCTACCGCTTTAATCTTACCTTTGCGATACTTGCCTCGCTTGCCATGCTGCTCCTGCTTACCTGGCTTCTCCTCAGTATCATCTCCTTCAAGACCGCAGAAAAAGAGCTGCTTTCCGCCAGGAGCGCGCATGCTGTATATATGCTTAACCTCATCCTGGCGACGCTCCCTGAAAATATCGATAAAGCTTCGGTCTCCAGGGTCGTTGCGGCACTCAAGGCTGAAAAGGAGTTTTCAAGTTTTCTGCTGGTAAACAAGGCGGGGGAGACTCTGTTGACTCTTGCCGATGAGCAGGGTATTGATGCAACTCTGCGCGCCATACTGAAGAAACCGGAAGCAGTGAGTCAACTCTCTTTAAAAGGGGACTGGATTCTGGTTTATGCGCCGCTCCAGGTTAACGGCACCCTGGCAGGGGCAGCCCGGCTGGCACTTTCCCTTGAAACGGTTCATGCCCGGCTGGCCCACTCCCGGACTCTTTTTCTCGGCTATTTTATTCTCGACTTTATCCTGCTTCTCGTTCTGGGGGCCTTTATCCTCAGGAGGATTGTCGTTTCTCCTCTCGAACGCCTGCTAAAGGCCACCGAGCGGGTAATTGCCGGCGATTACAGTCACCAGGTGCATATCCCCGGGAGTACGGAAATAGCCGAGCTGGCCGATTCTTTCAATGAAATGCAGATTACGCTGAAAGAGCGGCGTGATGAGGTTGAAGGGCATCTGCACTCGCTTGTGGAGACCAACCGGGCGTTGCAGGAGGCGCGGCTGGAGACGCTCCGCTCGGAAAAAATGGCGTCGGTAGGACTCCTGGCCGCCGGCATGGCGCATGAAATCGGGACGCCGCTTGCCGGCATCATCGGTTACAGCGGAATTCTGGCGGAGGAGCTGGCGGCTGATGCGGAGAAGAGCGACTATCTGCGCCGGATTGCGGACGATGCGGGCAGGATCGACCGGCTGGTGAAGGATCTGCTCAACTATGCCAGGCCGGTAAAGCCCGAGATCGAGCAGATCGAGCTGCAGGAGTTTCTCGAAGATCTTTTTGCCATGCTGCACCGGCAGGGGGTTTTCAAGCGACTTGAGCCGCAGTTGAAGGTTGCTGCCGATCTCCCGCTGCTTTATCTGGATCGGCATCAACTGTTTCAGGTTTTGATGAATCTTGTCATGAATGCCCGGGATGCAATGCCCGACGGCGGGACGCTCGTTATTGCCGCGTCCAGGGGGGATGCGAAGTCGGTGCTGCTGGAGGTGGCGGACAGCGGCGCCGGGATTCTTGCGGAGAATATGGAAAAAATCTTTGAGCCGTTCTTCACCACCAAGGAGCCGGGGAGAGGGACCGGGCTCGGTCTGGCGATCTGCGCACGGCTGATAGAGTCGTTCGGCGGGAAGATTGAAGTGGAGAGCATGCCGGGCAAAGGGGCGAAATTCAGGGTGCGGCTGCCGGGGATACGGCAGGGAACTGGAGAAGCCTAAAAGGCGGGAACCGGGATCTGTAACACCGAAAAAAGCAAAGGCGGGAACCGGGATCTGTAACACCGAAAAAGCAAAGGCGGGAACCGGAATCCGGGATCAGTAAGAGCTATTACCGTTCCCAGTTCCCGCCTTTTGTTTTACCGTTCCCAGTTCCCAGTTCCCAGTTCCCGCCTTTTGTTTTACCGTTACCAGATCCCAGTTCCCAGTTCCCGCCTTTTAAAGTTGTCAATAGACTGGATAAAGAAATGGTAAAAACAACTGAAACAAAGAAGCGGATCCTGATCGTTGACGATGAAGAAAACCTGCGCCATATGCTCTCGGTCATCCTGAAGAAGCAGGGGTATGTCGTCGCGAGCGCTGCGAATGGCAGGGAGGCTCTTGAACAGCTCGTTGCAAGCGCGTTTGATTTTGTGCTGAGTGACATCCTGATGCCGCAGCTGGATGGCAAGGGGCTTTTGTGCGAACTGGCGGCTCGCGGTATTGAAACCACCGTCATCATGATGTCGGCCTACGGCAACATCGATACTGCGCTGGAATGCATGAAGCTTGGCGCTTATGACTTCATCTCCAAGCCGTTCAAAAACGATGAGATTGTTCTGGTGCTGAAAAAGGCCGAGGAACGGGAGCGTCTCAAAGAGGAGAACCGCCAGCTTAAGGAGGAGATGCGCAGAGAGTCATCCTTTGCCAGCATCATCAGCCGCAGCAGCAATATGCAGCAGGTTTTTGACCTGATCCGCAAGGTTTGCGACTACAAGACCACGGTGCTGGTCATGGGTGAATCGGGAACCGGCAAGGAGCTGGTAGCCCGGGCGCTGCACTTTGAAGGGCGCCGCAGGGCGGCGTCTTTTGTGGCGGTAAACTGTGCCGCCATTCCGGAGACCCTGCTGGAGAGCGAGCTTTTCGGACATGTCAAGGGGGCGTTCACCGACGCAGCCAGCGACAAGGCAGGGCTGTTCGAGCAGGCGGACGGCGGCACGCTCTTTCTTGACGAGATCGGCGAAATGCCGCTCTCCTTGCAGGTGAAACTATTGCGGGTGCTGCAGGATGAAGAGATCAAGCGGGTCGGCGCCAACGTGACCAAAAAGGTCGATGTGCGGCTGATCTCGGCCACCTCACGCAACCTGGAGGAGGATGTCGCTGCCGGCCGTTTCCGCGAGGATCTTTTTTTCCGGCTGAATGTTTTTGCGCTTACCCTGCCGCCGCTGCGCGAGAGGCTTGAGGATTTGCCGCTTCTGGCTGACCATTTTCTGGCGAAATTTTCTGCACGATTCGGCAAGCAGGTGACTGCGGTGGCGCCGGCTGCCATGCGACTTCTCGCCGGTTACTCCTGGCCGGGCAATGTGCGCGAACTGGAGAATGCCGTTGAGCGCGGAGTTGTCATCTGTGAAGGGGGCGAGCTCGGCATAGCGGCGCTGCCGGAGCGGATTGCCTGCGCCGGTGGCAGCGCCTGCGGACTGCTGCTGGCAGGTGATTCACTGTCGATCAGGGAGACCGGGGAGGTTATGGAGCGTGAGCTGATCCGCCGGGCGCTGGAAAAGACCGGCGGCAACCGCACCCATGCGGCCAGGCTGCTGGAGATCAGCCTCAGGTCGCTGCTCTACAAACTGAAGGAGTACGGGCTGGAGTGATCTGCAGAATATTGCTCGGTTTCACTGTCAACTACGCATTATTTGCACTGCTGGCGACAGCCGCTCATAATGAACCGGAATTAACTCCCCGCAAATCAGGCAGTTGACGGTTATGGCAAGTTTGGTCTGAATATTGCTGTTGATGATCTGTCCATGCTCAACGGTATTTTGAAACAGGAGCTGGAAAATGGTCTGGGCGGCAGGTGTCCCGCAAACAATGACTGGCGAGGTCTGGATATGAAAACCTTAAAATTGAGCGTGAAAATTTACATCATGATGCAACTCCTCCTTGGCCTGCCGCTGATGCAAGGCACCGGCACCGCCGCTGCCGCCGGCTTGTACGACTACTGCATCATCCCCCCTTTCATTCAGGAGATAGCCAAGCCGAACCTGTTGATGATCATCGACAACTCGGCCAGTATGTACGACCTGGCATACGTGGACAAGGGGAAGAAGCACTGTTCAGCCACCACCACCAGAGCCTGCTTCCTGAATACGGATTGTAATTACTGTTCTGCTACCACCGCACGCTCCTGTACGGCCAACAAGGAGTGTCCTGCCAACGAAACCTGCGTCATTACCAACGAGACCTGCACCGGCGCTACCCTCGGTTTTGACCGGCAGCCATTTTATTGCTTCGACCAGACTTACCGGAGCGGCAACACCTATGTGGGCTATTTCAACCGGCTGCAGGCCGATAACACCAGCAAGCAGTACTACAGCTACAATTTCGGCGTCGGCATGACCAATATGGGGGGCAGCAGTGTCAAGGAGCGCCTCAGCAGTTTCGATCTGGAGCCAACTTTCAGCTGTAGCGGGAAGGCGACCGAGCATGTCAAAAGTGTCAACGGTGAATTGTGCATTATCTACGACACTGCGCTGGCTGCCACCGACCAGGTGACGAAGTTCCTCGCATCGGGCAACTACCTCAACTGGCTGAACACCTCCAAGTTCGACATCGAGAAGAAGGTCCTTACCGGCGGCAGATATCTCCCCGCGGCAGAAGCGCTTGCCGCTGAATCGCGCGGCTGCGTCGGCCAGGGGTATATCAAGGATGCCCTGACAGCGGATTTCGTCAACTACAACGACGGCGCCGCCAACACCAATACCCAGCTCGGCGTCTCCTTCCGGGTCAAGGGCCCCCCCAGCACCTTCAACTCCGTCTCCCCTTCAGTCGGCGGGCCGGCGTATTTCGACATCTGGGCGAGCACCACCAAGACTTTCGACTTTGGCGTCTGTCAGAAAGCCATTACCGATATCGCGACCGGCGGCAACGCCGACATCAAGAAATCGGTCGATGACTGCCTGCAGAATACCACCCCGGCGAGCGGTTCCTGCGCGCAGAACGGCCAGCTCTGTGTCGCCTCCTTTCTGGATCCGGCCAACCCGGCCACTACCACCCCCAACTGCAACAATCCGGTCACTGTCGAGCACTGCCAGAACGGCCTCCCCAACACGAGCTGTACCGACGCGATCTACACCGGCGGAAATTGCATCATC
Source organism: Geobacterales bacterium (assembly GCA_038206285.1). Taxonomy (GTDB): domain Bacteria; phylum Desulfobacterota; class Desulfuromonadia; order Geobacterales; family DSM-12255; genus VEOV01. The sequence continues at coordinate 12,929 of JBBRBA010000013.1, forward strand.
TCCGGCGCCAAGTCATGTACCAACATTCCATCGCGTGTCTGTACCGGCGATCCGGGCTGCGATGAAAAAGTCTGCTCCCTGGATAATGCCATCACCTGCACGTCGGCTGAGGGTTCCACCATTGGCTGCGGTGTAATTGCCGAGGTGATGGGAACATGCTCCAAGGGGAGCGGTACCTGCAAGGTGGCCAATGATTGCAGCAACAAGCAGGCTCTCTGCTCCGGTTACAAGGCTGCTGCCAATAGGGGAACCTGTCACCTGAAATCCTCTGGCACCTGCATTTCCGCTGATGTCAACAAGGGCCCCTGCGTAGCCGGCAGCGGCGGCTATGTCGGCCCCTGCACCCTCCCCTCCGGCGCCGCCGTGACCAAGACCAAGGTCGCCTTCCAGCAGAACATGCAGGAGTGCTGGAAAATCCGCGGCACGGTGCAGAGCGCCCCGGATTACGGTTTCGCCAATATGAACACCATCAAGAACCAGTGTCCGGACATCTTCGGCAGCTACAAGGCGTGCTCCGACGACCTGCAGAAGCAGTGCACTGTCAATGCCGACTGTACGTCGAACAGCTGCCTGAGCGGCCCGGCCGCAATCGGCCCCGGCAACCCGGCACTGCTCTGCGGCAACCAGTTTGCCGGGCTCTACTACCAGCAGGTCTCACCCTATACCCTGCTCGGGACCGACTCACAACTTGCCGCAGCCCAGTATGCCTTCTGCAACAGCATGAACGCGCCGAATGTCCCCGACCCTACCGATTCGCCGGCCAACTCTCCGGCCACCTCCGGCATCCCGGCAATCCTGAGCGGCATGGGGATCGAAAGTCAGCTCGGGGAGCCGATCTCGCATAACAACCGGACGCGCATAAAAGTACCCCTTGATCAGAAAGGGGAACCCTTTGTGCCGACCGGGCTGGTGCAGGAGTATGCTAACAAGATCCGCATGGGGGCCATGACTTTCAACAACTATGGCGCCGCCTACGAGGCGGCCAACATTGCTACCCTGGCCACGGCGACCAACCTGGCCAGGGTGACGGCGACAAAGCTGTGCAGTACGGCATCCGGTGCTGCTGCGGGCACGAGATGTCTCAACGAGCTGGACTGCGGCGGCGTAATGGTCGGTGCCGGTGCGACCTCCTGGTGCACGACAGACGCAGACAGGGATGGCGCGAAAGTGATCTCGCTGATCGGCAGCGGCAGCTGCTCGACAACCACTTCGACGCCATGCAGCAAAAGCGCCCATTGTCCTGTCGGTGAAAAGTGTATCCCGAGCGAGGTTGGCAACCATGCAACAGCAGACAGCCTGATCAGCAAGCTGGATAACATCAAAGCCGCTACCTGGACCCCTTTTGCCGAGGCGCTCTACGATGCCATCGGCTACTTTGCCATTGATGCGACCGATGCGACCGGCAAGAAAAGCAGAACAGACCTGCGGCTGAACAGCGATCTGTTTACGCCGGCAAACAGTGATTTTCCTGATGCCATGAACCCTTCCGAGTATGTCTGTCAGGCGAACAATATACTGCTGATCACCGACGGTGGTTCGACTGCCGACCTTAATCCGACCATGACGGCGGTGGTGGACCAATACAAGGTGCTATCAGGCAATGTTACCGGTGCCTGCGACTACTTCCAGGGGAGCAAGGATCTCGACGACCTGGCCTGGATTGCGCGTCACCGGAACATCAACACCTTCAGCAAATCAGTGACTTCCACCGACGTGCCGGTGAAAAAGAACCAGTGGATAAATACTTTTGTGGTTTCGACCGGTGCTGATAACGGCCTCGACGTGAACTCGGAATGCAACAACCTGACGCTCCTGAAAAAGACGGCAGACAATGGCGGCACCTCCCTGCTGAAAACCGACCTGCCGGAGCAGTACGAAGAGACCCTGCGCTCTGCTTTTTCCCAGGTGGCCGGCGGCACAGCCTCCGGTACTGCCGCCTCGATCCTCAGCAACAGCGAGGGGAGCGGCGCCAATATTCTCCAGGCCGTTTTCTACCCCTTCAAGGAGTTCGAAACCGAGACAGGCGCGACTACACCCTCCAATGCCTCATGGATCGGCGAGATGCAGAACCTCTGGTACTATGTAGACCCCTACATCAACAACAGTACTGTGCGCGAGGATACCAACAAGGACAAGGCGCTGCATGTGGTCGATGACTATGTGGTGGACTTCCAGTTCAAGGGGGGGGAAACCATTGCCACGCTGACAAAGGACACCAACGGCGACGGCACAGGCGATACTGTCATTACCACGGCTCTGGACCCGCGGGTCATGAGCCAGGGATACTGCTCTGTTACAACCGGCACCAAGTGCGCTGCCGATTCAGCCTGTCCTGCGGGAGAGACGTGCGCTTTCAGCAGTATTGTCAGCGCCGACGACGTCAACAGCCTCTGGCGGGCCGGAAAACAGCTCTGGACTCGAAATATCTCCACTTCGCCACGCAAGCTTTATACCTACCTCTACGGCACCAGCGCAACCGGCTGCAGCGGCAGTTTCTCCGTTAACGAAATGGTCAATCTTGTCGGTTTGAAAAAACTCGATAATACGGCCCTCAGTGCCAACGACAAATGCATCATCGAGAAACTGTTGCAGGCATCCGACTCCACCGAGGCGCAGAGCATCATAAATTTCGCCCACGGCTACGATACGCCGACCGTTGGCTCGATTGACGGCGACAGCCCACGAAAACGGACGGTCGCCATCGCGCAAAAAAATCCCGATGGCACCAAGGTGATGCTGGCGGGTAAACCGGTAACCGATTCCCATGTCTGGAAACTGGGGGATATCATCGCCTCTACGCCGCGCATTCAGTCGTTCAACAAGCTGAACAACTATCACATCGATCCCCCTTCCGGGTATGGCGACACGACCTACGCCAACGACTCCAACGGCACCGGCTTTGCCAATTCAACCGGCTACAAGGGGCGCGGCATGGCCTATACCGGAGCTAACGACGGGATGCTGCACGCCTTTAATCTCGGTTTGCTTAATGTGTCCGGTTCCGGGCAGACCAAGGCAACCTTGACCGGCAGCAATCTCGGCGAAGAACAGTGGGCGTTTATCCCCAAAAATGTACTCCCTTATCTCAAGTATCTGGCCAGTCCCAACTATGTTTCTGCCCATATCTACCTGGTCGACGGACCTACCAGGCTGCTCGACACAAGTATCGGCTACAACGACAATAGCTATATGCCGGCAGCCACCATCACCCCTTATTTAAATGCCGGTTGTGATGCCTCCGGTTCAGGTGCGCATACGAAATACTGGGCCTGTCAACGTGATCCTGCCACCACCAGCAACCAGAGCTGGCGGACAGTCATAATCGGCAGTATGGGGATCGGCGGCGCCTCGGCAAATCTTGGCTCCACCTGCACCGATTGCATCAAATCCCCGGTGGATGGCGTCGGCTACTCGTCCTATTTTGCTATCGACATCACCAATCCCGCCGCGCCCGTTTTTCTGTGGGAGTTCTCTGATCCGGACCTGGGCGCAGCCACAAGCGGCGCAGCGGTAGCACGCATTGCCTACCCCTTCACCGAGGCGGGGATCCCCTACAAGGATACCAACGGCCGCTGGTTTGCCGTAATAGGCAACGGCCCGACCGGGCCGATAGACACGACCTACTTTCAGTACAAGGGAAAGTCGGCCAATCCACTGCGGATTTTTGTGCTCGACCTGAAAACAGGCGCGCTGCTCCGCAAGTCAGGCGATGCCGTGATCGGTTTCACGGACCAATCTCCGGCCAGTGCCATCAGCAACGCTTTTACCGGCGGCATGGTGTCAGCCCCTATGGATACCGATCGGACCAATAAGATCTCCGACGGTTTCTATTCCGATGACGTGCTCTACTTCGGCTATGTTAACGATACCGCCCCGGCGGCCGTGACCCCTGCCTGGAACGGCGGCATCATGCGGCTCCTGACTTACGAGAACATCGACCCTGCCGCCTGGTCGCTCAGTACCGTGATCAGCGGCATCGGCCCGGTAACGACAATGGTGAGCAAGCTGCAGGACCGGAAAAACCATGCTCTCTGGCTGTTTACCGGCACCGGCCGCTATTATTTCAAGGGGGACGACTCTACTGTTCCCGGCAAGATTGTCGGCCTTAAGGAGCCATGCTACGACATAGTTAATGATGATATCTTCAGCCAAAGCGCCATTGCCGCGCAGGCAACCAAATGCACCAACGCGATAGCGTTCGCTGCCACTGATTTTGCCGATCAGACCAGCGTCATCAATACCATGGACAACAAGAAAGGGTGGCTGATCGGGCTAGTCGGGGAAGACACGGTCAACAGTTTCGGGGCGGAAAGGATCATCACCGAGCCGGTCGTGATGAGCACCGGCGCGGTATTCTTCACCTCCTTCATGCCTTCGGTCGATATCTGCAACTATGGCGGCAAGTCCTATATGTGGGGGATGCGCTATGACACCGGCGGTACGGCAGCCAGCAACATGATTCAGGGCAAGGCTCTGATTCAGGTGTCAACAGGCGCCTTCGAACAGGTAAATCTGGCGACGCAGTTGACAGAGAGCCTGAATCGAAAGATGGGGACGCCGATGATTGGCAAGCCGCCGACAGATCCGCCGCCGATTGTTTCGTCGTCAGGCAATAAACCATTAAAAAGAATTCTTCATATGCAGGAAAAATGATATGGCTAACCGCGGGTTTACATTAATCGAGATTCTGGTTGTCGTTGCCCTGATCGGCACCCTGCTCGGAATCGCAACCTTGAATTTCTCGCAATACGTGACCAAGGCCGGTATCGCCAATCAGACCAGATTGATGTATGGCGATCTGATGGAATATCACACAAAAGCCTTGTTTGAGAAGAAAAAGTGGACGTTCAAATTCAGCTCGAATCTGTATGGCATATATTCATCAGCAGATACCTCAGTAGCTCCGGTTGCAACAGTTACTTTGAAATATCCGATTACCTATAGTAATACTGGCGATATTGTTTATGTCAGCCATGGCTTGGCCAGTTTAGGCAAAACGATCTGTGTTGCGGCGGAGAATAACGCCGTGGTCGATTCGGTTGTTGTTTCAGAGACAAGAGTGCAGGTTGGCAAAAAAAAGCCGGGGATGGAATGTACAGGTGATAAAATCGATGCGAAATAAATCAGGATTCACACTTGTAGAGCTGATGGCGGCGATGCTCATCATGCTGGTCGGACTCGTCGGCCTGTTGCAAACGGTAAATATTGCCATTGAGTATAACCTGAAAAATCAGATGCGAAATGAGGTGGTTCGCATCGGTGATGAGGCCATGAGTGAAATGCGCGCCAGGCCGTTTGATGCGGTCTCTTCAGTAACGACAACTGTTCCTTCGAAATTACGGAACATGAAAAGAGCATATACGGTCAGGAAAACAATCAATGCAATTCCCAATCCGACGCCGACTGTAGTCTCCCGGCAATATCAGGTTGATGTGCGCTGGGCCTACAAGAACGTATCCACGACCCATTCCGTGGTCTCGGTAAGGAGTCGTGCCGAATGAATCCGGATAGCCGTAACAAGAGATCATCCAGCTTGTCAGAACATGGCTTCACTCTGCTGGAAGTGATAGTTGTCATGGGAATATTCATGGCAATTATCATCATCAGCAGCGAGGCATTCAAAAGGATCATAAGCGTGTCATCACAGCAGACCAAGTCAGCGGAAAGCGATACGCAAGGTATTGTCGGCCTGGAAATGATGCGCGTCGACATGCAGCATGCCGGTTATGGCCTCCCCTGGCGGCTTGACTTTGTCGCCGAGTTTGACGAGTCGCAGTCTGCGGTCGACTCTTTGGCGCCCGGGATTAATTCAAAACTGTTCAATGACAAATACAATAAAACCAGCGATGCCAACAAAACGCCGCGGGCAATCCAGGCAAGAGCGGCAGTATCGACGGTGTATGCGGAAAACGGCAGGGATTACCTGGTGATTAAATCAATTCTGGCGGGCATGAACGATACCGTCAGAAAATGGTCATACGTTGAAGGTGTCGGTGCTGCCAGCGTTCTCAAGGAGTGGGGCTCTGCGGAGGACTTGGCTGCAAACGAGATAGTCGTCACCCTAGATTCGCGCACAAAACGACTGGTTGCCGACAGTGTTGCGGCAGATCACTTCTCATATGCCATAACTACGGCGCACATGACCCCTCCGGATGCCCCGGCAAATTTCCGCCCACAAAACGACATGGATGTTTATGTTGTCTATGGCGTTTCTCCGGCAACCGCCTTGCGAGTCCCTTATAACCGGGTTGATTACTATGTAAAACGCCCGGCCGCGGCTGCGGATATCCCGGCGCGCTGTGCTCCGGGAACAGGGATTTTATACAAGGCCGTCATGAGTCATGCCGACGGTTTAACCGTACAATACCCTCTTCTTGAGTGTGTTGCCGATATGCAGGTCGTTTTTTCACTCGATACCAATGGCGATGGCGGCGTTGATGCGCATTTTGACGAAAACGGATTGTCCGATCTGACGGCCAAGGAAATTCGCCAGCAACTGAAGGAAATACGGGTTTATATAGCATCTCATGAGGGGGGCAAAGACACCAGTTTCCAGTATGCGTCACCAACCCTTGAAGTGGGTGATTTTGCATTAGGACGAACTCTGGATTTAAACGAACTGACTGGCTCTGAATATAAAAATTACCGCTGGAAGATTTACCGGCTGGTTGTATCGCCGAAAAACATTATTTACTGAAAAATTGGCAGGGGTACTATGTCGCAAATAGATAACAATAAAGGTATTGCCCTGGTAACCGCCCTGTTGTTTACCCTGATATCACTCGGAATTGTCATGGCTTTGCTGGCAATTGTAACGCAAGGGACGCGCGTCAGCGGGGCAAACAAGGCATACAAAACAGCAACAGAGGCCGGCTATGGCGCTGTTGACTTGATTGCCCGCGATATCATGCCGGCAATCTTCAAAGGCAATTTCGATGCAACATATAAATTGAATCTTGCAGATGCTATCGGCATGGTGATCACCCCGGGAACATGCTTTGATCAGAAAGTCAGCTCTTCCACCGCTCTCTGGACGACCTGTACCGCGCAGGCAACCACTGCAGTGCCTACCCAGTCGCCGGACATGACTTTCAATTTAAAGGCGTCGAATGATTCTACCGGCTACAAGGTCTTTGCCAAGATAATTGATACCCGCTGTGGTGGCGATACGGCAGCCGGGCAGCCCTGCTCCAACTCCGATACCAGCGGCGTCGATTATCTCGATGTCGGCGGCGGTGTTGCATCTGCGAGCGGTACGGTGACACCGCAGCAACGTCCGGCCTATTTCCGTATCGAAGTGCAGAGTCAACGCGCGACCAACCCGAGAGAAAAAGCGGAAATGTCGGTGTATTATGCCTATTGATAATAGCGGGATACGGTATTTGCGGTCGGCTTGTTAGTATTAAATGGGATAACGTAAAGAAGTTGACATTTGATCTGGTATTGAATTAGAGTTTGCACTACTTACATAGCGATACACGATAATACTCAACCATTCGCGAGGGTGGGGCGGAAAGCCTACAGGGTCTCAAGCAGACAGCCGGGTTGCCGAAATATCAGTCAGATATTTTTGCCCCGGCTTTTTTGTAGCCTCAAGTTTGTGTAATTGTCATAAAATAACATATAATTGTATATAATATCTTGACAATGCTTTAAATAGGTGTTAATTCGTCGACATGATGTGAAAATTCTATAAGAATTTGGATCGTGCCGACATGAAAGAAAAGAATAATCTCAGGAAGTTACGTGAGGCCAAGCTGATGAGCAAGGCTGAGCTTGCCCGTCTTGCCGGTGTTTCGGCAGTAACGATCGACCGGATAGAGCGGGGGGAGCCTTGCCGCGTTGAGACCAAAAGAAAGATAATCCTTGCGCTTGGCTTTGCACTTACAGACAGGGAAGAGGTCTTTAAGGACTAATTCTTCAAAACAGGAAGAGACCATGTTTTTTGCAAAGAATAAAGATCTGATTGGAATGGATATCGGCTCAACCTCCATCAAGCTGGTAAAGCTGAAGGGAGCAAAGGGCGGTTACGAGATTGAGTCTGTCGGCATTGCGCCGCTTCCCTCTGAAGCGATAGTTGACAATGCCTTGATGGACAGTTCCGCAGTAGTTGACGGGCTAAAGGCCCTCTTTGAAGGGCTGGGAATAAAGAATCTCAATGATGCTGCCAGTTCGGTCTCGGGCAACTCGGTAATTATCAGAAAAATCAGTCTTTCGGCAATGTCTGCCGAGGAACTTGGCGATGAAATTCAGTGGGAGGCGGAACAGTACATTCCGTTTGATGTAAATGACGTAAATATCGATTTTCAGATGCTTGAGCCGGATGAAAACGACCCTTCGAAAATGTTTGTTCTGCTGGTGGCAAGCAAAAAGGATATTGTCAATGATTACCAGTCGGTTTTTGCCGAAGCCGGGCTGAAGCTTGTGCTGGTTGATGTCGATGCTTTTGCGGTGCAGAACGCCTTTGAGATGAATTACGATTTTGGCCCCGAAGAGGTTTATGCTCTGGTGAACATCGGCGCAAACATGATCAACCTGAATGTCGTGAAGAATGGCATTTCTCTGTTTGTTCGTGACGTGCAGATGGGAGGCGGGCTTTACACTGAAGAGATCCAGAAAAAAATGGGCTTAAGCACTGAAGATGCCGAGAAAATGAAAGTTTCTGCTACTGCCGAATCGCCGCCTGATCTGCTTGAGTCGATAGCACGTGTCAATGAGACGCTTTCCATGGAAATCAGACGTTCGCTCGACTTTTACAACTCCAATGCCCTTGAAGGAAGGATTACCAAGGTTTTCCTTTCCGGCGGGGGGTGCAAGACATTGCATCTGGTTGAAGCTGTCGGTAGCCGTTTGAATCTGCCGGTTGAAGTAATCAACCCTTTCAACCGGATAAAATGTGATGAAAAGAGGTTCGAAAAAGAGTTTCTTGAAGAAATCGCACCGCTTATGACCGTTGCTGTTGGACTTGCATCTAGGAGGCTCGGCGACAAATGATCAGAATAAATCTTCTGCCATACCGTGCTTCCAGGAAAAAAGAGACTGCCAACCAGCAGCTTGTTGCCATGGGGCTGACACTACTGATTACTCTTGTAATTGTCGTAGCTGTCTATGCGGTAACTCTCGGGAAAATCCACACCACAAAGAACGAAATTACCAAAACTGAAAAAGAACTTGCCGAGTTGAAGAAAAAGATTGGCGAGATCGACAACCTCAAAAAACTGCAGGCTGAAGTGCAGAAAAAACTGGATATCCTTAATCAGCTGCGCAAGGAAAAAACCGGGCCAGCCATCAGGCTTGCACGGCTTAGTGATATTGTTCCGGAAAGAATGTGGCTGACAAAGTATCAGGAAAGCGGCACAAAAGTTTCAATATCCGGACTGGCTTACAGCGAAGAGCTCATAGCTGACTTCATGCGGAGCATTCAAGCATCTCAGGAGTTTGTCGATGTCGAACTGCAGGTTTCAGAGCAGCAGGAGGTAAACGGCATAAAACTCAAAAAGTTTGACCTCACCTGCGCCATAAAGGTTGAGAAAAAAGAAGAGGCCAAGAAGGAAGAGACCAAGAAATAGATTCAATGGGCTAAGGGACTGCTACCATAGCCCGGATAAACTGGATAAGTGCGTTAATGAAATTATTTATAGCCAAAAAGCACAGAGAAATAATTTCCAACTTACTAAGGATTTGCTATGCATCCGCAAGTTGAAAAAATTTTAAATCTGCCGATGAAACAGAAACTGGCGGCGCTTGCTTTTCTGCTGCTTGCTATTTGTGCAGGGTTTTTCTTCGGGCTCGAAAAGCCGAAGCTTGCCGAGTTAAAGAGCTTGCAGGGTAAACTTGACAAGATTCGTACTGATGTGGCCGAAGCGCGCAAGTTTGCGCTTAACCTTCCCAAATTCAAGGCAGAGTTTGAAGGACTCAAAAGAGACCTCGACAGTGCCCTTACAGAGCTTCCCAACTCAAAAGAGATACCTTCGCTGCTGACCACCATTACCAGTGCCGGAAAAGCGGCAGGGCTTGACTTCCTTGTATTCAGACCAAAAGCTGAAACGCCGAAAGAGTTTTATTCTGAAGTCCCGGTGGAAATTGTCGTCTCCGGTCCATTCGTAGGCATAGCCAACTTCTTTGTAGCTGTCGGCAAACTGCCGCGTATAGTAAATATCAGCAATGTGTCTTTCGCTGATATCCGTAACGACAGGGGTCGCAACTTTGTAAAGGTGAACTGTCAGGCTACAACATTCCGCTTCTTGGATAAGAAAGAGATCAAGGATCCCAAGGATGACAAAAAGAAGTAGTAACATACGCCTGATGTCACGGGGATGGCTACTCTTCATGCTGCTTCTGGCTGTTGCTGCGCCGGGGTGCAAAAAGAAGGAGCCGCCACCTGCTCCCCAGGTAATGCCTCTCCCCAGGAAACCCGGGCCGGCACAGACTGCAGCGCCCGCCAAAGCCATACAGGCCAGGACTTCTACTGCAAGAAAGCCTGTAGTCGCAACTCCGGTGCAAAAGCAGATGTCTACTGCCACTCGCTTGCAAACGCCCGGCGCGGTCAGCCTCGACTTCACCAACAGGCGCGACCCTTTCAAACCGTTTATGCAGATGCCGGCGGCGCAGCAGCCCGGTGCGGGCAGGGTAGGCAGGTCCAGGGTTAAGGATCCGCTCCCCATCCAGACTTTTGATACGGAGAAATTCAGGGTCTCCGGGATCATTACCGGTCTGAAAGAGAACAGTGCGCTGGTCATAGACCCTTCAGGCAAGGGGTATGTGGTAAAAGAGGGGATGCAGATCGGCAATAACGATGGTCATGTCAAGAGGGTAACCAACTCCACGGTAGAGGTGGAGGAGACCTTCAGGGATGATGGTGGCCGGGTAAGAAAACGGCTGGTAAAGCTTACGTTAATAAGGAAAAAGTAGGAGTTATCGATGATAATGCGCCAATACGGAAAAACTCTGCGGCCGTTTGTTTTGCTGATAATGCTGCTTACGGCAGGCTGTGCACGGCAGATGAAAACTGTTCAGCCTGATGCAGTTCCTGAAGCTCGGGTGAATGCCGAGTTAAAAAGCATAACGGTTGCCGATGATGCTTCAAGGATAGATATCCTCTCCGACAAGCCTATAGTTTATACCTACTATATGCTTGAGTCGCCGCCAAGACTGGTTGTTGACCTTGCCCAGACGACATCCGGTACACTGGTGTTGCCGATAGAGGTAAGCAGGGGGCGAATTACCCGGATTGACGTAGCAAAACATGAATTTGGCAACGGAGTGTTGAGCAGGGTTGAAGTTTTGCTGGCCGAGAAGGTGGAGGTGTCTGCCGCCCTGGATCAGCAGGATAAAAATCGACTGGTACTCAAACTGGAGCCCCCCTTGCCGCCAGCTCCAGCCGAGCCGGTTCCTGCGATAGTTCCTGCTGCAGCCCCGGCGGCGGTAACCCCGGTGACAGAGACGGTACAGGTTATCGATCCGGCGCCGGTTACCGGCGAAGGCAGGAGCTCGGGAAGCGGAGAGCAGGGGACGGCAATTGCAGCAAAGGCGGAAGCGGCAATCAAGGACCAGGGAGCGGCAACGGAAAATGCTGCCCCTGCCATACCGGCAGTGGTCGCGGTTCCTGCAAGGATTACCCTGAAACCGGGTGAACGCGGGCTTACAGCAATAATAAAAAATGAAGACTCTATCCAGCTGGAAATTGGCGGGGGAGTGGAGTCCTTCAAGGTATTCAGACTAAACCAGCCGGAGCGGCTTGTTATAGACATTCCCAAAACAAGGAGTGCGCTGGCTGCCAAGTCTGTCGATATCAACGGGTTCAATCTCGGCAAAGCAAGAGTCGGCGGTTCGCCTGACAAACTGCGGATAGTATTTGATGCAGTCGGCACAGCCATCCCCCCGTATACTGTAACCAGGAACGGCGCAGGGCTGCTGATTGCATTCGGTGAGGCGCAGAAGAAATCGGCTGCTGTTCAACAAGCGGCGGCAGAAACAACCCCTGTTGAACCATCAGCAACAGCGTCAACAACGGCTGTTGCACAAGCCGATCCGCTTCCTGCAGCTTTGCCTGCAGCAGCTCCAGCGCCAGCAGCTGAAGTTGTGGTTACTGAAACGCGTAAGGAAACAGATCCACCGCCTGCTGCCGCAACCAGACCTGTCCAGGTTGCATCGACGCCGGCTGCTCCAGCCAATCCGGTTCCTGCACCTGCAAAAACGGCAGTCAACAAGTCGCTGCCAGGTACCGTGGAAGCCGTCGAATTCAGCCAGACAGAAGGGATTTCGCGGATAACCGTGAGGACGAGTGGTAACTGTACTGCCCGTCAGCCTGTCAAGACAAACAAGGGGTACTCCCTTACGCTTAAAGATTGTCGCCTGCCGCTAAACCAGCAGCGGCAGCTTGATACTAAAGGATTTGCCAGCGCGATAAAAAATATTGCACCGTTCAGCATTAAGAGCAAAACAGCTGAAACCAGAATTGCCGTCAATCTGCGCGGCACTTTGCCGAACAGCCTGAAACGCGATGGTGATACCCTGCAGTGGGAGTTTACCGAGCCTGCAAACATCAGCAGGACGGCAAAATCTGCCAAAGCTCCCAAAGCCGCTTCAGCCCTTTCCGCTTCTCCTGCAGACGCGTTTGACAGGGAACTTCCCGAAGCGAAACAGGAGCCGACACAGAGTAAAGCCGATAAGGCAATGGAAGACGGCTTTGCAATGGGAAAGACTTCGCCGCCTGTTGTCAGGCATGGTAAAGTTTATACCGGCCGCAAGGTCACGCTGGAATTTTCCGATGCCGATATTAAAAAGATATTTCAGCTGCTGGCAGAAGTCAGCAATCAGAACTTCCTGATTTCCGATGAAGTCACCGGGACGATAAGCCTGAAACTGGTTAATGTGCCATGGGATCAGGCTCTGGATGTCATCCTTGAAAACAAGAATCTCGGCATGCAAAGAGAAGGGAATATCGTACAGATCCGCCCGAAAACGAAAATGAAATCCCTTGATGATGAAGCGTTGGAAATGCAGGTTATTGAAGAGAAGCGGTTGCCTCAGGCTACGGTTATTTTCGACATAAACTTTGCGACACTATCGGATATTGACTTCCAGTTTAAAGCATTCAAAAGACTTCGGACTGATTGGTCTGTAACAAGTGACATCAGAACTAATAAAATTATTGTTGTTGATACAGAACGTAATATCAAAAGGATGCGCGCTTTACTTGAATCACTTGATGTACCGGAAAGACAGGTGATGATAGAAGCAAGAATAGTGCAGGCATCGTCAGACTTTACCCGTGATATCGGCGTCAAGTGGAATTTCGGTTATCAGGACGGCAGCGCCTCGGTTGCCAACATCAACAATATTGCCGGTTCAATGGGAGGGGTTGTTACCACCGGTCTCGACGGCAACGCCGGCGGCATCGCTACCGGCATATCATTCGGCAAGCTGCTCAGCAATATTCAGCTTGATATGCGGTTGTCGGCTTCTGCAAGTATTAATCAGATAAAGATAATATCAACGCCGAAAGTAATGACTGTGAACAATAAACCGGCCAAGATTTCGCAGGGGCAGATGATCCCCTATCAGAACACTACTTCAACTGACGGCGCCAAGACAGAATTCATTGAAGCCGCCCTGAGTCTTGAAGTAACCCCGCATATTACGGCTGATGGCAGCGTCAGCATGAAGATTAAGGCGAGTAACAACTCGGCTGGTGCCGGCTCACCGGCGGTAATTAACAAGAAAGAGGCAACCACCGAGCTGGTAGTCAAAAACGGCGAGACTACTGTCATCGGCGGTATATATGAAGACAGGGATACAGACGCAGAGACCGGGGTACCCTATATCTCCGAGATTCCGCTCCTGGGATGGCTTTTCAAGTCCAATCAGAAGAACAAGACCAAGAATGAACTGCTGATATTTATAACACCGAAAATAATAAACTAGGGAGATTCAATAATGCTTATTAAAAGGTTGATGAAAGTTTCCGTTGCACTGCTGTTTTTCGGCTTGTTTGCAGGATGCGGGAGTGACGGAAATAGCAATACAAATGGTACACTCACGCTAAACGCGACGGTAAAAGATCTTGGAAACGGCTTGTCGAACATAACGGCCGCGGCAGCATTCTCTAAAGCAGTTCCCGGCATGAAGATCAGGTTTACCGGCAAGCATTACAGAGTTGACGGGACAGTGATTGAATCGATCCCCCCGGTTGAGGCCAATACTGATTCGACCGGCAGTGCCGCGGCGCAGTTCAATGCCGGGCAGACATCAGAAATAACTTTTTTCGAGGTTACTGCTTCTACCGGCGGGCTGTTCAAAGCGGTGACTTTGACTATCGACAAGGCTCCTGTTGCGCCCTGATGAAATATGGTCATTTGGTCTGTTTTTGTGAAATGGTTGACTTCGGTCAGCCGGTCCTGTCGTAAGCAGGGCACTGTTAGTGAAGTAGAATTCCTGAAAAGACATTTCATTCTGGGGGATATATGAAAACGTTAAAAGCGTTTGCATTGTTTTTTGTCTTGATTTTGGCGGCCGCTCTCTGCGGCTGTTCGGCTGGCAATGATACTGCCGGTCAACAGGCAAAAAAATCAAAGTTGGAGTCAAGCCTTGACGGCGGCGAAATTGAGGTGTCTCTTGGACCTGACGATCAACAGAACCCCCAGGTTATTCATCTTGCGGATAAGAATATCTTCCTGGTTGTATGGGAGGACTGGCGAAACAGGTCAAAGCCTTCCGATATTCCTGGCAAGTTTTCCGGCGCAGATATCTGGGGCGCATTTATCAATCCGGATGGCTCATCCTGTGGCAACGAATTTCCGATTACCGGGACAGCTGACAATGGACTGGCGGGGAATCAGTCCTTGCCGCAGCTGGCATATCGACCGGGTGACAAGGTTGTCGTTACCTGGCAAAATAGCGAGGGCAATTCTGCCTCCGGATATGTTAATTACCGCGCTATCTCCAACCTGCCATCGTCCACCGGCACTGTCTGTACCGCTGCTCCCGTGCTGACATTCGATGCCGTGCACAGTGTCGGTTTTACCAAGGTGCAGCAGTATTCAGCTGCTGCAGAGAAATATCCAGATGCTACAGCGGGCAGGGTGGCGGCAACGATGACAATTACCGGTGTGACAATTACCGGTGATTCTACCGGCGGGGCCGATGTAACGTCATCAGTGGTGCTGAACGGCTATGTCATACCCAGGAGTGTAAGTGTTACCGGGACCTATACGGTGGAAGACGGCATAGCACCCGGTGCACCTGGTGACGGGCAGATTCAAACAACGATTAACATTACAGATGATGGGAACGGTATATTGTCCGGGTCCGGCGCCTCGGGTACAATCAATTACGGTACCGGCAGCCTGTCGATATTTCTGATTAATGAAGTTGATACCGGGACGACCGCAACTTTTACCGTTAATTACAGCCGCTATCGCGGCGATTTAATCGACCGTGCCGGCGAAGGTCTGCTGTCGCGCAAATCGCCGAAGATATCCTATGACCCGGTGCGGGACGAGTTCTGGCTGGCCTGGATTGAGTCGCGCAACATTAACAGCAGCTTTTCCACTTTGTGCTATGGTTTGCCCGTTACCTGGACGGTAGGTGACAATAACTTTGTCGGCTATCTAAGGCTGAATGGTACAACCCTTGATCCCAAGACGAACGCAAACGGTATTGCCGGACCGGACCTGTTCAGAAATTCACCGGTGACAACAAGTCGGATACTATCCACTGCAACACCGTCAACCACATCTGCCTCGATAACCTATGAATATTTCACCTTGGTGAACAATGTTTCTACCGCTTCTGATAATTCCTCACCTGAAACTTTATTTGCCTGGGAAGGCGCCAGGCAGCAGGCGGTCCTTACCTGTAATGTTTCGCTGGCTACCGGAGTAGTTATTACAACATTTGCCACAGCAGCAAAAGACGACGATAAATTCGTCCATATATACGGTCTGTTTGACAAGCAGATAAACCTTAATTCGATGGAGTCCCTGTTTTTCGATAATCCGAACAAAGGTGTCGGCAGTGGAAGCAATCCATCTATGGCAGTCGACAACACAAGCGTCCCACGAAAATTTCTGGTAGCGTGGGAGGATATGCGTGGTGGCCCCAACACCAAGGTATTCGGCCAGTTGGTCAATTCCGGCGGCGGGCTGTACAATAACAACCGGATGCTGTCGTTTCAGGATAGCGCCGCTTCCGGCGCAAATGATACTATAATCACCAACTCTCGCCAGACGCGACCGTATGTAAGCTATGATGCAGTCAATCAGCGCTACTTTGTCATGTGGCAGGATGAACGCAACAGCTCCACCTCTGCCGCCAATATAGATCTCTACGGGCAATTTGTTAACCTTGACGGCTCGCTCAGCGGCGCCAACTATGCCATTTCATCCCACCCGAGCAATCAGCTGGCGCCGTCAATCGCCTATGATCCATATTTCAAGAAGTTTCTGGCTGTCTGGAAGGATGCGCGCAATATCAACCCGCCGGGTACAACTGCTTCTGATATTTACGGGCAACTATTTACAATCGGACAACCTCAATTAACGCTTCTTACGGCGACAACACCAGCAGCTCAGCTCGTGCCGGCTGTCATTGACTTTGGCGCTATCCCTACCGGTACTACGGTGCAACAGAATTTTATTGCAAAAAATACCGGTGACGTGTCGCTCACTATCGACCCGATTAACGCCGCAGATCTGCCGGCAAACCCCTTCACAATAGCGCCGACCAACACGACAGTATTGGCTCCGGGTGCAACAGCTACATATACTGTGACTTATTTGCC
Organism: Geobacterales bacterium; assembly: GCA_038206285.1. Taxonomy (GTDB): domain Bacteria; phylum Desulfobacterota; class Desulfuromonadia; order Geobacterales; family DSM-12255; genus VEOV01. The sequence continues at coordinate 29,712 of JBBRBA010000013.1, forward strand.
GACGTCATCAGGCAGCTATAACAGCTCATTCAAAATATCCTCGGATGGCGGCACGCAGTTGGTGGCATTGAGTGCTACCGGAGTCGGCCTGAACCCTCTTGCCATTACAGCGCCCAGTTCTTCCTCGTTGCCTGATGCAAAAACGACCGGCGCGTACAGTGTGCAAATTACGGCTGCCGGAGGCTATACACCCTTTACGTGGAGTGCAACCGGACTGCCGGCTGCACTTTCAATCAACAAAACTACCGGAGTGATATCCGGTACAAACCCGGCCGCAGGTACCTATACCGTGGTTGTCACCGTAGCCGACGGCAGCGCAGTTCCAGTCAAGGCTTCACGCACTTATTCGCTGCGAGTCGGGACAATAAGCATCAATACCGCTTCTCTCAGCGACTGGACCCAGGGTGCGGATTACGTCCAGGCTCCTGTTCATACCATCACCGGGAGCGGTGGCTCAGGACCGCTCACCTTTGCTGTGGTGGCAGGTTCAAGACCGCCAGGTATCGTTCTGAGCAGTGCAGGTGTATTGAGCGGTGAACCGACCAGCAGCGGCAATTACAGCTTTACCGTACAGGCAGCCGATGGTAGCGGACAGATAGCCCAGTCAACGTTCTCCATTAACATAAATCCTGCTCCGTCCATAATTACAACCAGTCTGCCCGTAGCTGTGGTCCCGCAGCCTTATACGCGAACAATAGCCATGGCAGGGGGGACAGCGCCGTATACCTGGCAAATAACAACTGGATCGCTGCCTCCCGGATTCTCTTTTAATACAGGCACAGGGATAGTTTCCGGGACGCCTTCACAGGCCGGCACGTACAATTTTGGAGTAGTGGTAACTGACGCGGCCGGGATAGCCTCGACCAGGCAGGACCTGACACTGGTTGTCAAAAGCCTGCTCGATATTACCACGCCGACTACCGGAGATGGCTCGCCCCCGACGGCATTACCAAACGTGCCTTATTCATTCACCTTCAAGGCTGACGGCGGCATTGCCCCCTACACCTGGAGTGCACTGAATCTGCCGTCAGGGTTCACGGTAAACGCGTTTACCGGCATTTTGACGGCAACACCGAACATTGTCGGCACTTTTTCATTCATTCTGACGGTAACCGACATGCAAGGGATGACAGTGTCAAAAACCTACTCAGTCACGGTAGCTGCCCCGTTTGCTATTACCACCACCTCACTGCCTGCCGGTGTGGTGAATCAGCCCTACAGTCAAACACTCATGGCAACTGGTGATGCTCAGCCTTATACCTGGGCCATAGCTGCGGCAGAGCTGCCAGCCGGGCTGGTACTTGCCCCTGTTTCCGGGGTGATTAACGGCATACCGACTACCACCGGGTCATACGACTTTGTTGTTACAGTTACAGACAGTGCCGGCAACAGCCAGCAGAAAAACCTTTCTATCGATATCAAGGCTACTCCCGGCGGCGTGAATACCGGCACTGTTCCGCAGCCATCCGCCGGTGGCGGTGGCGGCGGCTGCTTCATTGCGACAGCTGCTTACGGCAGTTACCTGGATCCGCATGTCATGGTACTGCGCCATTTCCGTGATGATGTACTGCTGCAGAGTGCAGCCGGAACGGCATTCGTCAAGATCTACTACAGATACAGCCCGCCGGTTGCCGATTTCATCCGTGAGCATGAAGTACTGCGGCTGCTGGTGCGACTGGCGCTGACCCCGCTGATTGTCATGGTCAAATACCCGGTTATGCTGCTAATTGCCCTTTTTGCCTGCATCTATGGCGGCGTTAGAAAAATCAGGGTTGGCCGCAGAACAATTGCACTAAACTGAATTTACAACCTATGAATGCTAACCTGCAGACCTCGAAGCACATTTTTGCCTCGGGGTTTGTTGTGTTTCGGAGGAGATGAGGTGTGAAAAAGCTGTTTTACCTGGTATCTGCAGTTGTGGCGCTTTCCGGGATGCTTACCGCTTGCGGCGGGGCACCAGAGAAAGTTGCTGTTGCCAATTCGATCAAGAAAATATTACCGGTAAATTTTGAGGTCATGGCTGTTACAGCAGTAAGCGGAATTCCGGGGCTCTTTGAGGTGCAGCTCAAAGCTGACAGGCAACCGGTCGTCCTTTATGTCAACAAGAGTGCCAAACTGGTTTTTTCCGGGAGCATCGTTGATGTTGATACAAAGCAGAATCTGACCCTTGAAGTGCAGAAGAAGATGGCAGGCAAGTAGAACACTGCGTATAACTAATGAGCTGGGATCGGTAGCTGCCGGTAAACAGTACGAAGCCGGCCGGCTGCAATCATTAGCCCTACAAAAAAATCATCTAATTTTTGAGAAGAAAGGGAGTAGATGCTACGTTACCTGACAGCCGGAGAATCGCACGGTCCGCAGCTCACCGCAATCATCGAGGGGCTGCCGTCCGGGCTGAAAATATCCGTTGAGACCATTAATCTCGATCTTGCCAGGCGGCAGCAGGGGTATGGCCGCGGTGGACGGATGCAGATCGAAACCGACAAGGTAGAGATCGTTTCCGGGGTGCGCTGGGGGGAAACACTGGGCTCTCCGGTAACTCTTGCCATTACGAACAGGGACTGGGCAAACTGGCAGGAGAAGATGTCGCCCGCTGCGGCTTGTCGGGACGATTCCATTCGTGTTACCAGACCTAGACCGGGGCACGCCGATCTGGCCGGCGCCATGAAGTATAATCAGCGTGATGTGCGCAATATTCTTGAGCGTTCCAGCGCCCGGGAAACTGCTGTCAGGGTAGCTGTCGGTGCAGTGGCAAAAGAACTGCTCCGTCTTTTCGGCATCGGCATTTACGGTTTTGTCGTCGAACTCGGAAGCATCAAGGTAAAAAGAGCAGGTTTGCCGGTAGCGGAACTGGCAGCGATTGCCGCCGGTTCCGAGCTGTTTACCTTTGACCCTGAGGCAGATGCAGCAATGAAACTGCATATCGATGCCATGAAGCAAGCCGGTGATTCAGTCGGCGGGGTGGTAGAGGTGGTGGTTACCGGGGTTCCTGCCGGTTTGGGCAGTCATGTGCAGTGGGACAGAAAGCTGGATGCCCGTCTGGCAATGGCGCTGATGAGTATTCAGGCAATCAAGGGGGTAGAGGTCGGCGCCGGTTTTGCCGCTGCCGCCGCGCCCGGCTCAAAGGTTCATGATGAAATATTTTACGATGCCGAAGAGAGCCGCTATTACCGCCGCAGCAATTCGGCTGGCGGCATCGAAGGCGGTATGAGCAACGGGGCGGATATTGTTTTGCGTGCCGCCATGAAACCGATTCCAACGCTTTACACGCCGCTGAATACCGTTGACATCGATACCGCTCAGCAGGTGGCGGCAACGGTTGAGCGCTCAGATGTCTGCGCAGTACCAGCTGCATCGGTAGTTGCCGAGGCGGTTGCCGCCATTGAGCTAGCCTCAGCCTTTCTCGATAAATTCGGTGGTGACAGTATCGTCGAGATTGAGAGAAACTACCGGGGCTACATGCAGTACCTCAAGGAGTTTTAGTGGAAACCGTTCAAGTGGCTCTTGCTGAAAGATCTTATAATATCCTGATCAGCAGCGGGATTATCGGCCAATTGGGAGATTCCTGCCGTGCCGCAAATTTAAAGGGGATTGCTGCAGTCATTACCAATCCTGTAGTTGCCGCACTTTACCTTTCGCCGGTGAAGGAAGCACTGGAGAGTGCCGGCTACCGGGTGATCGTTGTCCAGATTCCGGATGGCGAGGAGTACAAAAATCCCGACACCCTGAATCTGGTTTATGACGCCCTGATTTCCTCCGGGCTTGACCGGAGCTCTTTTCTGGTCGCGCTTGGCGGTGGAGTCGTCGGTGACCTTGCCGGATTTGCCGCAGCAACATTTTTGCGCGGCATCCCTTTTGTCCAGGTGCCGACAACGCTGCTGGCACAAGTTGACAGCAGTGTCGGCGGGAAGACCGGGATAAACCACCGGCTCGGCAAAAACCTGATCGGTGCTTTTTATCAGCCCGCGCTGGTAGTTGCCGATCTTGATACTCTTGATACCCTGCCGGAAAGAGAGTACCTTTGCGGGGTTGCAGAAAGTCTCAAATACGGGGTGGTGCTCGACAGGGAGCTGTTTGCGTATCTTGCCGACTCTGTGGAGTCAGTAATGGCACGCGATAAAATGACTTTACAGCATATTGTAGCAACAGCCTGCCGGATCAAGGCAGCTGTGGTAGCCAGCGATGAGCGGGAGAGCGGCTTGCGAGCGGTACTCAATTTCGGGCATACGCTCGGCCATGCTGTCGAGACACTTTCCGGCTATGGGACGGTAAAGCACGGGGAAGCGGTCGCAATCGGCATGGTGCAGGCTGCCAGATTGTCATGCCGGCGGGAGCATTCAACGTTGCCGGATCTTCAAAGGGTGGAAAGTCTTGTCAGGAAGTTCGGTTTTGCAACGGAGCTTCCGGCTTTTTCAATTGATGATTACGAGAATATTATCTCGCATGACAAGAAAAAGCGTGACGATGGAGTAAATTTCATCTTTAATCGCGGAATTGGTGATTTCGTTATCGAGAAGGTTACGGATCTGCGTTCGCTGCTGCTTGCCTGCATGGCAGCAGCCTGACAGGAGATTGATCATGATACCTGATACAGCATTATTATGGGCAGGGGTAAGAAGGTTCGAGGATATTCTCAAAAGAGATCCGCAGGCTTACAGCTTTGCCCCGCTTGCTGACCTGTACCTGAGCCTCGGGCTGCTGGAGGATGCTCTGCAGACAGCGCGCAAGGGTTGTGCCGTACACCCGGATTTTGCTGCCGGCCAGATTGCTCTGGCACGCGCAGCGCTTGAAAATTCGCTCAAGGATGAGGCAAAAAAAGCACTTGAGGCTGTTGTCCGCATAACTCCTGAAAACATAGAAGCCCAGCGGCTGCTCGCCGATATCTATATCGCCGACAACGAGCAGGCAGCTGCCCAGCGCTGCCTTGGAATTGTCAGTTCACTTGAGGCTATTCTGCCGGAGCCGGATATCTCAATCCCGGCAGCTGTCGAAGAGTTGTCACTGGAAGAGATTACCGACCTGGATATCCTTGAACTGACGGATGACCTGATTGAGGATGAAGCTTTGGATGATGCCGCTGCAAGCCCTTTCGCAGCGGCTCCGGAGAGGCCGTCTCTGGGGGATGCTCAGCTCAGGGCGGAACCTTATCTGCTGGAAACGGCGCCGCCGCTCTATGATGAGGCGCAGACGGAAGCGTCAATGCAAACGGTTGCTATGGAAGATGAAGCGGCCCCTGCGGTTGTTTCATCCGCTACCATTGCGGAGCTGTATGTGAGCCAGGGATTCCCTGATAAGGGGGCAGAAATCTACCGGTCACTTATACAGGGAGAGCCGGATAATGCGCTTTGGACGAAGCGGCTGGCTGAGCTTTCGGCCCCTGCCGACAGTGCCGACGTGACGGAGCCGGAGGCGAGTGCGCCGGTTTGTGCTGCAAAAACAGACTCAACCGAAGGGGTTCTTGAGACACTTTGCGGGTGGCTTGCAAATATCGGGAGGATAAGAGAATGCCGTACAAAGAGATCTTGAAATCGCTTACAGATAATGTTGGTGGCGGTCTGGCCGCCATCATCATGGGATATGACGGGATTTCGATTGATGAATATCTTGTCGAAAAGACTCCGTTTGACCTGGAGCTCCTTGTTGTCGAATATTCCAACCTGCTCCGGGATATCAGGCGGACTGTCGACCTTCTTGAAAATGGCATCATGCAGGAGGTTGCGATAACTACAGACAGGTTAAGAGTGCTGGTACGGGTTATCAATGAAGAGTTTTTTCTGGTACTTGTGCTAACTGCTGACGGAAATTACGGCAAGGGTCGCTACCTGCTTTCCCGTGAGGCGCTGAAGCTCAAGGATGATCTTAAATAGGGTGGATTATGAAGATACTGGTGATTAACGGCCCCAACCTTAACCTGCTTGGAAAGCGGGAACCCGGAATTTATGGCGGCAAGAGTCTGGCAGAGATCAACAGCACACTTGCGGCGCTGGCAAAAGGGAACGGGGCGCAGCTTGAGTTTTTTCAGTCCAATACAGAAGGAGCATTGGTAGACGCAATCCAGGAAGCTGCCGGCAAGATCGACGGCATCATTATCAATCCTGCTGCCTACACGCATACAAGCATTGCCATACGTGATGCGATTTCCGCTGTTGCCCTGCCGACGGTAGAGGTACATCTTTCCAATGTTTACAGTCGCGAGGAGTTTCGCCACAAAAGCCTGATTGCTCCGGTGGTCCTTGCACAGATAGCCGGATTCGGTCCGGCAGGTTACGAACTTGCCTTGCTCGGCATACTGCGGCATCTGCAGGCAGCTGGAGTTAAGGATTAAGTTTTAGCGAAGACAATCTGGACATAGCCGCTTAAAGCCGGTTTTGCATTTTTGCAAAGCCGGCTTTTTTGTTTGCAGAAACGCAAGGATGAGAGAAATGAATATATCAATGAAAACAAACTGCCACTTCCATGAACCGCAAGATGCAAATAACGCTAAGTAAACCCGGTAGTTGTGCAAAAATACTAATCGGTCAGAAGCAGGTCTGGTCACGAAAACGGCTGATTATCGATATAAATCATGGCGTGATGTCAATTTATCAAACTGCTTTAGAAGATTGAATCAGTCCGTCTCCGGTTTCTTTGTATCCTTCGTGTCTTTGCGTTAAGAAAATTTTGCATTTATGCAACAAAGAAAATAATCCTAAACTGAGAACATTGAATCGCTTTATGCAACCGGCTGATATTTATGGCTTATTTCCGGATTTACGCGTTGCCATGGTTTTGGTACGCCGGTTGCTATGAGGTATGTATGGTTACTCCTTAATGCACAGGCTTCATACGGAGGGTGATGACGGTCACCCTCTGAAGCCGTGCTGAAAAAAACAGAGGGGATCAGGGATGCCGGAAAAAATCTGTCCGTATTTTGGAAAAAATGAAGATTTATGCGATGTCGGCTGTGGCTATATTTCGACTCACGACGTCAATATGATAATCAAGTTCTGTAGCAGTCGCTTCTGTACTTGCCTTAAGTATCAGGAACTATGTGATAGATTCAAGTGCGGCATGGTTGTCTGTGCCGGGTGCAACTAAAGGAGAAGCCGATGCTTTACAATATGACCCTGTTTTTTGGCCAGTTACCGGTTATGGCAGCCCTGCTGCCGCTGCTCTGCCTGATGATATTCCAACTATTAAAGGAGAAGAGAGATGAGCGAAAGAGAGCTTGAACTTTTGTCACGTATCGAAGAACTTGAGCGTCATACCTGGAGAAACAGCGCTATCCTGCGCGCCGTGGCAATGGTTTCGATTACCGCACTTATCGGTTTTGTCGTCGCAGCCGGTGTTGTTGGCGGCGGCAGAGGCAGCCACTGGTCCGGTCCGGCGTGGAACACGATGTGGCTTTACGGCATTTTTGCAGCCAATGCTGTTTCCATGTTCTGGACAACGCATAAGGAATAAATTCGGAAGCTGTGAACTGGAAATTGTAAGAGCATTTCAGTCGTAGAGTATTTTTCAGGTTTTACCGTTCCCAGATTCCTGTTCCCGATTTACAGTTACCTTACGGAGGATAAATAAATGACCCCGATGAGTTTCAAAAATGCAATACTGCTGTTAGTTGTGGTTGCCATCTGTTCGACGTTCTCAATGCGAATCTTCCAGGGGCTTGACGAGATGATGGGGGATCAGTACTGGGTTGTTGACACCACTCAGGGTGATCACGGCTGGTACATGATGGGAATTCTTCCGTACGTGAAGAAGATGCCCAAGGATATTGTTGCTGCCACCAATACCGATGCCGATCCCGCCAACAACTACATCATTTATTCCCAGAACGGCGACTTTGCCGGCAACTCGGTCTACGGCATCTGTTACGGTATCCCCTTTATCATGTTCCTCATCTGGTTTGCCTTCATTCTCGGTTTTCCCGACAAGGTCGATCCCTATTTGCTGCCGAAACGGATTTTCACCATCACCGTAATCATGACCTGTTCCATAGTAGCAAATCTTTTCCTGATGAGGATAGCCGCTGACTTTGCCAGGGAACCGATGGCAAGGGTTGCCAACGTGGCCGGGAATCATGCATCCCTCCTGTTTCACAACGGCGGAATATGGTTTGCCATCCTCTTCTCTGCTCTGGGAACACACAGCCATTCCATCAAGGAGATCAAACCGCCTGACAGCCGCAACTGGGCTTCGCAGGCTGACGAGAAATTCTCCTGGATGTTTACCCTGCTTGCAGCGGTTACCGTTCTGGAAGTCGTCCTGGTGAAGAACAAGCTTGCCCTCCCTGATGCGGCTGTTGACTACTCGGTATGGGTAATCTGGGTTGTAATCTTCATGCGGATGTTCGGCTTTTCCCCCAAATACTGGGTCAAGAGGGGACGCGGACTGGCTCTCATGATCGGCGGAACAGTAGCGACCCTTGCTGTTTTCTATATCCTTGAGCGCTTAACCGGTACACTTGGCGCCGGATTTGCTTCCCCCATCCTGGCAAAGGCTCTTGGAGCGGAGAACCAGAATATCGGCTTGTCATTGATGGTTTCCATCTACCTTATTTTCTGGATGGAGTTTTCCGCCGCTATCCGGATAAACGGACCGGCAAAAAAAGCTGTGCAAAAGGCGTAGTACCTTTGACATAGCGGTGAAAAAAGGCGACCGTAAAGTCGCCTTTTTTATTGTTGCAGGTTGGGTCAATACTGCCTATAAAAGTGGTTGATCAGTTTCGGTTGCTGAATCAGGAAAACTTGAAAGGTGGTAATGTGGCTCTTTCCATATTGATTGCGGCGTCCGAGGCGGTTCCTTTTGCAAAGAGCGGCGGACTTGCCGATGTTGTCGGCTCGTTGCCGAAATATCTGCGTAAACTTGGGCATGATGTCAGGGTTGTTATCCCACGTTACTATTCGATAGACCGGAAGAAGCTTGCCTTGCAGGCTCTGCCCGGTTTACTGACTGTGCCGATGGGTGTTCTGGGCAACGAATATTGCGGCGTCTATGAAGGGCGAATTCCCGGAACCGATATTCCGGTCTATTTTCTTGAACATGAAGGCTATTTTGGCAGGAGCGGGCTGTATGCTGAAGGGAATGTCGAGTTCGTTGATAATGACAGGCGTTTCATTTTCCTTTCCAAGGGGAGTCTGGAGCTATGCAAGCTGATCGACTTCCACCCGGACATCGTTCATGCAAATGACTGGCATACCGCGGCAATACCGCTGCTTCTGAACAGTACGTATCGTAACAATCCCCATGTCGGCAACGCTGCATCCATTTTGACCATCCACAATATGCAGTATCAGGGAAGTTTCCCTGCCACAGCGATGAATATTCTCGATGTCGGCTGGGAGCATTTCACTTTCCTCGGCTTGGAAAAGGATGACAGGGTTAACCTTCTTAAGGGGGGGATTTATAATGCCACCCTTCTTAATACTGTAAGCGATGGTTATGCGCGCGAGATTCAAACTGCAGCCTATGGTTGTGGGCTTGAAGGTGCCGTTACCGAGAGAGCTGCCGATCTGTACGGGATACTTAACGGGGTTGACTACTCCGAGTGGTCGCCGGAGAGTGATCCGTTCATTGTGCAGAATTACTCTGTTGACGACATTTCCGGGAAAAAACTCTGCAAGAGCGAGATCCAGAGAGCCTTGGGTTTGCCGGAACTGCCTGACGTGCCGCTTGTCGGCGTTGTCAGCAGGATGGTGCAGCAGAAGGGGATTGATCTGCTGGCCACAGCACTGCCGGAACTACTGCAGCTGGACCTGCAGATTGTAATGCTTGGCGAAGGAGAGCCCTGGGCACACTTTTACTTTGGCGGCGAGGCGGCAAAGCATCCTGACAGACTGGCGGTTGTTATCGGTTATGATAATTCCCTGGCGCACATGATAGAGGCCGGCGCAGATTTCTTTCTGATGCCTTCAGCCTTTGAGCCTTGCGGGCTCAATCAGATGTATAGCATGCGATACGGGACGCTCCCGGTTGTCAGGGCTACCGGCGGACTGGACGACAGCGTGGAAAATTTTGATGGGGAACTGATGACAGGGACAGGGTTCAAGTTCTGGGACCTTACCCCCGGAGCACTGTTCGATACGGTAGGGTGGGCTGTCTACACCTGGTACAACAGACCGGATGCCTTGAGGCGACTGATCCGCAACGCCATGGAAAAGCGCTTCACCTGGGAGGATGCAGCAAGAAAGTACGAGCGGCTCTACCTTGAAGCTCTTACTCGTCGTGGCTTATTACAAACTGATTCATTTCTTTCTTGAGCAGATCGCTCTGCCCGGAAAGGCGTTTTACTGCGTCGTCAGTAACCCTGTTCGCTTCGAGCGCGTCTTCGGTGGATTTCTGGATCTCATTTACCGACTGCATGATGAGAGAGCTGCTCTTTGTCTGCTCGTCGCTGGCAATTTTTATCTTGCGGATCATTGCCGAGATGCTTTCCGTGGATTTGCCGATAAAAGAGCCGACAGTGCTCTGCTCGCGGGTTGAATTACGCACCTGCCCGTTTAACGCCTTCATCTTCTCAATTGCGGTGATGATCATATCTGCCCCGCGCCCCTGCTGACCCGTTGCGGTAGCAATCTGCGTTGCCATCTCCGACACACGTTCTATGGCATTCTTGATCTGCTGGCTCTCTTTTGCCTGCGATTCGGTCGTCTTGGCAATTTCGACTATCTGCGAACTGGAGGTTTTGACTCCGGACAGTATTTTGGCAAGGGCCTCACCTGACTGGTAGGAGAGCTGTTCACCGTCGACAATACTCTGTTCGGTGATGGTGATCGACGCAACGGCGCGCTGAACCTCCTTTTGCACAGCGGTAATCACCATGGCAATCTCTTTGGTAGAACTGCTGGTCCGCTCGGAAAGATCTTTAATCTCTTCGGCGACGACTGCAAAGCCTTTGCCGTGATCGCCCGCCTGCGCCGCAATGATCGCTGCGTTGAGAGCCAGTAGATTTGTCTGTTCTGCCACCTCGTCGATAACCGAGAGGATAGAGCCGATGTCGCTGGCTTTTTCGGAGAGGGTCGCAATGGCTTCTGCCGTGATTACCGATGCCCGTTTGATCTCGGACATGCCGGTGATTGTGGCTTCGACGGAGGATTTTCCGGTTTCGGCATCCTTGAGGAGCTCTCCGGAGATTCTGGCGCTATCAGTAGCATTTCGTTCAATCATTCTTATCGAAGAGTCCATGGCAGCAATCGAATTGGCGGTTGTCACCGAAGAGTCAACCAGGCTGGCGACACTGCCGTCGATCGCTCTGATGGATGCTGCCATCTCCGTAATGGAGGTGCTGACATCCTCAACAGCCTGCGAAAGGGTCTCAACATTCAGTGCCACTTCTTCAATGCTGGCTATCAGCTCCATAGTTGAAGAAGAGCTCTCGGAAGTAGAGAGAAAGAGACCGTCAATAGCCTGGGAGATGCCGTTAATCGAGGAGTTCATCTCGAGTATAGCCGACGAGGTCTGGATAACGCTTTCCGCCTGCAACTCGGCAGAGGCAACCCCTTTTTGCGAGCCCTCGCGTAACCTTGCAGTGACCTGACCGAGTTCGGCAATAGAGAGTTTGATTCTGTTTACCATTTCGGCAAGCTTGGCGAGCATCTGGTTGAAGTCATTTACCAGGAGGCCGATTTCATCAGCGGAGCGGTCTTGAATCTTGACGGTCAGATCCCCCCTTGCCCCTTCGGCAAGAGCGGCCGCCATGTTTTTCACTCTGGTGACGATGTTTCTGGAGACCAAAGAGCCGAAAAAGACTGCAGAGAGGATAGCGCAGATCATGACGATAACAAGGGCCAGCTGGGCGTTATGCTGGATGGAAGAAGCATCGACATTTGCCTGCTTCATCAGCCCGGTTACCGTTACCAGGAGGTCATCGACAGCGGCTGATACCTGATCGGTCTTGTCAGGGAGGTCGCTGCGGATCAGGGCGCTCATTTCGCTGTTCATGCCGCTTTTCCCGGAGCGTAACAGCTCTTCCTTCAGCTTGAGCAGTTTGTCGGTAGTGTCGGTGAATTCGGTAAGTTTTGCCGATACGTTAGTGGCGCGTTGTTCAAGCAGCGAACCCTTTTGGGCGGCAGGGAGACCCAGTTTCTGATTCCCCTTGAGGATGATGTCAAGGTAGCCGATAAAACGATCCCGCTTTGACTCATAGTCTGCCTTGATGATCTCAAGATCGTCCATCTTGTCGCTGATCGCTGCTTCGACAATATGGAGACGGCACTCCTGCAGGGCTGTTTTCATCAGTACAACCTGGTTCGACTTGGTCGAACCGGTCATGATGACATCCTGAATTGTGTGTCCTACCCGGTTAAGACTGTATATCCCGAAGAGGCCGGTAATTCCGACAATAATCGCCATTATCAGAAAGAGACCGACAAGCTTGTGTCCGAGTTTAAGACCTTTCATAGTCACCCTCTTTGTGAGCAGAATTAAATTCCGTTATTTATAGCAGAGATCAGGGCGCTGCTCAACTTTAATCTATGTAACGCTGCAGGATGCCGGCATAGGCGTCAATGCGGCGATCACGCAAAAAAGGCCATATTTTCCGGACATTGCCACTTCTCAGCATGTCAAGATTGATTAGCGCAACCTCTTCGGCTGCAGCAGCGCTGCGCCAGAGAATTTCTCCCTGACACCCTGCCACGAAGCTGTTTCCCCAGAAGTCGATTCCATTGCCATGACCGGCAGGACCGGCCTCATGTCCTGTCCGGTTTACCGCTACAACCGGTATGCCGTTGGCAACGGCATGACTTCTCTGGATGGTAATCCAGGCGTCAAGCTGGCGCTGCTTCTCATCTGCAGCATCAGCGGGATCCCACCCTATCGCTGTCGGGTAGATGAGGATATCGGCGCCGGCAAGTGCCATGAGCCGGGCAGCTTCAGGATACCACTGATCCCAGCAGACCATCACCCCGAGTCTGCCGACAGATGTCTCTACCGGCCTGAAGCCGAGGTCACCGGGAGTGAAGTAGTATTTTTCGTAAAATCCTGGGTCATCCGGAATATGCATTTTTCTGTACTTGCCGGCAATTGAGCCGTCACGCTCAAGGATGACTGCGGTGTTGTGGTAGAGTCCGGCTGCGCGCCGCTCGAAAAGCGAGGTGACGATAACGACGCCAAGTTCCTTTGCCAGCGCAGCGAACAGTTCGCTGGACGGCCCCGGAACCGGTTCTGCCAGGTCAAAGCCGCTAACGGCTTCGCTTTGGCAGAAATAGAGACTGGTATGCAGTTCCTGCATGATGACGAGTTCTGCACCCTGCGCCGCGCCTTGGCGAATCATGACTACGCTTTTTGCTATGGTATCCGTGCGGTTGCCTGTACAGCTCTGCTGGATGAGAGCTATGTTGAGAGTATTCATGAGAGGGTTCCTTTCGGGAGCTGCATTGTCAGGCAGTGCAGAGAACCGTGCTGCAGGATTGCCGGACGGCAGTCTATGCCGATGATTTCCCTGTCTGGAAATGCCGAGCCGATCAGTGCAAGCGCTGCAGCATCACAGGGGTCGTTGTAGGTCGGCACCAGAACCGCGCCGTTGATGATCAGAAAATTGGCATAAGTTGCCGGGAGCCGTTCTCCCTCGCTGCCGAAACAGGGTGACGGCAGCGGCAGCGGCAACAGGCGGAAAGCAGAGCCGTTACGGGTACGTAACGATTCGAGTTCTTTTTGCATCAGGGAAAGTTCCGGAAAATGCTCGTCTGCCGGATTGTCGCATGAAACGTAAATGATTGTGTCATCGGGACAGAGGCGGGCGAGAGTGTCAACATGCGCGTCGGTGTCATCTCCTGCCAGATAGCCGTGCTGCAGCCAGAGGATATGATCAGCGCCAAACTCTGTCGCAAGCATCTTTTCAAGCTGTTTTCGGCTAAGGTGTGGATTTCTGTTGCTGCTTAGCAGGCAGGTGGCGGTAATCAGGAGCGTTCCGGCGCCGTCGCTTTCGATGCTCCCGCCTTCAAGGATATGAGGGCGCAGTGAGATCCGGGAAGTGAAGAGTCCTTGATCGGCAAGCAGGCGATTTATCCGGTTATCCAGGTTAGCCGGAAACTTCAGACCCCAGCCGTTAAAACCGAAATCAAGGAGGAGGGGGACGCCATCTTCATAAACGGTGATCGGTCCGAAATCCCTTGCCCAGGTGTCATTGGTCTGAATGACTGTAAGGGTGAGCCGCGTCAGGTCTGTTTTTGCCGCTTTGAGCTGCTCCAGCGCCGCCTTTTCATCAGGAACTATCAGGATTACCCGCTCGAAACGGCTGATAGCAGCGATTATTTCGGCAGAAACCGGCTCGATCTGTCCCAGCAGCGGGTTCCAGTCAGTTTCGCTGTGCGGCCAGGCAAGCAGAACTCCGTCCTGCTCCTCCCATTCCGCCGGCAGTCGGCGCGATTTGATACTCTCTCTATTCATGATTGCGGATTATATGTCTGCGCTTGCTGCCGGTCAATTTTTTCATCGTCTTTACAGATAAAAAAAATGCGTTAGAATAAAGGTTCACAGGGATGACAGCAAGGATGGCCAGATAGACGATCAAGAGGAGGTTCAATATGGATGACAGTGAGAGCAGAAACAGTGTGGTTGTGGGGGGGATAATGCTGGTTGCCGGTGGATTGCTCGGAGCAGCTGCAGCGCTCCTCTTTGCACCGCAGTCAGGGCGGCAGACAAGACGGGATATTGTCCGCTACAGTCGCAAGGTGAGACGGCAGACAGAGGATATAGTCGATGATTTTGCCGGGAATGTTCACGGTATGGTAGAGACAATAGGCGAACGTGCCGAGGAAATCCTTGACAAGGGGAAGGATCTGGCTCATGAGGCGAAGGTCGAACTGATCAAGATTATTGACGAGGGTCAGGCTAAACTGGAGAAACAGAAGGCGCGTCTTGCCAGGATTATCGGATAAAAAATTATCCCTTTAGAGCCGTTTATGGTACAAACCCCGTTAAAGTTGCCTTTAACGGGGTTTTATAATTGTCCGAGAAAAAGCATATAGCTCGTGCTGCCGGTGTTCTGGGTGGAGCAACAATGCTCTCCAGGGTTCTGGGGATGGTGCGCGATATGGTCGTATCCCGCCTGTTCGGCGCCGGTTTTGCGACTGATGCTTTCTTCGCCGCTTTTCAGATACCCAACATGCTGCGCCGCTTCTTTGCCGAGGGGGCTCTGACCTCGGCCTTCGTACCGACCTTTTCTGAAGTATACACCCGCCAGGGAGAACAGGAGGCCCGGGAACTGGCCAATACCTGCTTCACTCTCCTGACCATCGTTATGGCTCTGGTGACAATGGTTGGCATCCTGTTTTCCCCGCAGATTGTCGGCCTGATGTTCCCCGGCTTCTCAGCCGAGCCAAGCAAGCTTGAACTGACAATTCTGCTCAACCGGCTGATGTTCCCGTACATCTTTTTCGTCAGCCTTGTGGCGCTCTGCATGGGGATACTCAACACACTGCGCCACTTCTTCACTCCGGCAATCTCCACCGTTTTCCTCAATGTTGCCATGATCCTCTGCGCTGCCCTGTTGCACACCTTTTTTACGGTGCCGATCGTCTCCCTGGCTGTGGGAGTGCTGATCGGCGGACTGTTGCAGCTGCTGCTGCAGCTGCCGGTACTCTGGCGCAAGGGGTTTCCCGTCCGGCCCCGCTTCGATTTCGGCAACCCGGCGGTTCGCAGGATCGCCCTGCTTATGGGGCCGTCTGTCTTCGGTGTCGGTGTCTACTATCTGAACCTGACAGTCGGCAATATCCTCGCCTCCCTTCTGCCCCAGGGGAGTGTCTCCTATCTTTATTACGCCCAGCGTCTTTTCGAATTCCCGCAAGGGATCATTACTGTTTCGGTCGCGCAGGCGGTACTCCCTTCAATGAGCCGCCAGGCCGCTGCCAATGATGTCGAGGGGTTAAAAGATTCTCTCCAGTTTGGCCTGCGACTGATGCTTTTCATTACGATTCCGGCAATGGCCGGTCTGGTGGTCTGTGCTACGCCGATATTCAGTCTCCTCTTCATGGGGGGGGAGTTTGATTATGTCAAAGCCGAACAGTGCGGCAGAGCCCTGGTGCAGTATTCGTTCGGGCTCTCCTGTGTCGCCATGGTAAGAGTCCTTGCCCCTGCCTTCTACGCGTTGCAGGATACACGGACGCCGGTATTTGCCGCTTTTGTCGCCTTTGTTGTCAATTTGATCTGCAGTCTTCTGCTTATGCGTACCATGCAGCATGCCGGTCTTGCCCTGGCGTCTTCCATCGCCGGCGGCGCTAACATGCTGCTGCTGTTTTATCTGTTGCGCCGAAGGATAGGCGTGTTTGGCGGGCTAAGAATTACTGCTACTGCCGGCAGAAGTCTGTTGGCGGCTATCCCTGCCTGTTTGCTGGCCGGGGCTATTTTGCATCAACTGGACTGGTCGCTGTCCGGAGAAAAACTGCTTAAAAGCGGAGTCCTGGGTCTTGCTGTTCTGGCGGCAGTACTGCTTTATGCGCTAATCTCGCTGTTGCTCGGAAGCGAAGAGGCTCTGGAAGCAAAAAGATTGCTGCTGCAAAGGTTTGTCAGATTGTGAAAACTGCTGTGCCGGTGTCGAAAATTGTTGGGGCGTGAACGTCAGCGCAGGAGCGTGCCGGCACGCGGATTAACTTATTCACAGTGAATGATTTCGACCTGTTATGAACAGCAACTATGAAATAATGCAATAGCCGCGAACAAAAGACTTTAATGGTCTTGTTGTAACTGGTTGATTTAGCATGCTGTAATTGTAACATGCTGTAATTATTGGCAATATTAATTGCTTAAAAAACAGGCATAGAGCAAAAATAACTGTATAAAATGTCCCTTTAGCTGTCTATCAACACCTTTGTCAACAGGTTATCCACAGTTTTTGTGGAAAATGTGGTAGCTGCCTGAAATAGCACTGTATTTTTGCAGAAATCAAATTTGTCCTCGTTAAGGAGTGAATAGTGAATGCTGAACTTGAACAACAGTTGCAGCGAGTTTTGACTGTCGTGGAGAGACTTCTCCCGAGAGCGCTCGCTGCGGTTGACTGGAAAAGCACCAAAGCGGCTGTCTGGCGCAGGCATGCCATGAGCGGTCATCTTGAAGGCGTTGATGGCGGGGCTGTCATGCAGCTTGAAGATCTGCTCGGGATTGACCGGCAGAAGGCGGTGCTGGAAGAGAATACCCGACAGTTTCTTGCCGGGTTCCCGGCCAACAATGTTCTTCTCTGGGGAACACGGGGGACAGGCAAGTCTTCGGTGGTGCGGGCAATTCTTCATGCCTATGCTGACAAGGGGCTGCGGGTGGTTCAGGTCGACAAGACCGACCTGATCAATCTGCCTGATATTGTTGACGCGATCAGGGGTGAGCCGTACCGCTTTATCATTTTTGCCGATGATGTCTCCTTTGAGACCGGCGAGTCGAGCTACAAGATGCTCAAAAGCGCTCTGGACGGCTCTGTTTATGCGCCGCCGGAAAATGCGCTCATCTATGTCACCTCTAACCGGCGGCACCTGCTCCCAGAATATGAGAGCGACAACCGCGGTGCCATGCTGATGAACAATGAAATCCATCACGGTGAAGCGGTGGAGGAGAAAATCTCCCTCTCCGGTCGTTTTGGCCTTTGGGTGGGCTTTCACCCTTTTACGCAGGAGCAGTATGTGGAAGTCAGCAGGTTATGGGTCAAGAGGCTGTGCGAGCGTCACGCAGTGACTGCTGATATGGGTTGTGATATCGCCAAAGATGCGATCGACTGGTCACATGCCAAGGGTGACAGGAGCGGCCGGATAGCCTGGCAGTTTGCCAACCAGTGGGTGGGGCGGATGATGCTGAAAGGCAGTGAATAGGGAACGGGAACTGGGAACCGGGAACTGGGAACTGGGAACTGGGAGAAAGGTTCGGACCCTCTGGGGCCTAAAGGGCTCGAGGACCGGGGCAAGACTGGAAAAACGGGTTAATAGGTACAGGCGGGAGGGCAAGCGTTTGAAACGAACCATCTATCTTGAAACCAGTGTTATCAGCTATCGTGTGGCGCGGCAGAGTCGTGACATCATTGTGCTTGCCCGTCAGGAAATTACTGTTGAGTGGTGGAAACAGCGTGCTCCCTCACCTTGATGCGTACATATCACCGATCGTGCTGGATGAAATCAGCAACGGAGATCTCTCTGCACAGGGCCTTCGTTTGCAACTTGTGGCGGATATGCCGCTTCTTGCGGTTGACGAACGAATCGCTGCCCTTGCTGAAGCTATCAGCGAGCAGATACGCCTGCCCGAACGGGCACAGGCTGACGCTTACCACATCGCTATCCCTGCTGTGCATGGCATTGATTATCTGGTAACATGGAACTGCAAGCATATTGCCAACGCCTTTATGTTGCGAAGAATCGAGCAGATTGTGCGCTCGATGGGGTACACCATGCCAGTGGTCTGTACACCGGAAGAATTGATGGAGGAAATCCAGGATGAAAGATCAGGTTATTGACGAAGTCAGGCAAACTCGCCTGGCGATCGAAAAAGAGTGTGAAAAGGCAGGTATTTCTTACAAGGAGCATCTATTCTCCGTTCAGAAAAAATATGAAGCCCGTTTGGTGAAGTTAACTGTCGGGGAACTGTTTGAAGGCTAACGGCGGGAACTGTGAAGGGCTGACGGCGGGAACTGTGAAGGGCTGACGGCGGGAACTGTGAAGGGCTAACGGCGGGAACTGTGAACTGTGAACTGTGAACTGTTTTTACTGATCCCAGTTCCCCGTTCCCGATTTTCAGGTTTCAGCTGATCCCAGTTCCCAGTTCCCGATTTTCAGGTTTCAGCTGTTCCCAGTTCCCAGTCCCGATTTTCAGGTTTCAGCTGATCCCAGTTCCCAGTTCCCGATTTTCAGGTTTCAGCTGTTCCCGATTTTCAGGTTTCAGCTGGTTCCAGATTCCGAAGAGGTTCAGATGAAGGATCATAAAGAGTTGAACGCCTGGAAGATCAGTATGGATTTTGTGGCTGAAGTTTATGCAATAACAAAGGACTTCCCAAAAGAAGAGATTTATGGATTGACCAGTCAGCTACGTAGAGCCGCGGTTTCGATCCCTTCAAACATTGCTGAAGGTGCAGCAAGAAATTCTGAAAAAGAATTTGTGCAGTTTCTCCATATTGCACTGGGTTCTACTGCTGAAGCAGAAACCCAGCTACTAATTGCGCAACGACTTGGATATGTGGGTGATATTGCATCTTTACTGAATAGGGTAGTCTCTGTTAAGAAATTGATAAGCGGCCTGATCGGGCATTATAAGGCTAAGGGCGGGAAAGGCTGACGGCGGGAACTGTGAAGGCTAACGGCGGGAACTGTGAAGGGCTAACGGCGGGAACTGTGAACTGTTTGAAGGCTAACGGCGGGAACTGTGAAAGGCTGACGGCGGGAACTGTGAACTGTGAACTGTGAACTGTGAACTGTGAACTGTGAACTGTGAACTGTGAACTGTGAACTGTGAACTGTGAACTGTGAACTGTGAACTGTGAACTGTGAACTGTTTTTACTGATCCCA